>JBHBMT010000194.1:0-20359 GCA_041773075.1 Moraxella sp.
CTTATTAGGCATTTTACTGCAAGATTTAGGAGAAAAACCAAATGTTATTCTAAATGCAAGAAAATGATGGAAAATACGCTCAATTTACTGTTTGCTAAATGGAATGGGAGTTTAAATTATGTATTTTAAATTAACAATGCCGCTTATTTTTTACCCATTCTCTTATTTGGTATCATGGTATATATGTGACACCCAAAAACAAACTGGGTATCAATTTAATACTTTTTGGAGCACTGTTTGGCTTAACATCTTCAGTACTCACAACTACAAATACACTGTTTTTGGACTATATTATTACAGTGGTACTTTGGCTGTCACAAAGTTGTCCTATTAGATTCTTTAGTTATTCTGCCCATTTCTTTTATAGCAGGCTATAGTAACAGTCGTGCCGACTTACCAATTCTTGTGCGCTATCAGCATATCTTTTGGGTGACGCGCCACAGGCAAATTATACCCAAACACAGATAAGGCAGTATGGTATAGTATACACTATACATCCACATACAACTTATTTACTTATATCCTGAATATTTTCCAAATTAATTACCCTATCCGCACTCGCTATTGTTTCAGGTCGGTGAGCAATCATAACTCTTGTAATATTTAGAGACTGAATCATTTGATTGATTTCATGCTCCTTTTCTACATTTAAGTGGCTAGTTGCCTCGTCTAAAAATAATATTTTTGGCTTACGGTATAAAGCTCTAGCAATCAAGATGCGCTGCCTCTGCCCACCTGACAGAACACTTCCCATATCACCTATCAAGGTTTGATAACCCATTGGCATTCCCATAATTTCTTCATGTATTCCTGCCATTTTTGCACATTCTTCAACCCATGCTATATCCACTTGATAATCAAAAAAACTAATATTCTCCATTAATGATCCTGTAAATAAAGTATCATCTTGAGTTACATAGGCTACCATATTGAGAGCATTTAGTTCAGAGATGTTTTTGATAATTTTTCCTGCTATTCTAATTTCACCTGCTTGTGGCTGCAACTCCCCTATCAGCAAGCTCATTAAAGTGCTTTTTCCAGTTCCTGTTGCCCCTACAATAGCAACCGAGGTATTCTCTTTAACATAAAAATTAACATTATTTAAAATGCAAGGCTCATCTTCACTATAACGAAAGCTGACATTTTTTACTTCAATATCATAATTAAGTTTTTGATTTTGATTCTCCATAGATAAACAATTAATCTTTTCAGGTTTGGTTAACACAATATCCGCCAGTCGCTCACCATGCAAGCCCAACATTTTTACTTCAACAAACTTTTCAATCAAAGAACCAACACGGTTGCTAAATTGATTTTTGTAAGCGATGAATGCCATCAATATTCCAACCGTAAATGTACCTTCTATAACAAAATTTGCTCCCAAATAAACAATAATAAGATTTTCGATACCAAAAATCAGTCCATTAATAAAACCAAATACAAGCCCCAATTTTTGTGTACGCAATCCCGCATTAATCTGATCCACAAACAATGCCAACCATGTACTTTGGCGATACTCCTGTTTATTATATCTCTTAATTGCTCGTATACCCCTCATAGTTTCCATAAAATATGTATCCTGCTTAGCAGCATGAATAATTTCTTCTTCTGTAGATCTTCTCAAAGGAGCATACCATAGCCAACGCAATAAAGCATATATGCTCATAGCTCCTATAGTAATCCATGCTAATTTTTGACTATAGAAAAACATTAATACCAAAGTAAAAATAGTCATTAATCCATCTAAAATAGCCGTCAAAAAAGTAGTGGTTAAAGTAGATTGAATGCTATTAATTGAGTTAAAGCGAGAGATTATGTCTCCCAAATGGCGTTTTTGAAAAAACGAACTTGGTAAATAAATTAAATGATGAAAAATATTGGCTTTCCATTGTACATTTAAGGTTGTAGACAAGTGCATTACTATCCATGTTTGCAATAATGTAATTAACTGAGTTAATAACATCAAAATACCAAATCCAATAACTAAAGTTATTAATAAATTAGCATCCGCTGATACAATCACATGATCAATTACCCATTGCATAAAAAATGGGCTAGTTAAGGCAAAAACCTCCAATACCAATGCCAAGACCAAAACTTGACTCAATGATTTATACAATCCACGAATTTCGCCAAATAACCGAAAGATACGAATATTGGTTTTATATTCTTTTTTCTCAAAGTCAGAATCTGCCCATAGTTCCAAGGCGATACCTGTAAAATGTTTAGAAACTTCATTTATTTGTAATATACGCTGTCCCACCGCTGGATCTATAATGATGACTTTTTTATTGGAGGCACTTTTTAAAACCACAAAATGATTCATATCCCAATGTAGAATACAAGGCAATCTTAATTGTGATAGTTCTTCCAATTCTAATTTTAAAGGGCGAGCAGTTAATTTTAATTGATTGGCTATTTTAATTAGTGTATGTAAGGTCACTCCTTTTTGCGAAATAGGGTATTTTTGACGCAAACTAAATAAATCAGAATGATATCCATGATAATAAGCAATTATTGCAATGCACGCCAAACCACATTCCGCCTCTTCTGTCTGCAAAATAACAGGAAGTCTACGAGTAAATCCAAAAGATAAGTCATCCAAATAGCGCACGTAATTATTCCTTTAAATTTTACCTGTAATACTATAAAGTGGCTCTAATATCCATTCATACAATTTGCGTGTTTCATGTAAAACATCTCCCTCTAAGACCATGCCTGCCTGTAATGATATATCTTGTCCATAGGCTTTCACTTGCTGCCTTTCTAATTTTGCACGTACGATATACAAAGGCTCGTTGTTTGCTTGCTCGGTTAAAGATACTGTACCAATAGTCGGTAAGCTTTGTCCAGCCAATGCAGTTTTTGCCACAGAGACAATCTCTGCCTTGGCATGACCAAATTTTTGATAAGGAAAAGCCTGATAACGCAACAACACTATATCACCTGATTTGACAAAGCCAATGGCTCGGCTTGGGATGTATAACTGCGCCACCAATTCATCATCTTTAGGTAAAATTGTTGCCAAAGCTTGTGATGTGTCCACAAACTGTCCCATTTGAGCATTATCAGCACTAATTACACCATTAATACTAGAACGTATAACAATGGTTTGATTGCTATTATTTTGAATGTGAGCTTGGTTGTTATCAGATAGATTGCGATGAAATTGAGCCAAGGTTATCTCATGCTCTTGCTTGATGCGCTCCAAGGTTATTTTTTGTTCTTGGATTTGTTTGTCTAAAGATTTTATTTCTCTTTCTAAATTATTTAGACTTTCTACTTGAGTTGCCCACTCCATTTCTTTGATACTAACCGCTTCAGCAGATACCGCTTCACTCTGTTTGGCTATCTGATAACGCTCAAGGTTATTGTGCGCAATATTAACTTGATTTTGTTGCAAACCAATTTGGTGATAAACTTTATTTTTATCTTGATTAAGCCTATCAATGGTATTCAAAATAGCTCTTATTTCTTGCTTGTGGGCATTTTTGGTACGATTAATTTCATGCTCCATCATTTGTGTTTTAAATTTTAATTCTTTAGCGATGGCTTCTTGAACATTACCATCATTATTATATTGAGCGGTGGAGATTTTGTACAAAATATCTCCTGTTTTCACCTCCTTGCCCTCATAAATATATTTTTCGATCACAACGCCATTACCAGTTGTATAAGCCTGCACCAATCCTGATTGTGGCACAAGCTGTCCTTTGACCGTGCTACGTTTGGTATACTCACCCCAGATTCCAAAGGCAACCAACACAAGACCCATGCCTAATGCACACAAGGTCAAAAAAACAGAACCAAATGGACGGGTAAGAATAATTGTACCTGTCCAGCGCACCCTTTGGGCTTCCAAAACTTCTTTGCGAAATAAATCAGTCATATTTTTTTCCAAAGAAAAGCAAATCCTAGATAGAATTTGCTTTTGTGTATTAGCCAAACAGGATACGGTAATTATCTATCGCTATCCCAGCCCCCAGTACGTTCCAATTGACGCTCTGAAGTATCGCCATTGCGCATACGATCAATATCGTTTCTTTGGCGACTCAATCTAATTTGATCTTGACAGGCTTTACTACTTTTAATTCCGCCCATCTGACCCAAAAGATCTCCCGCCCATTCGCCCGCCTTACCAGCTATCCTGCCCCCAAATTTTGCACCAAGCTCTCCAGCTCTTTCAATATCAGCAGCACACTGCCTAGCTCTAGCTTTATCAGACTGCCTAATAGCACCTCCAGATACTTTGCCAATCTCTATATTATCTAGTAACCGCATAACAAACTCCTTATATAAATGATACATAATTAATTATGCACAATCTTTTGGTATTTATTGTGCTTTTTTACAAACCAATCAATTACATAATATTGTACAGTCATTGCAAGTGCACTTAATAGCGATCCTGATATAATATCCCAGTAACCATCAAAGTTGTCTACCAAATGATGATACGGACTATCATCAGCCAAAGTTAAGGCATACCATTCCAGCCCACCCTTAAGGCTCAATCCAAACAACGCTATCACAACAAAAAGAGTTAAGAAAATTTTTACAAACATTGGCATAATATTTACTCCAAGAAAAATTCCAATAACTTAACCTTATTAAAAATGCGAGTTCTGATTGATACAATAATTCCTAATTAGTTCGCATTTATAATTATACTAAAAACAAAAAAAAAAAAAACAAGTCAAATTTCTCTCAAATTTGTAATAAATTGTAAAAAATCAATTCAAACACCTCGAACACCTTAGCACATATTCAGCCATCTCTGTCGTAAAACCCATCATATCATCAACCCATCCCCCTAGTAGTTATCATTATTTATCCTTCAAAGCAGGCTATAGTAACAGTCGTGCCAATAACGTGAGCAAATTAAGACCCTATTTTAAATGGGTATAAAGAGACTTATCTATCATCTGTTTTTTTAACTTGCTTGTGCTCACACCCTCTACCAGCATAGGCAGTAATAACCATCATAAACACAGGTGGCAAAAATACCTTGATTATCGCACGCTGCCAATCATTAATCACTCCATCCAACCATACCTCATAACTTAATATATAGTAGATACCCAAAGACCCAATACCAAAGAGCATCATCAATGCTGATGCAAAGTATTTGACAGTCAACCGTAACATAACAATCTCTCTAAGTAGACCTACAACAATCCATGTTGCTAAAGGTACATGGCAATTTATTTAATAACACCACATTTGTACTATTAATGATACTAAAAACAAGTCAAATTTCCCTAGCATTTATCATAAATTACAACACTCATTCAAACACCCCAAATGCGCTAGCCCTCCTTTATGCCATCTCCGCCGTAAAACTCATCACATCACCAACCTTGTCCGCACCCAATATAACCATCAATAAACGGTCAATCCCCAAGGCAATCCCTGTGCAGTCAGGCATATCAGGCAAAGCAGACAAAAGGCGCTCATCTATAGGCATTGGCGCAAGACCCAAGCGCTGACGTTCAGCATTATCCTGCAAAAATCTTTGTCTTAGGATATCAGCATCACCAAGTTCATCATACGCATTGGCAAGCTCAAGACCATTGATATACACCTCAAAGCGCGATGCCACCTCTTCTTTATCCTCATCAAGATGCGTTTTGGCAAGACTTGCCAATTCTTTTGGAAAATCAGTCAAAAACACAACGCCCTCTTGCCCCAAAGTCGGCTCAACACAGTGTGAAAACAACAAATCCATATACGCCAAACGCTCATCGCCCAAATCCAGCATGAGTCCATGTTGCCTAGCAATATCTCTTAGCTCCTGTGTGCTAGCGGTTAAAGGATTGATTGACAGCTGCTGCCAAAAAGCGTGTTTGTAGCTTAAGGTTGTCACTTTAAGCTGTGGATTGACGCATTCATGCAATAGCTCAACCACCTCCGCTTTTAGCTCATCAAGCGTAAAATCTGGACGATACCACTCAAGCATGGTAAATTCACTGTTGTGTTTGCGCCCATGTTCATCATCACGAAAGACTTTACAAAGCTGATAAATCGCCCCACTACCACTTGCCAATAGGCGTTTCATGGCAAACTCTGGCGATGTCTGCAAATAATGAGTCTGCAATTGTCCATACACATGACGCTGTACAGATACTGATGCCAATTGCACATCTGTTGTGCCAGCATATGACAAAATAGGCGTTTCAACCTCCAAAACATGACGCTTGGCAAAAAATTGACGGATTTTTTGATAAAGCGCGGCTCGTGCATTTAGCGCCGCCAAAGAACAGCTAGGCTTATAAGATGCCATCACGCCCTCCAAGCGATTTAATCAAACAAATCCGATGCTCTGCCAAGCACTGCTTTTCTTCTAGTGCCTCAATTTGATAACCATGAGTAATCAGCATGATTAGCATCGCTTTATAGCAATTACGGGTTTTTACTTTGATGACATGATACCCTTGTGTTTTTGCCCAATGTTCTTGCGCCATCAATAATTGCTTAGCAACCCCTTGCTGCCTAAATCTTGGTAGCACACCACCCAACCATGAATAAAACACCCCATCATCAAGCGCATATCCCAATTTAAATCCCACCGCTTGACCTTGAATATAAGCAACCAAGCACAAATACTGATGCTCGCCAATACGCTCTTGCATATCTAGTGCTAGCGTATTTTTGTCATACTCAATGGCGCCAAGCTCATCAATCTGCGCCATCAGTTCTGCTGCTTGTGCTAACGCTGTAGAAGCGATGGTAATTTTTGCTATCTGGGTCATGCAATGCTATCCAAAATTTGCTTTAATTTATCATTGGGATTGTCCGCCCCTGTGATAGAGCGCCCAATCACCAAAAAGTCCGAACCCAATGCCAGTGCCTGCGCTGGGGTGCAGATGCGCTTTTGATCATCACTGGCATCCTCACTCATACGAATACCAGGGGTGACAAGCTGAAATTCATTGCCAAACGTTGCTTTTAAGGTTCTAGCTTCTTGTGCTGAACACACCACACCATCCAATCCCGCTTCATGCGCAAGTCCCGCCAAATGCAGCACCTGCTGACTCACCGTGCGATTAATGCCCAATTCACGCATATTTTCATCAGTCATTGATGTCAGCACGGTCACAGCAATCAAACGCGTCTTATATCCTCCCGCCGCCAATCGCTCTTTACATAAGCTCATGGCATCCAGCCCTACATTGGCATGCACATTGGTTAGCCACACCCCAAGCTCCGCTGCTGATAGCACCGCTTGTGCTGTGGTATTGGGAATGTCATGAAATTTTAAGTCCAAAAAAACCTCAAAACCACGATAATGCAACTGCTTTATCACCTCTATCCCACAAGCAACAAATAGCTCCTTACCCACTTTTAGGCGACACAAGTTAGGGTCAAGACTATCCGCCAATGCCAAGGTAGGTGCTAGCTCATGTTTGTCAATGGCGACAATGACAGGAGGTTTTATATTAATAGTCATTTTATTTTTCCTTATCAAAAAACCCATTTAATAAAAAACCCGCTTTATCAAAAACGGGCTTTAATCCATAAACAACCAACATTATCAATGACAGGTACAAATAACGTAACTGAATATAACAACATGACATTTCTTAGGCTGGCTGCTTGTATGTTTGTATGGTATAAGCTTTTTAAGTATAACCTAAGTTGGCTTATCAAGCAAGAAAACAATCTACTCTTTGTTCACAGGTACAGGGGTGTGCGCTTGAGTTTGCAAGACCGCCTCGTGTGTATCGCTTAATACATGGGTCTTGCGTGCTTGTTCAATCACAATATTAGCTTCATCAAGCTTGGTCTGTAATGCCTGTTTTTCTTTTTTAAGTTTGGAAAGCTCCCAACGCACCTGAAAAACACGAAACGCAATCAATGCCACCAACATACCAATCACCACCCCAAGTATCAAAGTGGCAATCAGCAATAAACCTAAATTCATCTGTGGCACATTGGCAAAAATCAGATTGACTGCCACCATACCATTATTGGTCAACACCAACATCAATGAGTAGCCAAAGAGTGCCACCAATAATACAATTAATATCAAATACATACATCACCAATATGACAATACGACTTAACTGTCGTAATTTACTATCTCACGCAGCGCTTTACCTGGTTTAAAATGTGGCACTGCTTTAGCACCAATATAGACACTTTCGCCTGTGCGTGGATTACGGGCTTTGCGCGCCTCTCTATGATGCAAACAAAAACTACCAAAGCCACGAATTTCCACGCGCCCATCTTCTGACAATGTATCCACCATCAAATCAATCAGCTCTCTGACTGCTTCATTGACAACGCTTTCATCAATACCATCACACTCAGAGGCTAATTGCGACATAAGTAGTGATTTATTGACAACTTGCTCTTCTGCTGACTGCTTCTCTTGCATTTGCCCTACCTTTGCTTTTGTACAATCATAAAAAAGACCCAAAACTCACATGGGTTTTAATACGCTACATAATAACGCAGTTTTGTAAAAATGTGAATATTTCTTACGCAATTTTTATTAATTTTTCATAGACTTAAGATTCTTGACAAAAAAAGAGTGGTGTTTTATCACCACTCTTTTACGTCAATAACTAATACCCATTTGTTTATGCAAACATCAATTAGTTATTCACCAAACCACCAAAAATATCACCTAAGGTTTTAGGCTGTGCATCACTTTGAGCGCTTAAGTCTTTGATGGCTTGACGCTCATCAGCTTCATCTTTGGCTTTTACTGACAAGCTGATGCTGCGAGATTTACGGTCAACACCGATGATTTTTGCTTCAACTTCATCACCTACTGCCAAATGCTTGGTAGCATCTTCTACGCGGTCACGTTGGATGTCTGAAGCGCGCAGATAACCTTCCACTTCAGTAGCTAGTGTAACAACAGCGCCTTTAGCATCTACTTCTTTAACCACGCCTTTAACAATAGCACCACGATCATTGACCGCTAGATACTCATTGAATGGATCAGAGCTTAATTGCTTGATGCCTAGACTGATGCGATTTTTTTCAGCATCTACATCTAACACAACAGCATCTACGGTATCACCTTTGCTATATTTGCGAATAGCCTCTTCACCACCTTCTGTCCAAGAAATGTCAGATAGGTGCACCAAGCCATCAATACCACCTTCTAAGCCAACAAACAGACCGAAGTCAGTGATAGACTTAATGGTGCCAGTGATTTTTTGACCTTTTTCATGGTTTTTGTCAAACTCTTCCCAAGGATTTGGTAATGTTTGCTTAATACCCAAGCTAATACGGCGACGCTCACTATCAATTTCAAGTACCATTACATTAACTTCATCACCCACTTGTACCACTTTGGCAGGATGAATGTTTTTGTTGGTGTGATCCATTTCAGAAACGTGCACCAAACCTTCAATGCCTTCAGCGATTTCAGCAAAACAGCCGTAATCAGTTAGGTTGGTCACACGAGCTTGTGTGATGGTACCTACTGGATATTGTTGCTCCACTTCGCTCCATGGATCAGAGCCTAGTTGTTTTAGACCCAAGCTCACACGATTACGCTCACGGTCAAATTTCAATACTTTAACTTTTAGGTCTTGACCCACTTCCACTGCTTCTGATGGGTGCTTGATGCGACGCCATGCCATGTCAGTGATGTGTAGCAAGCCATCAATGCCACCCAAGTCAACAAACGCACCATAATCAGTCAAGTTCTTGACCACGCCTTCTACTTCCATGCCCTCTTCTAGTTTAGAAAGTAGCTCATCACGCTCAGCAGAGTTTGCCACTTCCATCACCGCGCGACGTGATACCACAATATTATTGCGCAGCTTGTCAATCTTGATGACTTTAAACTCAAGCTCTTTGCCTTCTAGATGAGTGGTTTCGCGTACTGGACGCACATCCACCAATGAGCCTGGTAGGAAAGCGCGTACAGAACCAATTTCCACCGTAAAGCCGCCTTTGACCTTAGATGAGATGATACCTTTAACGATTTCATCATTTTCGTGCAACTGCTCAAGTGCGCGCCAGCTTTCTTCACGCTTAGCTTTTTCACGAGATAGCACAGTTTGACCCATACCATTGTCAACAGCTTCTACAACAACATCAATGCTGTCGCCCACAGCTACTTCTAGTTCGCCCGCTTCATTCAAAAATTCGGCACGCTCAATCACACCTTCTGATTTAAGACCAGTATCTACAATAATACGGTCGTCATCAATGGCAACTACAGTACCTGTAATCACTGAGCCACGCTCAATGTTAAGACTTTGACCTGATTCGCTCGCTTCAAACAGTTCAGCAAATGATAGCATTTAAATTACCTTAAAAAATAGCCGTAGCCTGTCCAGCACAGTACGGTTCAAGTAGCGCAGTTTTGATAAGAAATGCTGGTTTTTTATACTTATCAAAACTGCAAAAAATAGTAAATCAGTCTATTATAACAAATTTTTTTTTCAAAGAATAGGGGTTACACTGTTATTTCTAGGTGTGTTCATGGATTTGTTTAAGTGGGTTTGTTTAAGTGGCGCTTTCTCCTCATAACGCACTCCTATTTAATGCACCTTAGAACCCGCTTACAATGACTTATGCTTTCATATTTTGTAGAATATTTCATTAAAAGCGCTTGCTTTTTTGCCAAAAATGGCTAACTCTTGCGACTCGATGCCAACAACTTGCTTGATAAATGACCATCAATCTCAAGTTTTTTCCTTGAAAAGCTTACAATCTATCTCATTGTTGCCCAAAAAAATTAATCGTGAATCGGTTCTAAGATGGACTGTCAATGCCCTTTTCTTTGCAAAATGCCAAAATTTCCTCAAACACATCCTCAATGGATTTTTTTGAGCTGTCAATCACCAGTGCCTCATCAGCAGGGCGACTGGGAGCAACTGCACGTGCCTCATCTCGCTCATCACGAGCGATGATATCAGATAAAATCGCTTCATAATCTGCTGCTTTGCCCGCCTGCTGCAATTGTCGCACACGTCTATCTGCACGCGCCTTAGCACTTGCGGTCAAAAAAATCTTAGCACGCGCTTCTGGAAAAATCACTGTTCCCATATCACGCCCATCTGCAACCAATCCTGTCTTGCCCTGTGCGATGTTTTTTTGTAAATCAAACAATGCCGCCCTAACCGCAGGTAGTGCTGCCACTTTAGAGGCATAACCACCCACTTGCTCTGTGCGAATATCATCCATCAGCGGCTGACCATCTATCAAAATTTCCACTGTTTTTGTGGCGATATTAGGGCGAAAGGACAGATTTAAGGATTGAGTTAATTTAGCCAACCGCGCCTCGTCAAGAACAGTCTCATCTAGTAGTCCACGTTGAAACGCCATCAGCCCAACAATACGATACAAAGCGCCACTATCAAGCAGCTCAAAACCAAAATGTTCAGCAAGACGATAGGCAATTGTGCCTTTGCCTGCACCAGACGGACCATCTATGGTAATAATAGGGGTTACTGTCATGACACACCTTCTATAAAAATCATTTATGTTGTGCATTATTGTATAATAATGACGAATTTAGCCTGATTGCTTTTTGTCTGCTCGCCTTTTCTTAAAAAAATCACTCAATAGCGCCGAGCATTCCGCCTGCAACAGCCCGCCTTGCACTTGAATCATATGATTATAAAAAGGCTGACTAGGTAAGGACAGTTGGCTCACAATCACCCCTGCTTTGGGCTCACTTGCCCCAAACACAATCCGCCCTACACGTGCATGAACCAGTGCCCCAAAACACATGGTGCAAGGCTCTAGCGTCACATACAGTGTGCTATTTGGGGGCAAACGGTAGTTATTGATGCTTTGGCACGCTTGACGAATGGCAACAATTTCGGCATGAGCAGTAGCATCACAGGTGCTAATTGGGCGATTAAATCCTGCACCAACCACCTGTCCGTCCATCATAATCACCGCCCCTACAGGTACTTCACCCACGCTTGCGCCTTGTTTGGCTAATTGCAATGCCAACTGCATACATTGATGGTCAGCCTCATCAAATTCATTTTCTTGACAATACTGAAAGTAGTGTGCATATGACTTTTTGGTTGATGCACTCATTATGCAGTTTGTGGCAGTTGCCAGTTAATTGGAGATTTGCCATAACGCATCAAATACTCATTGGCTTTTGAAAAAGGACGCGTACCAAAAAACCCGCCCCGATTTGCCGACAAAGGTGATGGGTGGCTTGCTGTCAATACCAAATGGCGACTGGTATCAATGTATCTGCCTTTTTTCTTGGCATACGCTCCCCACAAAATAAATACCGTATGTTCGGTATGTGTATTGATGGCGCTAATCACGCTGTCGGTAAATTCCTCCCAGCCTTGGTTTTGGTGACTGCCTGCTTTTTCTTTTTCTACCGTCAAAGTGCTGTTAAGTAACAACACCCCTTGATTTGCCCAAGCGGTCAAATCGCCATGCGGACTGACAGGCAACCCCAAATCCACTGCCAACTCCTTTAGGATATTTTGAAGACTGGGAGGCTTTGGAATCACTGAGGGTACGCTAAATGATAGCCCCATTGCCTGTCCTGCGCCATGATAGGGATCTTGTCCTAAAATTACCACTTTGACTTGTGACAGCGGTGTCAAGCAAAACGCATTAAAAATCTGTGCCTTAGGCGGATAAATCTCTTTGCCTGCTTGATATTCTTCTTGTAAAAATACGCGCAACTTTGCCATATCTTCAGATAATAGTGCCTCTGTCAGCACCTCTTTCCAGTCATCAGGCAATTGTGCGCGCGCCAAAATGGCTTGTTGCTCTTGAGTCAGGTGTGCTAGATTCATCACCATCTCCATTAATTCAATTGATCCGCATTGGCTTTGACCACGACAGTTTTGGCAAGCTTATCATGCCAGCCTTGTTTTTTGGAATTTGTTGCCGCCATCAAATAATTAACTGCCATCAAAATAGGTGCCATCATACCTACATATAATGACATCTGATAAATCACATAAAGTAGTACTGTGCGCACACCAATGCCACTGGTGATTGTTGGTACTTTGCCTGTCGCGTCACTCACCACACGAATGCCCGTTACCAGTTTACCAATAGATTGACCACGCTTGGCAATCATAATCAGCTGCACCACAACCAAGCCGAGCATCAAAAAGGTGCTTAATAAAATGGTGGATTCTGGAATGCTATTCATCATTTGGGCGGACAATGCTTGGGATTTTGCCATCACATCATTCATACTACTTGCTTGATAATTGGCAAAATCAATCCCACTATTCGCCAGCGCCAACATTAAAGGCAATAAAGAAGCTATCCACAATAGCATATTAATACAAAACGCCAAAAACCGTGTTGCCACAGGTGCGTACACCAGCCCCTGCGCTTGCACAGCTGTCTTGGGCATACGATGACGCCCCATCCATTCAGGTGCCTCTTGGGCAGGATGAGTCTGTGTGCGCTGCTGATTTTGTTCGGCTTGTTGGGCTTTTTCTGCCTCCGTTGGCGCTCTACCATAGAGCTCTGACACGGTAACACGACGCGGTGTGCTATTGACATGGCTTTGGGTTTGACCATTAGGCTGCTGTGTAGGTTGATTGGGTGTATATATCAAACGCCCGCCCGTCAATTCGCCAAGCGCTTGCCATTGACTCATGCCTGCATGCCATGCCAAATCAGTTAACAGCACCTCGCCCGATGCCAACATCGTATTAACCTCATCTAAAGTATAAGGACCTGCTTGTACATTATTACGTGCCAAAAAAATTTGCATACTGTGTGCTCATTGTGTCTTATAGTATAGAGTATTGTAAATCAAAAGGTCAAAACAACACAAGGTCACTTCGCTTGCTTGACCGTATTGTATTATAAGCCATTAATTTTAAAAAACTTTTTGACTGGCACGACTTAATGAAAAGCCAGACCCTTTGTTGTTTTTACATATCATGCCTGTTTTTTGACTTGTACAGCGCCACCCATGACCACGAATGGTCTTACCATAAGGCAATGTCTGTACTAAATCATACGCCAACGCTGCTGGCACATCGCCATGACATACCACCTGTCCTTTGCCAACATTGCTCACAAAAAACAACTGCCCCCAATCTAGCTGACACCCCTTAGGCTTTTTGCTCGTCGCTTTATCCACCTTTTGAATATAGCATTCCACGCCTTTGGTGCCATCATAATCACCCAAGCAAACAATATTACCTGTAGGGCTTTTAAAACCAACCTCGGCATATGCTTGCACAGCACTCATAGCACAAACAGCTGTCACCACAAAACATAACAAACGATTCATCAACATCACTTTTCTCCAAATCCATAAACCCTATCCATTTTATACCACCCAAACCTCATTTAACAACTTAAAATCTTTTAAGTTTAAAACAAGTCAAAGATAGTACGCCTTGTACAGTAAGGCAAGTTATGAGGCATTGCTTTAGAATCAACTGACGATATTTTTTTGACAATACCTTAACTATCATCATTTAAAATTCAAATGCCTCTTTCATTAAAAAACCAAACTTACTGGTCAAGCCACTAAGTTTGGTTGGTTTTGATTTTTTTGAGCCTACATAGCTCACACAAGGATTATGCCTTGTCTTTTGCCAAGAATAACCAAGTGTCTAGCACAGTATCAGGGTTTAAAGAAACTGAGCTAATGCCTTGCTCCATAAGCCAATACGCCAAATCAGGATGGTCTGATGGACCTTGACCACAGATGCCCACATATTTGCCTTTGGCGCGACAGGTATCAATTGCCATTTTTAGTAGTTTTTTGACCGCAGGGTCGCGCTCATCAAACAAGTGTGACACAATGCCGCTATCACGGTCAAGCCCTAGTGTTAGCTGTGTTAAGTCATTTGAACCAATGGAGAATCCATCAAAGTATTCCAAGAACTCATCGGCAAGCAAGGCATTGGTTGGTAACTCACACATCATAATGATTTCAAGACCATTTTCGCCACGCGACAATCCATTTTTGGCAAGTAATTCAATCACTTGAGCTGCTTCGCCTGTGGTGCGTACAAATGGAATCATAATCTTGACATTGGTCAAGCCCATCTCATCACGCACATATTTTAGGGCGCGGCATTCCAATTCAAAACAGTCACGGAAATTATCCGAGACATACCGTGAGGCACCACGGAAACCTAGCATTGGGTTTTCTTCTGAAGGCTCATACAATTTGCCTCCAATCAAGTTGGCATATTCATTAGATTTAAAGTCACTCATGCGCACAATGACAGGTTTGTCACGGAATGCCACCGCCAATGTTGCAATCCCTTCAATCAGCTTATTAATATAAAAATCTACAGGAGAAGGATACCCTGCGATACGCTCATTAATGGCTTGTACTGTTTCTTGAGGGAGGCTATCCATATTCAGCAAGGCTTTTGGATGCACGCCAATCATACGGTTGATAACAAATTCAAGACGTGCCAATCCTACCCCTGCATTAGGAATTTGAGCAAATCCAAAAGCACGGTCAGGATTCCCTACGTTCATCATCACCTTAAAGGCAAGTTCTGGCATAGAATCCACGGAGTTTGTTTGCACTTCAAAGTCAATCAAGCCTTCATAAATAAACCCCGTATCCCCTTCAGCACAAGACACAGTCACCTCTTGACCATCTATCAACACTTCAGTGGCATTGCCCGAACCCACAATCGCAGGCACACCAAGCTCACGCGCAATGATGGCAGCATGACAAGTACGACCACCACGATTGGTCACAATCGCTGATGCGCGCTTCATCACAGGCTCCCAATCTGGGTCGGTCATATCCGATACAAGTACATCGCCATCTTCTACTTTGCTCATTTCATTGAGATTTGTGACTACACGCACTTTGCCTGAACCAATGCGCTGACCAATAGAACGCCCTTCGGTTAGGACTTTTGCGCCTTTGGAATTGATGATATAACGCTCCATCACCCCTTTGTCTTGGCGAGATTTGACTGTTTCAGGACGCGCTTGCACAATAAAGATTTCGCCCGTATCGCCATCTTTTGCCCATTCAATATCCATAGGCTGACCATAGTGCGCTTCAATAATCAACGCTTGTTTTGCAAGTGCAGTCAGCTCCTCTGTATTGAGTGCAAATTGATTGCGTTCTGCTTTTTCTACTTCTACAATTTTGGTGGATTTGGTGGTACTACCCTCATCGCCATAGACCATTTTTTTGTGCTTTGACCCAAGATTACGGCGCACAACCGCTGGGCGACCTGCTTTGAGTAGTGGTTTTGACAAATAAAATTCATCAGGGTTCACCGCCCCTTGTACAACCATCTCGCCCAGTCCATAACTGGCGGTAATAAACACCACCTCATCAAATCCACTTTCGGTATCCAAGGTAAACATCACCCCTGATGTGCCTGTCTCGGAGCGCACCATACGCTGAATGCCTGCTGACAAGGCAACGCCAGCGTGCTCAAACCCTTTGTGGACACGATATGCAATCGCACGGTCATTATAAAGACTGGCAAATACCTCTTTGATAGCAATAAGCACATTGTCAATGCCGCGAATATTCAAAAAAGTTTCTTGCTGACCTGCAAAAGACGCGTCAGGCAAGTCTTCAGCCGTTGCCGATGAACGTACTGCCACGGCAATGTCTTCACCTTTTGACAGATCAGCAAATGCCGCACGAATCTCATCTTCTAAATCTTTGGGCAGCTCTTGCTCAATAACCCAACCGCGTACCTTAGCACCCACAGTAGCAAGCGCCTGCACATCATCTACATCCAGTGCCTTTAATTCAGCATTGATTTTCTCAAGCAAGCCAGTTTCATTTAAAAAACGGTTAAACGCTTCAGCGGTGGTGGCAAAGCCATTGGGAACATTAACCCCCAGTCCTCCTAAATGACTAATCATCTCCCCTAATGATGAGTTCTTGCCCCCCACAATCTCAACATCATGTTTGCCCAGTTTGTTAAAAGGAATTACTTGCGCCATACTATCACTCCACAAAATAAGGATATTTTTTTGTATTATACTCTTTTTATGCGAGAATACAAGTCATCACCCAGCAAAAAACACCAATTGCTCATCGTCAAATTGGTGTTTTTTAAGTTGGCTTAGCCATGCGTTTAGAGCACTCTGATATTTCACAACTTTTACCTCATAACCCTGCGTACAATTTAGCAATCATTGAGAAAAAACCTAGCGTTCTTGCATTAAAACTGGCTAAATCTTGATGCTAACGGCAAATACGAAATATCAGAATACCCTAATGTCTCACACTCAAAAGCTCAAAAAAGCTTTTTGGCTATTTTGGTAGCTGTGGTGGCTTATCAGGTTTTGCCAAACTGTTGTCAGCATTTAGCTGTGGGTTGCTCTCTACAGCATCTATTTTTTTGTTGTTTTTTAGGCGCCGCACCGCCGATGTATCGGGCGCGCTGGCTTCTTTATCTGCTGTATCCTCATAAATTATTTGACCATCGCTGTCAATGCGCGCATAAGTCACGCTCTCTCGTCTGGGCAAGATAAAATCCAGTGGACGCGTCTTTAGATGCGTAAATACCATCTCCGCCAAGCGCCCCCACTCAAACATACGCACACCCTTAGAGCGCAATGCCACCATCAGCGCCAACGAAAACGACACCGCCAAGTTTACCGCACCAATCAACAAAACGCCCAAAAACGACACCGCAATCACCTGTGCTGTCAAGTCATTGGGTGATAAAAAATAAACGCCATGCACAAAGTTTGCTGAGGCAAACGCAATATGACGTATGTCTAATGGCAACCCAAGCATATATCCCACGGTTGCTGTTGAGCCCAAAAAACATCCAAAAATAAAGTTGCCCATAATGGCACCTAGGTTGTTTTCAACAAAGCTACTGCCCTTGTCTAGCCATGTTTTTGGTAGCATTTTAATCAACAACCAATGACGGCGCAAACGCTCACCAATTTTGTTGTATGCTGCCAAATTATCATAATAGCCTGAAATCAACCCCGACAAAAACAAAAACACCCCTGCAATAGCAGCATGAGGCAGTGCCAAAGACTCAAAAGGGTTAAGGTCATGCAATAGGTGTGCCGCCATTTTGCCATCTATCATTGGCGTTCCATAAAAATACCCCCACGACAGCGCAATCAAAAACGCCACAGGCATTGCAATAGAAATATTCCCTAAAATCGCAACAAATTGAGTGCGCAAAATATCCACCACAAGCTCTGACAGCTTGGCAAGCTGTTGTGCTTTTTTAACCCCTGCGCCATCTGAAATTGTGGAGGCAATTGCAGCGGCAGTCATCGCAGGCTGCTTAGTCGCTACCGTACCGCGCACAATATGAATGGTCACAAAACCAAGCCCATAAATCATACTATTGACAAAGGCGCGCCCAATAGGTGCCAATGCCAAATGATATGCCAAGGTCTTGGTGGTTGCCATAAAAGCAATCAAAAATCCTCCAATGGCAGCTTTTTTGTACATTTTTTTAAAGCCTGCCTTGTCCGTGCTGATATAGTGCTCTCCTACCCGACTGGCGTTTTCTGTGACTTTGCGCGATAACAGCTTGGTATTGCTTTCCACCAAAGAGCCAAAACTATAGCGAGTCTTGGCGGTGTGAATCGTAGTTTTTAATAGCGCTGCCAGTGCAGCATCTCGTTGATGTACATTATTTGACAGCAGTCGTATCAGAGTATGCATACGCTGCAAACTCTGCTCTAAACGCACCAGCATATTGGTCATGCGAATGCTAATACCTGTTTTGTACACACGTTTACGAATACTGGTGACAATCTCATGGCACTGCTCTAGCATCACCACCAAAGGCGCAGCACTAACATCCTCCTCAGGCTCAATGTCCGTCAAAGAATCCAACTCATGTAAGCGCCGATATTCATTAACAAACAAAACCGCCTCTTGGTTTTGGGCAACAAATGCCGCTGAATAATTAAGCATCTGTGGATATGCATTCATAAATTCAGGATGCAAGCCAATACCACTAATACGATAAGATAAAATCACAATGGCATTCAAAATACTGTTTTTAGCGGTCGCCACCAATGCCAAATGCTCTTTATTTGTGCTAATTAAATGCACCAACGCAATCAATTTATCTGGCTCTATCTTTTCAATCCACTCTTCATCCTCGCGCCCATCAAACAAATAAGCAAACAGCTCCACCACAGAATCTTCTTCAGGCAACAACGGTAAAAACCGATGTCCAATCAAGCGATTCATACTACTAAAAAATGTGTTATCAGAAGCAATCCCTGTATCAGTGTATAAAGTGATTTGGCGGTATTGATTGGTGAGATTTAAAATAAAGCAGGCAAGCCCTGTGCCATATTCTGGAGTTGTGTGAAGTAATGCAATCAACTCATCAACACGCTCATTCACCGCTTGTGCATCCCCCTTAATGCGTAAGGCATCAATCAGTCGCTTAAGTACCATAGGTTCAGGCAACTGACACAAAGCAGTGATGTGTTGCAAAAGATGTTCTAATTCATTATTACTAGGTATCATGCGTCATTTATTAATCAGCGCATCAAAATATCACACATTTTGATACGCTCATTAACCTTTCTCCAAAATAGTAAACATTTGTATATCTAAAAATCATTGTTTTGTCATTGTAGCACAGAGCCGCCCTTTAGTGCAAAACAGTGACCGACTTTCTTTAGTCAAATCAAAAGGCATTTATGTTCAGATAAGTTATGGTACAATAATGAGTTTTATTTATAACATTGTCACCTTAAGGACATCACTTATGACCACTTTAACCACCCAAGACGTGCTAAACTGCGCCACGCTGTCTCGTTTGCACGTTGATGAAAGCACCGCACAACATTATGCCGACAATTTACAAAAAATTCTTGCCATGATGGACATACTTGCTCAAGTAAATACCGATGGTGTTGCCCCCCTTGCCAACATTCACGAAAGCTGTCAGCCCCTGCGCCAAGACACACCCACCACCGACATTGACCGCAGCGCCAACCAATCGGTCGCCCCAAGCGTTGCTGATGGCTTGTATCTTGTGCCACAAGTGATTGAATGATTTATTATTGATTTTAAAATTTTATTGATTATTTTTAAGTAGTTTATTATGTCAAATTTACATACTTTATCTGTGCAAGAGATGATTACAGGGCTTGCTAGCAAAGACTTTTCCAGCCTTGAACTCACCAACCATCTGCTGAGTCGCATTGACAGCCTAGACAAACAAATCAACAGCTTTATTACCGTAACTGCCGATTTGGCTCGTGAGCAAGCCAAACTTGCCGATGAGCTGCGTGCCAAAGGCGACAGCCGTCCTTTGCTTGGCGTTCCGATGGCGCACAAAGACATTTTTTGTACTCAAGGGGTTTTGACCACCTGCGGCTCAAAAATGCTTTATAACTTTGTGTCGCCTTATAATGCCACCATCGTAGAAAATATCCAAAATGCAGGTATGGTAAGCCTTGGCAAGCTCAACATGGA
>JBHBMT010000195.1:0-18279 GCA_041773075.1 Moraxella sp.
GTCATCGTATTACTCTCGTTGATTGATTAAGATGTGGGCTATTATAGTTGCTTTTATCTTTGCAACAAGGTACACTTTGGCAAGACATCTTTGCAAAAATGGAAAGATAACATGAACACAGTCAGCCTTGATGATATTCGCCTATTTGTCGCTGTGGTGCAGGCAGGCAGTTTAAGCACCGCTTCTGACTTGACAGGCATTCCTGTGTCTCGTCTTAGTCGCCGATTGACTCAACTTGAAAAAACGCTAGGCACGCAGCTTGTCAATCGTGGCAAAAAAGGCGTCAGTCTGAACGATTTGGGGGAGCGCTTTTTTGTGCACGCTCAAACCATGCTTAGCCAAGCGCAAATCGCCATCGAAAGCATTCACACCACCCTTGATAAGCCTAGCGGACTGCTCAAAATTTCTGCGCCTGTGGATTTGTATCATCATATTTTGGCGGCGCACGTGGGCGATTATGTGGCGCAATACCCCAATGTCAATCTTGATATCAACGCCACCCAACAAAAAATTAACATGATTCAAGATGGCGTGGACATTGCTCTAAGAGTTGGCTCTATCATGAATGATAATGTGGTGGCTAAGCCCTTGTTTATGATGGATTTTGGGATTTTTGCCACCCAAGAATATCTGGACAAACACGGCACGCCTGCCACGCCCAACGAACTATACCAACACCACGTCATTGGACAGTCTTTGTCGCTGCCGTGGACGTTTGAAAAAGGCGGACAGCACATAAAAATCACTCCCCCTTGCAAAATTGCTGGCAATGATTTTTTGCTGATTGAACAATTATTGGTCAAAGGCACTGGCATTGGGCTACTGCCCCGCTTAATCAGTGATAAATATCCAAATCTCGTGCAGGTGCTTGATGATTGGCAAATTCCACAAGTGCCTGTATCAATGATTTATTATAAAAATCGGGGAGCAATGCCTGCGGTGAGAAGTTTTGTGGCATGGCTTGGGCAGGTGGTGGGGGTTAAATAGACTTTGTCTGTCAAGCGATTTGACACACCTTAAATTCCTCTAAAGTCGCTTTACACGCAATTAATTGTTCGCTAGTCAGCTCCACCCCACGCAGCGATGGCGGAATTTCCAAAGACAAGTGAATATAACGCACGCCCAATTGATTAATTTGGTAAACCATATTAATAGGCAGCGTACCAATCACCACATCGCCATGACGTAATGCACTAAAATCATCTAAATGCTGCAAATGACAATCAAAATGTACTTGATTTGCCAAAGCCCATTGCAGCGCTCCTGTATGACGGGTGATAAAATAGGTTGTCATCATGATTCCTTATTATGGTATAACATATTTAGAGTTTTGTGGGGTTATTTATTGTCAAGCCCATTAATTTTGTTTTTAATCATTAAATTCTGCAGCAATATCCACAAAAAATGTCGTCGCAATCCAATCCATAAACCATATCACAAAAAAGATGGCTTCATTTTGGTATTGCAGGGGCAAAGTCATACGATGGGTATGGTGAATAAATTTTTGACGGCTTATCAGCACATCGTGAACAAATTGCTTAATAAAGCTGTGATCAATTCCTTCAAATCCTTGAGTGTACATCACTTGATAGGTGTTTTCAATCATCTTACGCATTATATACTCCAACTATTTATTGAATTGATTTAACTTGGGTATATTATGCATTATTTTTTTATTAATTTATGAATTTGTAAGCTTATAAAATAAAAAAGACCAAAGCAAAAATCGCTTTAGCCTTGTATTTATGTTTGTCAATATGATTTTATAAACAATGACTTGATATAAAAACACCAACTTTGTCAAAAAAAACAAAAAGTATTTATCTAACACATTTAGTAGCTACCTTGGATATTTTGCGAGCGGGCAAAGCAGTGCTTTGCTATTTCCGCTCTCACCCCTAAAAATCGGGGTAGGTTTTGAACCACACCTAACACATTTAGTGCTTGTTTTGATATCCCACAGAAAAATCACAGATTTTTCTCTTGCGAGCGGGCAAAGCAGTGCTTTGCTATTTCCGCTCTCACCCCTAAAAATCGGGGTAGGTTTTGAACCTAAAGAAATCATCAACACTGTACGTACTACTGTCTTAATCCCCTAAAAATCGGGGTAGGTTTTGAACTAGCTTATCGTTTATTTAAACCAACATTTGCAATGTCTTAATCCCCTAAAAATCGGGGTAGGTTTTGAACATTATCGCTAAAGAAATCATCAACACTGTACGGTCTTAATCCCCTAAAAATCGGGGTAGGTTTTGAACAGAAGCCAACGGCCGCATCACCAAACAAGGTGTCTTAATCCCCTAAAAATCGGGGTAGGTTTTGAACGCTTTGGTGAAGCTTAATAACATGAAAGACACATGTCTTAATCCCCTAAAAATCGGGGTAGGTTTTGAACCTAACTCAACTACCACTATCGGAGTAAATACCGTCTTAATCCCCTAAAAATCGGGGTAGGTTTTGAACCATACAGCAAGCCAGCCAGCAAAGAACAAGTCGGTCTTAATCCCCTAAAAATCGGGGTAGGTTTTGAACGCTTTGGTGAAACTTAATAACATGAAAGACACATGTCTTAATCCCCTAAAAATCGGGGTAGGTTTTGAACAGTCATCATCAAATTTATTATTAAAAATTAATGAGTTAAACATAATTTTTAGTATAAAAATTATCCTAAAAAAGTTGATGAAAATTTAATCATTTAAAAAAAACTCTCATCAAATCTACTGTTCAAAACACAGAGCTTTATCGCCAAATGTTCAAAACCACTGCTATAAATAAATTATAGCAGTGATTGTATTTTAGCAAATAATGTATATATTTGCAACATAAAACTATCTAAATGATCTAAAAATCATCGCCAACATATGAAATATGCCAAGTAGCACGGCTGGCAATATCAATCCAGACATCAAAAATATGATAATCATTCCCATAATAATCCACCTTAATTAATAAACTATTCAATCACCATTAGCTAAAAACTTGCAATGCCTTATCAATTTTGTTATTAAATTCATTCATTGGACATTCTGTAATGCCGTTTACCAATTTAACAAATTTATGATACTCAGGCGTAGCAAATTTAAACATGTCCTTTTGTGGGAATAAATTACGAATCAATATCATGGCTTCTCTACAATTGGCATGGTTTACTTCACCACCACGAGCAGACAACATGGTAAATAATATTCCCAAACGCCATGTCATTTGTTTGGCACAAACAGCATTAAAATACACACCAACAACAGGAAAATTCCCCATGATTTTATCAAAAATCACATCCGATAAAACCTCTGGCATGATATTTGAAATGATTTTTACGGCATCATTTTTGTTAATAGGATCATGGTGATAAACCGCACGAATCTCATTCCATAATGAACTATAGATCAAAGGAATGGATCCAATATCAACCACCACAGTTGCTGCCGCACCAAAAAATCCACTAAGTCCTTGTATGATAGAATTGCTATCTGCTTTATTGTCAATAAGTTGATAACAAACATTGGCTTTTTGATTCATTTGATAACTCCTAACTGATTTGATATAAATAGTATAAAATATAAAAATTCATTTATTTAAAATTGTAAGCTTATAAAAATCTACCAATAAATACGCTTACCTTCTTTAGAAAATAACATCACTTGTGTTGAACGTTTTCCTTGAATAAAACTATTTTCAATGGGCTCAACTTCATAAAGACAAATATTATCTTTATCATGAATGATTTTCTTTATTTGAACAATCAGCTCATCTGCTTGTTTTTTGGTTAATGTTGCATAATAAACAGAATATTGAATTTGCAACATAGATTTACTTACCAATCGTTGCAATTTTTGCAATCTTTTGGCATCGCAAATATCGTAACACAATAAAAAATTAAAATATCTCATCATTATTCCTCATCATGTGCCATATCATAAATAAATAACATATCTTCTGTATCTTGTGCATTTAATAAACGTTTTTGCCAAAGCCAAACTTGTTTTAAAGCTTGTTTTTGCAAACGAAAACGCAATACAGAAAATGCCTCATAAAATCTTCCTCGCCCTTCTTTTAGTAATTCACAGCCAAAACGTTGGCTATTTTCACTAAAATCCTCTTTATCCAACACACCATCAGCAAATAATTGCCAAACCCAGTATTCAATATCGGCACGAGCCAATTCCACAAAATCACACGCCAATGAAGCACGCCCATAACTGACCTCATGCAACACCCCCAAATAAGGATCAAAGCCAACGGCATAAACGGCTTGTTCATAAATTCCTTGTAATAATGTATATGCCAATGACAAAACAGCATTGACAGGGTCTTTGGGTGGTCTGCGATTACGGCTACAAAACCCAAGGTCTTTTGAGAAAAAACGGCGATATTGCCCAAAAAATATCACAGCTGCCGCCCCTTCTATGCCACGCAATTTATCCAAATTTTCTGTGTGTTGTTGTACTTTTCTGGAATGCGCTGACAATCGATAACAAAAATTTTTTAAATCTTCAATGGCGTGTAACAACTCATCATCTTGATATTGGCTATTTGCCTGTGATAATTGATACAATAGTTGATATTGGCGTTTGATTTTTAGTTTGACCAAAATAGCCGCCCAATGATGGTGATTATTTTCTTGAATTAACCGATATTGTTCGCAGCGTCGCATTGTTGCCGCATGCCACTGACCCTGAACAAAACACGCCTCACCACTATTACGACTTGGCAAAATAACAACTGCTATTTTATGGCTGGCAAGCTTGGTTAATAAATTACTGCCCAAATTCACTTGGGTGCTAATTACCAAACTTTGAATTTGATTAAATGGCAAACTGATTGGTTTTTTAAAGCTGTCATGAGAGATAAGCAATAAACTTCGTTCATACTCCAAACGACAGCCTTTTTGATCAATAACAACTTGACGCATAGTATCCTATATGTTTTATCATGCTCTATTTTAAAAATATTACCCAATATAAATCAGATAATGATTGGGTTGCCACATGGGATTGTCTTTTGGCTGACTTTGCCAATAATGCCGATACGCCCTAATAATTAAAAAGCCATCTTTTGTTTGTTTTTCATTTTGAATATGATTGGCAAAAGTGATTAGATGTTGTTTATCTCCATGACTTAACCAGCATTCATAGGCACTTTTTTGCCCATCTAATGCATAATCTTTGGTTTTATTATAAAAATCTAAGCGAACATCATCAGTGATGTCATAACACACCAAATGCAGCCGTTTAATCATCATGCCTCCTTATGCTTTTTTATAGTATGCCACCATTAATATCCTTTATAAAAAAAGACAAGCTTATAAAAACTTGTCTTTTAAAATGGTAGCCGATAGTTATATCGTTGAATTGGCTTTATGCAACGCCTCACCTGCTTTAATTAAGTAGAATTTATCTCCCATATCCCGCATAAATATACGATAATTATTACCATCAATATCGCATTCCCATAGATGATGGTCTTTGTATTGTTTTTCTTGTAAAGGTTTGACATCTAAAGAACGTAAATTATCTTTGCGACCTGTTTCATGGTATTTTGCCAGTTGCACAATTTTTTTATTGATTTGCAAAATATAATTTTCAGGAATATTTTTAAGACTTTCCCAAAAACTAGACTCAATGACAATACCATCAGAAATACTAGGTAACACTTGTTTTTTGTAAATATCATTGACACTACTTTGCCATAACAATTCGCCCCATTCTGACAAGCCAATCTCACCACCAAAATCAAATAATAGCGTTTCTGGTATCTTATCCAATAAGGCTTTATCCACAGGCAAATCTACAGACAATCTACGAAATGCAACTAAGTTTTGGGTAATAATCTCTACAGCATTTAAGGTATATGGCAATTTAGGAATAAATAATAATTCTTTACTGCCTTCAAACAAATAAAAGGTTTTGTCAGCATAAATGGTTGAAACTGCTTGTAAAAATCCATTTAAACTTTTAAAGCCTCCTGTTAAATTAAAACAAATGTCATAACCACTGTCTTTATACCCACTTAAGGTTTCAATCAATGTTTTTACCAATCCTGATAATGCCTCACGAAAATCCACCAAATTTGATGTTTTTAATCCAGCACTACTGATAATTTGGGCTTGATATCCTTTATTTTGTAGCCATGTTTGAATAATCTTTGCGGTTTCTTGACCAAAAATAGTATCCGTTGCCAATAACGTATATATATCTTGTGGCTGATGTTGATGGTTTTTTTGCCAAGTCAATAACCCATTCAGTTCGGCACTCATTTTACAAGCAGTTTGTTCATCTGCATTTAATAGAGTTTCTTTTCGTTGGTTAATATGCGTTTGAATGACTTGTTTGTCTGACAAAGGAATATCATTCCAATCAGAATAATTGGTATATTGAATAATGATTTTTCTAAAGTCATTATCCAAATTATTGGTAATAATGCTAGTACCACAGGTATTTAAAATATAGGTGGGCATAATAATTTCCTATTTGTAAGATAAATGGTTTAATCATTGATACATTGATCAAGACTTATTATTGTCATGCCAAGGCATTTTAATAAACTTAATATAGGCGTATTATGTCAATTTTTAGTTACGATGAATTGTTTTGTAAGCTTATAAATTATCGTATTTGATATTGCCCAAGCCCAAAAACACAGCCCTTACCCACATGAAGCCACTGCCCTAAATGCAGTAAATGATACAATTCTTCACTGATATAACAAAGCTCTACACTACCTGTTATGCCTTTTAGGTTCATTTTTTGTTTTTGACGATTGGAGTATCTTGCCCACTGGCTGTCTTGTATCATGCTTTTGGCAGTTACTTTTTGAGCGTCTTGATACAAGTTATCAAAGTCTTGTTCATCAAGACAAGTGCCATATAAAGTCATCAGCGTTTTAAAACGGCGTACCAATGATGTACAAAAAATTTTAGCGTCAAATTGCTTGGCATCAACCACTTGATTTTGATGTTTTAATTGCGTATGCGTTACCAAATCAATCATTGCTGTGCTTTTGGCAAGTTGTTTAATTGGGGTATTATATGGGGTAATTTCCAATACTGTCGCTGTTGCCTTTTGGTTACCATAACGAATACCCAGTTGTAAAGCCTGTTGCCAAACTAATTTAATAAAGGTTAATTCATCATGGGCAATTTTACCAATCAGCACCATATAAAAAACCGCCGTTTGCCCTTCATAAATCACCGTTGGTAACCCATGTGCCTCTATAATAAAAGGTGGGGACGGCATTTGCGCTGCTGGCTTTTGGCAAGGCTCAAATAAAGTGCGGTATAAGCAAGGATTATCTGCCAAGCATTGACATTGACCTTTAGTGTCTTGATTAACACATGCCATATTTTTTAATGCTGTACCAAATACCCCACGCAATGTTGAGCCTGCATACTCATAAAAACGTAAGGTATTGTTGGCTTTAAATTTAATGGCAAAGCGGGTGATGGGAAAATTTAATCTATCAATCATCTAAAATTTTTGATTTTTTGTTTTAGCCCTTGAAAATCTGCCTGACCAGAAATAATCTTAATATCTTGTTCAGCAGCACGAGTTTTTGCAGATGCTGGCACTTCTCGTAATGATACAAATACAGGCAAGGTATTTAACCCACCAATATCGCTAAGTGCTTTTAATTTATAAATTGCCTCGGAGGCTTGTGTTGCGTTGTCCCATTTTTTGGCTTTACACTCCACAATAAGCAGTTTATCGTGATACATTGCCATCACATCAAGTTCTTGTTTTGTACTACTGTTTTTGCGTTGTGTACTTTTTTCAAAAAAGACACTTAAGTGAATATCACGATATTCATCACCACGCAAAGCATCAGCAACAATTATTTCAAGCCAACCACCGCTCATCATTTTGCGTACATCTTCATCACAAATGATTTGACCTTGTTTAAAC
Organism: Moraxella sp.; assembly: GCA_041773075.1. Lineage (GTDB taxonomy): Bacteria > Pseudomonadota > Gammaproteobacteria > Pseudomonadales > Moraxellaceae > Moraxella. The sequence continues at coordinate 7,902 of JBHBMT010000195.1, forward strand.
TTAAAAATACCTGTTTGTTTTTCCAAATGTTGTAATAATACATCTTCTTCTTGAGTAAAATGAATATTACTTAAAGGGTTTTGCTGAGTTAGTGCATGAATTTTGCCTACAAATGTACAGGTATTGTCATATCTGCCTGCTTTGCATAATTCTTCATAAAGAATTTTAGCGTATTCTTTATGCTCTCTTGGAGTTTGAGCCAGTGTTGTTTTTTGGGTGATATGATATTGATAAGTGCGTAAATAACGCTCTAAACCCACCTTTGAACCAATACCAGAAACTGAACTTTCATCATCTAACCAAATCAGCTGACTTGAAGTAAAATCGCAATAAAAACAACGAAAACCCCATTCGCTAAAGACTTGATAGGCAGCCAAACTCATGGGTTTAGTACCGCCTGTGATATTGACAATAATTTCATCATCAATATGCTGTTCCAGCCAAGTTGAAAATTGTTCATGCAATGTTTTTAAACTGTTTTCTTGGTTGATAGATAAACTTTCTACAGACTTGCCTGAACTTTTTAATTCATCAATTAATGCCTGTCCGTTTTGTTGCATACCTTCTGTAATTGCAACCACCACTTTATCAGGATTAATTGTTGATAAAGGATTAATATTTACGGCATTTTGCCCTGTTGCCATACAAAATAGAATTTTCATCTTGCACTACCCTAATTCAAATGCCTAGTTTATTTTTCAACACTTTGACTTTATCTTGCAATCTATTAGAAAAATGTTCGCAATTTTCTAAAAATAGCTGTTCTAACGCATATTTTTGGTCATCATCATTCCACGTTTCTACTTTGCTAAATAATGTTGCAAACCAAAAACTTTCATCGTTCACCTTAATGTTTAATGTTACATTAGGTTTGCCTTGCCATTGATTTTCGGGTAGTTTATTGAGCTCAGTCTTAAACAGATAAATTAATTGTTGGTTTTCTGACAGATTTAAAATCGCTTGCTCAATTTCGGCTTGAACCGCTTGTTCTATATTGGCCTGTTCAATAGCCTGCTCAACTTGAGCATCTTTGAGCATTCGTCCATAGCCTGTTGCTGTTTTAGCACCAATGCCTAAATGTTCTAAAGCCAAAGCAATCACATTATTGACTTGCTCAAGCTCATCATCTGTTACTTTTGCTCCTAGGCGAGGTATCACGCCAAACTGCATAACCGCTTTTTCAACTGCCAAAAAGCCAACTGGAATAGGAGAATGCCAATCCCCTGGCTGTACGTCTTTATCTGTTGGCTTTTCATCACCTTTTTGATACCAATCACCATAATGTGGTGTCATGATGGATTGTTTTAGCATGACAGGCTCAACAGGAATAGCATCTAGGAAAATAAAATCACCCACACTTTGTTCATCAAGCTGTTTTTGAAGTTCTTCTGTCAAAGGCGTACCAAAAGTTTCTTCAAAATATACTTTCTTTGACACTGCATTTACTGACCCAAACCATTTTTTAATCACTTTTGGATCAGCTCCCCATTTTTCCATTAAGGCTTTTGCCAAACCTTTTACAGTACTGCCTTGAAAATAAGGTACACCAAGCGTTGGATGCCACAATAGTCCATTTTCCAGTGGGTGGCTATTCCCCAGTCCAACCGCCATCAACCAATCATTTTTATAAATGGCTGTTTTGCCTTGTTGGGCTTTACATAGTTTTGCTTGGCGTTGAGCATGGCTTTCTAATGCTTGTAGATTACCGCATTGACGAGTGCCCTTTTTGGAGTTAAACCCCTTAAAAAACTCTTTCTTTTCTTCAATTTTAGCGTTTTTTCTTTCTTTTTCATCATGGATAAGTATTCCTTGATGGTCAAAAATATGATAATCATAAAACCGTTCAAACCAAAGCCCTGAATGACTATCATCATTAAAGATTTGTTTTGCTTGTTGATTGATTTGTTGGGATTGATAAATAGGTAACATTAATTGCCCCCCACTAACAATGCTCGTGCAAATTTTTTGAGCCAAAGTAAATAGGCTTGGGCTTCTTGTTGAGCAATTTGATAGGTTTGCAAATCTGCTTGTGTGATTGCATTTAAAGCGGTTAAATTTTGCTGATTTAATGCTGAAAATACGCCACTCTCTTTTTTAAGCCAATCAAATACAATTTCAACGATTTCTTGACGCTCAGGAAAATTTTTAGGGTCGCTTAAGAAAAATGCAAATGCATGACCTAAACCATTCATATGAATCATTGCAGGCAAACCAGAAATGGCAGATTTAATCTTGTCATCTTCAAACTTATTTTGATTTTTAATACGCTCAATATGCGTTAAAGCATGTTTTGCACGTAACTGTTCACGAGATTGAATCATGATTTCCCTCCTTGCTTTGCAAAATGAATACTAAACCACCCCATACCCACAGTCTCATTTCCGCCCACTTGTAAATAACGGTTGCTTTCTGGTAAAACTTCTTGGGTAAGTACATCGGATACCTCAGAAGGACTTAATTTTCCGTCTTTAGCACGTGAAGTGGTACAATTAATCACACTATACATCACAGTTTCAGCTGGCAAAGTTTCTTCATACCATAATGCACCTTTTTTTACTGTTTTGTTTTCATCAAGGGCAATATGTGCATTGACTGGTGTGCTATTTTGTGCCAAATAACTAAACATATCATCATTGACCACCGCAATTTGTTCTGCCAATGCCTGTTTATCCAAAGCAAAACGTTCAGCTAAAATATCTACTACCGCATTTAATTTGGTTTCCGTTTTTGCAGTTAATGCAAACTCTTCCAAAAACAAAGTTTGATGTTTATTTTGAACAACAAGTACTTCATTTTGTGCAATACTCAATGTTAAATGAGTAAACGTTTCATTATTTGCCATTTGAGTACGTTCACAATCTTGAGCATAACGGCGTAATAATGCTGGACTTGTTACCAATTTAAAATAACCATTCAATGAACGCACAGGTAACAATAACAGTTTAGCATCACTAACCATAATTGCCCCGGCAAAACCTTCAGGATTTTGGCTATCTGCACCAAAAACATTAAATAGTCTTTGTTTTTCTAGCGTTTGACTTGCACGAAAGCGTAATGCCCCTTTTAAGCTTGAACCAAAAATAACTGGGTGTTGGGTGTGTCCTTCACGCTGAATTGGCAAATCGATGACACTTAATGCTTGACCTGCACCAGCATGAATAGAAGTTTGTGCCACCATGTTCATCATTAAATTTTGAGTTTGCATAACATTGTTCCTAATAAAAATACTACGTTTAAATTGAGTTTAGTTAGAGAATACTCGTCCAACCAACATTAAACCATCGCCCCATGGGTGATTTTCAACGGTTTTACCATGTAGCTTATCAATAATTGTTTTATCATCAATTGATTCATCAACCTCTACAAAAAACACCGAACCTGCTGGCAAATAATTTTCAATGGCACGAGGTTTATGTTCCAGTTGATTCCAACCACCTTCTCGATGTGCTTTACCAATACAGGCAGAAATAATCGTCATATTGATATCATTAATTACTCCCTGCCAACCATTTTCTATCTGATTAAAATCTTTAGGTAACCAATTTTTTTCTTGCATTGCCAGTTTGGTAATAAAATACAACATAAAACGTTTTTTATCTCCAACTTCTTGACTAAGTTTTTTTGTTGGTGCTTTTGGTAAATAGCTTGATGTGTTTTGGCATACTGAAACAGCCGCCATACGAGCTTCACCACCAACACGTAATAAAACAGGGTGTTCAAACGCATGCTTCGCAATTTGATTAAGTTCTGTTTCATTATATTCAATAGGCATGATTACCGAGACATTTGGTTTTAGACGACAATGGTTGGTTTGATATAATTGACCTTCTTTAATACTTCGTTGTGTAGAAATCAATTCAATACCCAATCGATATTCTGATGATATAAAATCATTGGTTGTACGAATATTTGCTTGCTGTTGAGACAAAGAAGCAATATCCGCATTTAAAATCGCTTCCCAAACTCGTGTTGAAATCCAAGTATTTTCTAACGGTTTAAAACCCCGTGTATCATTTATTTGAGCAGTCTTTTCAGGTAAAGTAACTAAATATGTTTTACCAATATCCGTTTCATATAGTGATGAGGTCAATTCAAACGCTAAATATCGAGTTTTATCCCCTTCTGTTTTGCTACAAATATTGGTTGGAGCGGGTAAAAAATAAGTCGTTTGGCTATCTTGCTGTTCTTGTAAAAATACGCCTCGTGGTTGTAAACTGCCAAGTTCTTTTGCATTACCTACCACCGCTTTTAATGGGGTTATTTTATCTAAATCATCCCAAGAAGATTGCGGATGACTTGCAAAATAACAAGCACCAATATGGCTACGAATTGCCCCAACAAGTGTTCGTGTTGGTGGTGGAAAAACACTGTTTAAAGCATTTGCTCCAACACTTCCATGTGGACGAGATTCACGAAAAAACCAACTATCCACTGGTTCAAATTGTACAATGGCATGTGTTGTCATGCTTTATCCCCTCTACCCAAACCTTTTTGACCTAAAATACGCAATAAAATACCTGCATCACCGCTGAGTTTTTGACCTGAATTTTTATCAATACTCGCCCTACCATCATCAATTTGAGATTTGTAATCTTTACTTTGTTCAATCAATATATCAAAAGCGACTAACAATTTTTTCTGCTCTTGTTCTTCAATTTTTCTAAATTGACCTGACTGCAAATATTCTGCTAGTAATAACTTGCTGGCATGTGCTACTGTCAAATGACCATCTGTCATCATCTGTTCAAGCATTTCCATCAAATGACGAGTTTTATAGAAAAACCCACTTGAAAAAATAGATGTATTTTTATCACTTGATTTTTGCCCAGCCATTGCTAAAGCCAGTGCTTCAATTACAGGGGTTTCTGCTGGTAAAGATAAGTTAAAATTTTTATTAATCTTATCTATTTGTGAAGCATCCATCACTTTATCCCAAGGTAATGACCATTGCACAGCTTGCCCAGAAGGTTTATGTACACGCACTGCTAAGGCATTACGCCCAGTACCATCTTTTGCAATATCATCAAGCAATTGATGGCTATCTTTTAACACTTGCGTTAAAGGCGTATTAATATGACAATAATTAATCGCCCCTGATAATGTAGAATAAACATTTTCTACATCACATTCTGGTTTTTCTGCTTTCACTTTATTTGGTGCATTTTCAAAACACTTTACATAGGCTTCACGCAATTGATTGGCTGTTTTCATCGCATCATCAAGGCTTAATAATGCCAAAACATCATCACCACCAGCATAAATTAAAAAACCATCGTTCTCATGTACAATCTTCTCAGCCTGCTGAGTAAAATCATCTAAGGCTTGACTAATCACAGGTTGGCGTTTTTCATGACTCATCTGTTTGCCTAAACTATCACCATCCATTAATAAAATGGCATAATAAGGCGATGGCTCAAAGTCATTCATCGATTTATATAGCTTAGATAAAGCAGTTTTTACTTTCGGACGATATTTATCAATTTGACCATCATAATTTTGTTTATCACCAACAAAATTATTAAGGTTATTCCAATAGTTGAGATAATAAACGTTACCATCTAAGCTAATATCTTCCGCCAAACTGATATTATCATCTATTTTTTCTTGAACAAATTTAACATGATTTCGACGCTCTGTTTGATTGGCAATATCAGCCTTGGTCATATAGCTCATTTCGCTCAAAACTGAAATAAAATACCGATAAGTCTCTTTCATCTCTTCATCAGATGACTGCAAAATAGATTTTAGCCAAGGCACCGCTGCCATATAAGCCACAGATGGTACATTATGTGGTAATTTCCAACCATGAATGGTAAGTGAGTTACCATTGACTGTAAGTTCCGTTTTTACATCTTTAAAGACATGTACAAAACGACGTTTTACATAAGCAATCGCACACAATTCTTCTCTTTCATCAATATCTTTTGAATGAATATGACAACTGAGTGTTGTCCAATATTCACGGCGTTTTTTACCACTATGTTTATCACTTGCCCCACTTAATTCTTGAAAACCGTCCATCACCATACATTTATACCCATCTTCAACAGAAGGTACATGAGTACGGAAATTTTTACGTTTATCTAAAGCACTGGTATCTCGTCCCTGAGTAATAACCCAACTCATATCCCAAAATTGTGCAATTTGACGTTCCCAAATTTTTTTGGTGTGGTAGCTTTGCTCCAATCCTTGTTTATCTTTTTTATAAACAGCATCTGCAATTGCTTTCCATGCCTGTTGCACAGCTTCTACGACCGCACTGCCACTAAAGTTTGGGCAATCGTTGATATCTGCCATAAAACGATTTGGAATTCCACCTTGTTTAGGTAACTTATCTACCTTTTTCCCTTCTAGAGCTTTCAAAAAATCATCATTTGGTACAGGGAAAACAATTTTTCCACCTTGAGTTTTTACAGCACAAATTGCTACACCTGCCAACCATGAAAGCAAAAATGACCCCGCCCAAAAATCTCGTGTACGGCGTGCTTGTGCAACAAACCCTTGTACAGGTCCTATGGTAAAATGAAAATAGCGATTATTGTCAGTCATTAGATGGTTTCCTTTGTTGCAAATAAACCACGATTCATAAATGCCTCAATTATTTGCCAATCAGCTTGCTCAGTTACTTTACTAAACTTAGATTTTTGATTACCTCGTGCTTTAATATCAATGGTTGCACCTTGAGGTAAAAACTTACTTTTTAATAAACAGTGAATTAATTGATATTGATGACCCGATTGATGGATATGCATCAATAATGGGCTAGCTCTACGCCCAGTAGAGGCATCAACATTACCGCTATAGCCTCTTGTAGTAGTGCCAGAGTAAAAATAATTATGTGGCAAACCAAAAACAATACGCTTAGGATGTGTGATATTGTTTTCCTCTCCATCTGCTAAATTTAATATAAAATCATGGTCATCAGTAAAATTTCTTTCTGCCCTTATATTATTTACTCGACCATTTCGCCCGTAGCTACGATAAAGTTGTTGCTCTTCACCCACTTGATTTAACAATTCAGTCGCATCTCTATTGGTTAAATTTACAATATCAATACGTGTGCCTTGATAAAAAGCAGAAAAAGGAGGCAATTCTTTATTTTCTTTACAACGATATGTTGTAAGCAATGTATTCATTGCAGTTATTGGCTCTTGCTCAAATTGAAGAGATTGATATTCTGATGATGTACCTTTTTTCTCTAATTTTGTTAAAGTTACTGAACCAAAGCCATGACGAGAACGAGAACCAAAACTTCCTAATAATCCAATCAACTTTAAAACATCAATAATTGATGATTCAGCAGATTTTGTAACTGTTAAATCAATTGTAAAGGATTGGTTATTTGCCAATGCTAAACGAGTTAAACCAGTTCTAAAATTATATAAACCTTGACCAAGCAAGTAATTAATCCCATTTTTGTTATCAGGTAAACTCCATTTTTTATCACCATTAATCTGCAATGCATTAACCAAGCATTCTCCTTGACCACCTTGGTTGTTTTTACTTGCCAAACCAAACAGTTTTGCTTCTTGTCGGTGCAATTCCTTTAAAGCGGATTCTTTATTTGGACTTACTAAACGAATTTTAGACCAATTTAATGCACGCCACCAAAAACGCATTACCCCCTTAAATGCCGTAGGGGTTAATTCCACTTCTTGCACATTGGCGCCTGCAACAAACATTGGGGTGTTAATATGGTATGTTGCCCGTAACAACACTGGTTGTTTATTAAATGTAGGTAAAATCATATCCATTCCTTTAATTCAGTTGAATTTGGGTAGCTGGCAATTTTAAAGCATAGCCTGAACCAACAGGTTGTATGCAGATTTGTTGGCAAACATCTACTCCAAAAGCTTTAGTAAACTTACTCTTCATGGTTGATAATGCAGTACTTAAATAAGCAAAATCCACGACAATATCATCTTTATTTTTATATTGTCCATAAATTTGATTAAATAGTTTTTGGTGTTTCTCACCAATAAAATCTGTATCAATTTCTTTTGATGGATAATATAATGTTTCGCCATTTAATGTAATTTGAGCAACCAGTGTGTATATACTAAATTCTTTTGGTGTTAAAACACATTCCATGTTATCAATAATCACTTTTTTATTTTTAATGTCCAAATTTACAAAAATAGGTTTTAGTGCTAAATTTATTGAATTAACCACTTCACTAAAACTGGCATTTGTTACCAAACTATCTTTTGGCAAAGAACTACGCATACGCACAAAAGGAATGTCCGCAAGCCAAATTTGCGCATCTTTTGCTTTAAGCTCTTTGCCATCACGATTGGTTACAAATGTGGTTTCATTTGCGCTAGGATAGAAAAAATCCCGTGCCGATTCATAGCGTTCTTCAACCAACACATGCGACATACGGTCTTGAGCTCGCCCATAAAGCGACAGCGCATAACCTGCATAAAACCCCATGGTTTTACGACCGCCCGCAATAGAAACATGCAAACAAATTTGATCGTCTTCGGTAAATTCTCGCACCATTTGGCAAATTAAATTGGCGGCAAGTTCATTATCTTCAGGTGTTTTTAAATCTTTTAAAATGTTGCCCTGCTTATCACAAATGACATGCAAATATGCGTCAGAATCATCAAACGCAACATGCGTTAATTGAGAAAATTCTTGCTTAAATTGTTGAAATTTAAATCCTTCTTTTTGACTAAATAGACGTGAACGAATTTGATTTAAGCCATCTTCTGTACTAAGTACATGAATTTCATCAGGTAGCCAAAGATTTTGATTGTTTGGGTCACAAGCTAACGCCCAAACTGTTTCTGTGATGATTTGTGGTGTCATGCCTGTAACAAGAAATAAAACGTTTTTCATATAATGATCTCCAATACATATTTGCTATAGTATAAATTCAACACCACAATCATTGCACTTTTATAAGCTTACAAAATCAAAAGTATGGCTACCTAGCTTACCACATCATCAATATCAATAAAAAAACCTAACTCCCTCTTAAAATCAATGTGATATACAATTGTTCAAAACTGATACAATTTGAAACAATACAGCATATTTGTCAAAAAATCAAGACAAAAATAAACAGCTTTTCACCGTTATCCATCACGTTTGATTTTCATTTCATCACTTACTCATGGTTTTTTTTTGACAAAGACTATATAATAGCGCCATCATTGACTTTATTTTTTATCATGACTCCTTCATTAGATATTTTAAGCTTAATCTTAGGTGCTAGCCTTGTGGTTAAGGCGGTAATGTTGATATTAATGCTGCTATCCGTTTTTGGGTGGCTGCTAATCTTTCGTCTTAGTGCCAGACTTAGTGGTGCTCGCCAAGAAGATGCTGAATTTGAATCACAAGTGTGGTCAGGCACCAATCTGAATCAAATCTTTGTTCAGACACAAAACAACCAAGAACGCTCAGGATTAGCGCAAATTTTTTTTGTAGGATATCAAGAATTTTTGCGCCTACAAAAGATAGTCACCAACAAAACCGACCTAAGTGACGCCATAGAGCGCAAATTTCGCGTAGGACTTGGCACACAGCAAGGATATCTTGAAAGTGGATTACCCACCCTTGCTAGCATTGGCTCGGTATCTCCTTATATTGGGCTCTTTGGTACGGTTTGGGGAATTATGACCGCCTTTATTGGTTTAGGTCAGGCTGAATCTGTCAGTCTTGCTACCGTTGCTCCTGGTATTGCTGAAGCCTTGATTGCTACAGCCATGGGACTATTTGCTGCCATTCCCGCCTCTTTGGCTTTCAACCACTTCACTGCCAAGTCAGCTGCCATCTATGAAGCGCGTGCGCTATTTTGTGATGAATTAACAGGTGCAATTGAGGCTCAATACTTGCAACATCGTCATTTGGCGCAAACTCAAGCACATCAGGGCTAAGCTAATGAAACGCACACCTTACGCCCGTCCGACCAAAGCGCTCAATAGTGAGATGAATGTTGTCCCCTATATTGATGTGATGTTGGTATTATTGATTATTTTTATGGTCACTGCCCCCATGCTAACAACAGGTGTAGAAGTTGACCTGCCCAAAGAAAAAACAGCAAGCATTGCCAAAGACACGCAATTACCTGTTATCATCTCAATGAAGGCTGATGGTCAATTGTTTATCAGTCATGACAGCACTATTGATGAACCAATGACACAAGAGGCGTTGATTGAGCGCATCGCAGGTCTTGCCAGCGCCAATCAGGGTGAAGATGGCACCTCTACGCTACAAGTCATGATTAATGCCGATGCCAGCAATGAATACCGCACTATCATGCAGCTCATGGCAAGTTTACAGCAAGCAGGCGTTACCAAAGTTGGACTGCTCACAGGCTCCCCTCAAACCAAAAAATAACTATGCAACACACCAATATTCACTCTGCTGA
>JBHBMT010000196.1:0-25175 GCA_041773075.1 Moraxella sp.
ACCAAGTGGTGTGGCAATGGCAGCATCATAAGCTTCTTGGGTTATTTTGCCTGTTACCAGCATATTGTTTAGGACGGTATTGCGGCGCTCAAGAGCGCGCTCTGGGTGCTTTCTGGGGTTGTAATATGTAGGACCTTTGGCAAGCCCTACCAGTAAAGCATGCTGTTCTATACTTAGCTCTGCTAAAGGGCGATTGAAATAAAACTGGGCTGCCACCGCAAAGCCATTGACGCTGCGATTGCCGTTTTGCCCAAGGTTGATTTCGTTGATGTAGGCTTGCAAAATGTCGTTTTTGCTATAATGTTGCTCAAGCAGGAGCGCCATTAAAGCTTCATTGACCTTTCTTTTTAGTTTCTTTTCAGAATTGAGGTAGAAGTTTTTGACAAGCTGCTGGGTAAGGGTTGAGCCGCCTTGCATGGAGCCACCCTTAAGGTTGTTGAGTATGGCGCGAGTTGTGCCTCGTATGGAGATGCCATAATGCTCATAAAAGTTCCTATCTTCTGTGGCAATCAGGGCGTCAATAAGCCCTTGAGGGGTGTCGCTTAATTTAACCAATACACGATCTTCATTGCTATCAGGATAAATGCCTCCAATATAGACAGGTTCAAGATGGATATTGCCTTTAGGGTTGGGGTGGGTTGATTTTAGACTTGTGATTTTGTTATTGTCAAAACGGATTTGAATATGCTGGGCAGGCTCATCATTGCCATCGCCATAGCCAAAACCGCGCGTACTGATGGTATAGGTATTTCCTGATTTTTGATATGTACCACTTTGTTCATTATTGTTGTTTTGGTAGTTAAGTAGTGACAGCCATGTATCTACATCGCTTTTTACGGTATTGGCGTTGAGTGCAAGGGGGCGAGAATACACACGTGCAGGAATGTCCCAGCGTCTGTTTTCAAACTTACTAACAATGGTGCTGTTAAGATAATAAACATACATAGCAAAGGCAACCATTGCCACGATGACCACCACCAAGAACATAAAACTAAAAAAAGCGCCACGTTGCTGCTTGGGGGGGTGTAATTGTTGTGTATTCATGAAATAAAAACCTATGATAATAACGCCTTGCAAAGACCTAAAATGTACTATTGGCGATTTTGCCATCATACTAAAATTAATGGCTTTTTCAAGGTTTTTTTGTCAGTGGCTGTGTAACAAAATTTGCTTAAGATGACATAATTAGCAATATCATGAATTTTTTGTGAAATGAATATGAATTTAGCAACCATTGTTTTTGTTTTGATGAAATGAGGCTGCATGAATTTGTTGGATTAAATGATGGCTTATTTTGCGCAATTTTGATAAGGTGTATCAAAATGATAAAAAACTGGCAATATGACAAACTTTGTTTTACAATTCAAAAGCCTGTGAGGCACTTCACAGTAATATGAGTGGGTATTAATGAAAAAGCTTGCAAAATCAAATTCTTACAAAAAATTTTCACTGACCGCCATCGTCACAATGGCATTGCCTGTGATGTTGGGCGCTTGTGGGGCATCTTGGGCAGAAGAACAAGCAGGGCAGGCAGGTACTAGCATTACAGAAAGTCGGCGAATTATTGTAGATAGCCATCAGGGACATGCTCATGAGCTGCCCTTGGAAGAGCGACAAGTTGGTACGCAGGAAGACTTTTTGCGCTGGCTAAAAGACAATCCCCATCAAAAAACGGCTGCAGATAGCTATCAGGCGTATCTTGTTCGAGCATTGGGCTCATATAACCTTCCCCCTATGCATCAGTTATTAACCACAGCGCGTAGCTGGCAACAATGTGGTTATGAGCCTTATCAGATTCCCCCAAGAGAGCTATGGGAAAATATGTTGCCGACCTTACGGCTTTACGTTAAGCTTCAAACGTTGGGTATTTTGCCAAGAAACACCGAAATCCGCTCTGTGTACCGCAGTCCTGACTTGAATAAATGTGCAGGAGGTGCGCCTAGCAGTAAGCATTTGACCAATGGCGCTATTGATATTTGGGTACCTACTTATCACAAAGACAGTTGGCAGATGAATGAGTTACAAAACCGCTTGTGTCAATTTTGGATTGATGAGGGGCAGATGCATCAGTTTGGCTTGGGGATTTATGCCACAGGTGCGATTCATTTGGATACACAAGGGTGGCGTAAATGGGGTGGTCAGTTTACACAAGTAGGCTCTCCTTGCCGCTATGTGCGCCCTGAACTGTTGGAGCCAGCGCAAGAGCGTCTGTATATTGATGGGGTGGGGTTTCAATAAATAGTGATATTTGATGGTATTGTGCATGAGGAATGGATAAAATAAATAGTGATATTTTTTAAGGTAATATTAGGGTATCCCAATGCTTCATAACGCTCATTGTGATTTAGAAAGTGTTTAGAAATAATATAGTATTTTTGCTTTAAAACTGGCTAAATCTTGAGTTTAATAACAAAGATGAAATGTCAGGATATCCTAAATAAATTGTCATAAATGCACATTTCTATTAAGATATATTGAGATTTGTTTATAGCTATTTTTATGATATAAAAGGAGTAGTCATGATTGCATTGATGATTATTGTGGCGATATTGGTATTGGTGATGGGGTATTTTATTGTGGTGTACAATGGTTTGATACGCCTAAAAAATCAAGTGAATAATGCCCTATCACAAATTGATGTGCAGCTTAAACGCCGACATGAGTTAATCCCAAACTTGGTAGAGAGTGCTAAAGGGTATTTAAGTCACGAAAAAGAAACCTTAAGTGCGGTAATTGAGGCGCGCAACCGTGCGCAAGCACTACAAAATAGTGGCGAGCATCGTGCAGATAACCGTGAGCATATGGGGCTTTTGGCGCAAGCAGAAGGTATGCTGTCAAAGGCTTTAGGTCAGTTTTATGCGGTGGTGGAAAACTATCCAGAACTCAAAGCTGACAGCTTAATTCAATCCGTTATGGAGGAGATGACAAATACCGAAAATCGTATCAGTTTTGCGCGTCAGCACTATAATGACAGTGTGATGTTTTATAATAATCAACGTGAAGTTTTTCCAAATAATATCATTAGCGGATTTTTTCAATTCACCCCGATGGCGCAGCTACAGTTTGAGGATAAGTCGGTGATTCATGTGGCACCAAAGGTTAGCTTTGTTGATTAAGTGATGATGACTGCTGACACGCATTTTTTTGAGATTGCTCGCTACCGTAAGCGCTTAAGCCTGTTGTTTTATGGGCTGTTTGTGGCGGTGGTGGGCTTTCATGCGTTGGTGCTTTTGCTTGTTGTTATGCTTATTACCAAGGTAGGGGCAGGCACTGTAGAGGGTGCGTGGTGGGTTGGCACTTTACTTGTGTTTGGGCTGTATTTGGTATTTGTGATGCTAGTACAGCGTCACAAAGTTCGTCATGGCGGTCAGTTTTTGGCAAATAAGCTTGGGGCGGTGCGCTTATTTCTTGACCATAGTCAACAAGAGACTCCGTTGGAGGCAGGCGAGGCGGTGTATTATGAGCGCTTTATCAAAGCGACACGCCTAAGGGACTTTCCTAGTAGTTATCAACGTTATTATGAGTTTGCCGAGCAGATGGCGTTAGCATCAGGACTGCGATTGCCCAAATTGTATGTCTTGCCAACACAAAACGGAATTAATGCGTGCGTAGCTGGCTTTGATGAGCATGATGCGGTGTTGATTGTGACGCAAGGGGCGCTAGATAAGCTGGATAATGAAGCGTTGTATGCTTTGATTGGGCACGAGTTTGCACATTTGTTACATGGAGATGCTCATTTAAACTTGCGCTTGTATGTGATGATGTCGGGTTTGTCCTTGTTTTATGAAGCAGCTGAATGGCTTGAGGGCTTGTTATTGGGTGAATTTCACGCGCAGTATCACAATCGTTTTGGTGGGGGAGTGCGGTTTGATAATCGTCAAGCATGGGTAAATCATTGGCAAAACACCGTCCATCACGATACTTATCAGCAACATCAGGCGGACGAAAGTGACGCTATGGCACTTTTGGTAAAAGCCCCTGTGATGCTAATGCTTGTGGTGGCACGTCTGTTGGGCGTATTTGGCATGGCAAGCATGGAATGGCTAAAGCAGTGCTTTAACCATCAGCGTGAGCTTTTGGCAGATGCAACCAGTATGCGCCTTACGCGCAGCTTTGGTATGAGTGCATTGCTTGAGCAAATGCAGCGACATGGCACAGCGCTTAGTGATGTGTCGGTGTCAGCGATGGATTACTTTTTCTTTGCAGAGCCTAAGCCGCACGAGACAACGCATTGGTTTAACACTCACCCCACGCCAGAGCAGCGCCAAGCTTCATTGCAGACGTATCGTTATGATGAGTTTGGTCAAAAAGTCACCTCTCATCTAAAAATACAAAGGCTGGATGAATGCCATCAGCACGCCTTAAGGCACAAGCCAGTCGTTGCACTGGCAGAAGAGGTGGAGGCATATCAGGTGATTGAGTTTGAAGCACCCAAAGACAGCATTTCAGAAGATGGGCGTTTGGTGGTCAATCCCGACTGGTATGTAGGTTGGGATGTCAGCCCTGTGCAGTCAAGCTTACCCTCCCAACACAGCTATCAAACCAATCCACAAACGCCATCTGATTTAAGCTTTCCTACACCACAAGTATCAGAGTCTTGTCACTCATGGTTGTATCCTAATAGGCAGTCAAACCCCAAGGCTGTGCCCAACAAATTATCTGATTTGCCATGGATACTGGTGTCACGCCTGCGCACCCCAATAGGCGCGCTAATGGTGATAGAGGCGACGTTGTTGTGTCGCTTTTGGCGGTTGGATATTGATGGACAATTTGATTTTGTGGATATTTTTATTACCCTGCCTGATGAATGGCAGGAAAATGAGTATGTGCAAAATTGCCAAGAGCAACTACTTAGCCATCGCATTAAGGATGAAGTACTGGTCGCACTAAGCCAGTATGAGCGCATCAATGATGGGGTGCTGATTGCCAAACTGATAACGCTGTTTGATAAGCAGCTGGCTGGGCAAGGAGGTCAATACCAACCATCAACGCTTGACACCTTAACAAAATATCAACAAGGACTTCATACACTATTGATGCAGCCTTTGACTGTTCAGCCAACCGCGTTAAGCCAAATGCGCCTAAACCGCAAGGTAGATAGACTGTATCAAGCGCTGATTTTGGCAAGTTTAATACAGACTATGACGCAGCATGGGATAGGGGTATCGCTTGGTGCTATGGATGAGCGTGTACAAGAGTGTCTAAAGGATATTGATATTTCTTGGGTTTGTGGAACAAAAGCAGAACAGCTGACGGTGGTGTTGCTTGCATTTTTGGTAGGGGTGCAAGATAATAGCTTGCTTGTGGCAGAGTTTGAGCGTGTTTTGCTTGGTGTTCGTCGGCACAGTCGTCTTATGGGGGTGGTGCTAGACGTGGATGACAAGTTGCTTATTCAGCTAATCCTTGCAACACATCAGCTGACCGTACAGGGCTGGGCGGTGCTACTACTTGCCTTGGCGCACGATGTCAAAGACACCGCCTTTTGTCAAAAACTGCTTGAAACATTGCATACATCGCTTTTGTATGATGGGGTGTTAGCGCCAAAAGAGCGCGATATTTTAAGAGCTTTTATGGTATTATTTGATCATTATGACCCAAACCGACCTGAAACATTTTAGCCAATCTTATGGGTATTATCAAAGCATTTTATCTATGCTAGGGGTGTCATTGTGGGCGGACAAAACAGCAAGCCTTACCCAAGTGCCATCATGGCAATGTCGGCTAGAGACTGCATTAGCAGATGAGGTATTGGCGGCAGACGGGGTATTGGTGGCAGATGAGCTTGTTGGGGTGCAATCTGCCAAGCAACCAAGCCCCACTTTAATTGACCATAGTGCTAGCACCAACAAACCTACACCCACAAAAACCCCCAGTCCATCTACCGATGAGCCTCCCTTGCCAGTGGTATTTGAGCCATTGACAATATTGCAAGAGGTGGTACTGACTGCATCTGAATTTGAGTTATATGGCATTCGCTATCGTCAGTGGCTATTATTGGCAGATGGCGCGATTTTGAGCACTGCCACACTTGGGATATGGCAATCTTTGGCGCAGGCATTGGCAAAGCAGCAGCAAACCCCATATGTAAGCTTGCATACTCGCTATCCTTTGTGTTTTGATGGGTATGAAGAGCGCCAAGAATATACAAAAGTAGCATCGCTATTAGGGTTTTTGACTCGCCTGTGCGCGCAGACACCAGAAATAACCGCACTAGGATTATTAACACCATTACCTACGGGCGTAGAGATTGGGCAGACGTTGGGGCAAAAATTGATTGCCACACCCACGCTTGAGATGATGGCGCAACAAGCCCAAAGTAAAAAGCGGTTGTGGCAGCTATTGCATAGCTAAAATATATCAAAACTTTAGACAAGATGTCGGCATCAGCCCCAAAAACTAAAGCCAAGCGCCCAAAAATTTGTTAAAATAGCGCAAATTTTTTTATAAAGGATAGGTATGACCCGTTTAGCAAACTTTTGTGCAGGACCTGCGTCCATGCCGACCGCCGTTTTGGAGCGTGCTGGCAGTGAACTTCTTGATTGGCAAGGTTTGGGGGCTTCTGTGATGGAAATTAGCCATCGCAGTGCTGATTATATAGAGATGGCAGAGCGTGCCGAAGTCAATTTACGCAAACTGATGAATATTGGCGATGACTATGCGGTGCTGTTTTTGCAAGGTGGGGCGGCGCTTCAGTTTTCGGCAATTCCATTAAATTTACTCAATGGCGGTACAGCCGATTATCTCAATACAGGCACTTGGTCAGAAAAAGCCTACAAAGAAGCCAAACGCTATGAAGCGTTAGGGCTTGGCAAAATTAACCTAGTGGCGCAAGGCGATGGCAGCGATGTGCCTGATGTGAGCACTTGGCAGTTAAGCGACAATGCCAGTTATTTTCATTATTGCCCCAACGAAACCATTCATGGCGTGCAGATTTTTGACACCCCCAAGGTGAATGCGCCGATTGTGGCGGATTTTTCGTCTTGTATTTTGTCAGAGCCCATCAATGTCAATGACTTTGGGCTGATTTATGCAGGCGCTCAAAAAAACATCGGACCTGCGGGCTTGACCTTGGTGATTGTGCGTAAAGAGTTGATGGAGCAGGCGAGTGCGTGGTGTCCAAGTATTTTAACCTATAAAAATCAAGCAGATAACGACTCCATGCTCAATACCCCTGCCACTTATTCGTGGTATTTGGCAGGACTGGTGTTTGAGTGGCTGCTTGAGCAAGGCGGCGTAGAAGCCATCGCAGACATTAACCGCACCAAAGCCCAAACTTTGTACCAAGCCATTGATGACAGTCAGTTTTATCTTAATAAAGTCAATCCAAAACACCGCTCCATCATGAATGTGCCGTTTCAGTTGGCAAATCCTGAACTGGATAAGCTGTTTTTGGAAAAAAGCAAGCAAGCAGGACTGCTCAACCTAAAAGGACACCGTGCGGTCGGCGGTATGCGTGCCAGCATTTACAATGCCATTACATTAGAACAAGTGCAAGCACTGGTGGCATTCATGAAAGACTTTGAAAAAACTTATGGCTGATTTGGTGAATCGTACAAAAATTAGCACAAAAAGCGCAGGGGCATTCCTTGCGCTTTTATACATGATGGTGTCTGCAGATGCCAAAGTGGTAACGGTGGGGGCGTTTGGGGCGAATGTCAGCACCCATCATGACACCCTCAAACATCTGCCCTATGCCAATCCTGATGCCAAAAAAGGGGGTGTCTTGTCGCTAGCGGCGCAAGGGACATTTGATAGCCTAAATCCTTTTATTGACAAAGGCGTGCCGGCACAGGGCAGTTTTTATTTGTATGACACGTTGATGGCAGGCTCACTAGATGAGGTATCGGTCAGCTACCCTCAACTTGCCCAAAAAGTCACCTACGATACCACAGATGATAGCTGGATTATTTATCATATCCACCCAAAGGCAAAGTTTTGGGATGGTTCGCCTGTGCGCGCTGATGATGTTAAGGCGACTTTTGAGGCGATTTTAAATCATGGATTGATATCGTGGCGCAGTTATTTGTCAGGTATTTTGCGTATTGAGGTGCTTGATGATTATCGGATTAAATTTGTTTTTGCAAAAGATGCCAATCCTGAATTGCGCTTTAGTGTGGGCTCTATGCCGATTTTTGCCAAAAAAAGCATTGATCAAGCATTTACCACGCCAAGCTTAACGCCCTTGATGGGGAGTGGGGCTTATCAGCTAGGCAAAGTGGTAGCAGGGCGTTCTGTTAGTTATGTGCGCAATCTTAACTATTGGGGGTGGGCGCTGATGGTCAATCAAGGGCGATTTAATTTTGATGAAATTAGATATACGTATTATCGTAGTGATGAGGTGGCATTTGAGGCGTTTAAGGCGGGTGAGTATCGTTTTCGTATTGAAAAAAACGCCAAATTATGGGCAACAGCGTATCAGTTTAATGCCATTAAGCAAGGGCAAGTAAAACAAGAGCTGGTGACAGATGCCAATCCAGTTGCTATGCGTGGATTGATAATTAATACACGGAGGGCGCCTTTTGATGAGGTGCGTGTGCGTCAAGCACTGGTGTTGGCATTTGATTTTGATTGGGTAAATCAAGCGCTATTATATGGGCAAAAGGTGCGTTTGATGAGTTTTTTTGAAGGCAGTGAGCTACAAGCCAAGGGCGTACCAAGCTTAAGTGAGCGGCTGTTGCTATCTGTACTGCCATTAACCCAAGCTCAAAAACAAACACTGATTAGTACGCCATTACCACCAAAAACCGACCCATCTGGATATCACCGCCATGCGTTATTGCAAGCAAGGTCTTTGTTGTTGCAAGCGGGGCTGACATATCACCAAGGTAAATTGATCGATAAGCAGGGCAGGGCGGTTCATTTAACGATTTTGGTG
The DNA here is from genome assembly GCA_041773075.1 of Moraxella sp. Classification (GTDB taxonomy): domain Bacteria; phylum Pseudomonadota; class Gammaproteobacteria; order Pseudomonadales; family Moraxellaceae; genus Moraxella. Next base: position 8,876 of record JBHBMT010000196.1, read on the forward strand.
GCAGATGAAACATTAAATCGGGTGCTTTTGCCTTATCTTGCCAATCTAAAACGTCTAGGCATTACAGCAACGATTCGCCAAGTGGATAAGGCACAATGGGCAATGATGCGTCGGCGGTTTGAGTTTGATATGACACCTGAAGTAATTTACCAAGTCAATCAAGTGGGCGCAGAACAAGCTTATTTGTGGGGGTCAGCGCTGGCGGATACCGAAGGGTCGCAAAACTTAGCAGGAGTCAAAGACAAAGCCATTGATAAGGTGATTGAGAGGCTTGTGCGCGTCAGCCATCGTCATGAGATGATTGTGCATACCAAGGTGTTAGATAGACTGTTGCAGGCGGGATTTTATGTCGTACCCTTGTATGGCGATGGTGCAACACAGCTGGCATATTACAAAGAATACCACCACCCCAGTAAACTACCAAATTATGCGCTAGGGCTGGAATACTGGTGGGCGCAGTAAGGCTAACGTGGGCTTGGTTTGGGCTTTGTGCTACAATAGTCACAATATAACCAATGAGAGAAAAGACAATGGGTTTATCAATACGTGCCATTCCTATTTTGACAGATAATTATGTGTGGTTGATTGTCAATGAGGACACTTGTGAAGCAATCGCCATTGATGTGGGTGATGATAAGCCTGTTAAGCAGTATTTGCAGGACAATCACTTAACCTTGGTGGGTATTTGGATAACCCATCATCACCACGACCATATTGGTGGAATAATGTCGCTTTGCTCTGCTTATCCTGATGTGTCTGTGGTGCTTCATCGCGCGCATCTTGAGCATATTACACCGCCATCTAGTATGATAGTGGCTGAAGGGTCGGTGCTGTCTGCTTGGGGGAGGGAGGTGACTGTATGGCACACCTTTGGGCATACAGACAGTCATATTAGTTTTGTGTTAAATGACGCTCCTCAGCTTCATGTTTTTTGCGGAGATACGCTGTTTAGTGGCGGATGTGGACGAGTGTTTACAGGAACTTATGAGCAGTTATTTGACAGCTTAGAGCGCTTTAAGGAGATGCCTGATGACACTTTGCTTTATCCAACACATGAATATACGCTAGCTAATTTACGTTTTGGTCAGATGGTGGAGTCTGATAATGCTAACATTGCCCAAGCCATCGCTAACATTGCCAAGCAAGATAAGGCAATGACACTGCCAACAACACTATCCCAAGAAAAGCGCATCAATGTTTTTTTGCGTACAGACAGCCCAAGTATTCATCGCTATCTGCAATCAAAAGAGCTTGTCAGCACAGAGGTAGATGCCAAGGCGTGTTTTATTGCTTTGCGTATTCTAAAAAATACAGCATAATTTTGGAGTTATAATGCAACTATCGGCGTTGGTGGCGTTGTCATTTGGTATGTCTATGGACGCATTTGCTGTTGCCTTGGGGCGCGGTGCTGGGTTAGCGCGCCCAAGCTTGGTAGCGGCACTCAAAACAGGGCTTGTGTTTGGTGTGATTGAAAGCTTGACACCGCTATTGGGCTATGTGTTTGGCGTGTTGGCGGAGGACATGGTAAAAACATGGGATCACTGGTTGTCTTTTGTGTTGCTTGGCGGACTGGGGCTACATATGTTATATGAGGCTTTTAAAGGTGATGATGACACAAAAACAAAGATGCAAGAGGGCAAAGCACGCGTTGACATTGATCAAAAAAAACCCACCAAAAACGCTCCATGGATTTTGGTATTAACAGCCTTTGCCACCAGTATTGATGCGATGATTGTGGGGGTGACCTTGGCTTTTTTGCAAGTGAATATTTGGCTGGCGTGCGCACTTATTGGCTTGGCTACCATAGTGATGGTCACACTAGGAACGTATTTGGGACATAAGTTGGGTGAAAAAATCGGCAAATGGGCGGAAGTTTTTGGGGCGATGGTTTTGATGGGTATTGGTACCTCTATTTTGCTGACACATTTGGCAGGCTAATGGTAAAAAATATCACTACCCTAAAATAGGCAAAATTGGTTGGATGGCATAAAAAGGTGTGATGGATAATTCATGGGGCGTTATATAGTCAAGCGCTTGGTTTTGATGGTACCAACGTTGTTTTTAATTTTATTGATTAACTTTGTGATTGTGCAGTTTGTGCCCAGTGGACCTTTGGAGTATAAGTTGGCACAAATTAGTGATGGTGGTCAATTGCAGATGCTTGGTGTATCAGCACATCAGGCGCACGCGCTAAGCGATGAGATGCTTGAGGTGCTAAAAACGTATTATGGATTTGATAAGCCTGCTGATGAACGTTTTTGGCTAATGATAACGCAGTACGCAACAGGGGAATTTGGCGACTCTTTGTTCAAGGGGCAGTCAGTAGCAAGTTTGATAGCACAAAAGCTTCCTGTCAGTTTGTTGTTGGGGCTATTGACATCGCTATGTATCTATGCGATTGCAATACCATTAGGGGTGTACAAAGCGGTTTATGACGGAACGTGGCGTGATAAGCTTAGCTCTATCATATTGGCGCTACTATATGCCATGCCAATGTTTGTTTTGGCACTGGTGCTGCTTGTGTTGTTTGCAGGGGGAAGCTTTTGGCAGCTATTTCCTTTGCAGGGATTAACCTCACCAGAGGCAGAGTGGCTGCCTTGGTGGAAAAAGGGGTTGGATATAGCGCATCATTTGGTCTTGCCTGTATTGGCATCTAGTTTGGGTGGTATTGCAAGTATTTGTTATTTAACAAAGTTTTCAGTAAGTCATGAGCTTGCTAAGCCTTATGTGACTTATGCCTATGCCAAAGGATTTGGTAGGTATCAGGTGTTGTATGGACAAGTATTAAAAAATAGTGCGCTTGTATTGATGGCAGGGTTGCCTGCGTTGTTGGTTGCGGTGGTGTCAGGGAATTTTTTGATTGAGATTATCTTTGGGATTGATGGCATGGGGCTGTTAGCGTATGAAGCCATTTTGCAAAAAGATTATCCTGTGATGTTTGCAGTGGTGTTTTTGGTCAGTGGGGTGACGCTCTTGGCACAACTGATGGCAGATGTGGCGTATGGCTGGCTCAATCCTATGATTGATTTTGATGGGGTGTGATGTGATAAAGGCGCTATGGCGTTATCATCGGCGTGCTTGGCAGTCAATGACGTGGCTTAATAAGTGGTGTGTTTGGGCGGTTATTGGGGTGTTTTTGATGTGTATATTGACTCCTGTGATTGCCAATGATAAGCCATTGTGGGTGCGCTATCAAGGGGCGTATTTTTTTCCAATTATCAAAAGTTATCCTGAAACCACCTTTGGTGGAGTGTTTGAAAGCGAAACCAACTACCAAGACCCTGCGGTTCAAGCGCTGATACAATCCCAAGGCGCATTAACAATGCCTATGATTGCTTTTGCAGCAGATACCATAGATAGGCGCGTGGCAATAGGACAGCAACACCCCATGCCACCTAGTCGCGTACATTGGCTTGGGACGGATGATGTGGGGCGTGATGTTTTGGCGCGTATTTTGTATGGACTTAGGGTGTCGTTGTTTTTTGGGTTGTTTTTGACTGTGGCGTGTGTGGTGCTTGGGGTGGGCATTGGGGTGGTACAAGGGTTTTATGGTGGCTGGGTGGATTTGTTGGGACAAAGGGCAACGGAGGTATGGCGAGGACTGCCTGAATTATTGATTGTCATGGTGGTGGCAAGTGTGCTGCCCACAGGGGTAGTGGTTTTGTTTGTGCTGATGATGGCGTTTGGTTGGGTGATGGTGGCGCAATTGGTGCGTGCTGAAGTGTTGCGTGTGCGCCAATTGGGATTTGTGCTTGCTGCCAAAGCCATGGGAGCAACCAATCGTCAGATATTATTGCGTCATATTCTGCCCAATGCACTGGTAGGGTGTCTATCGCAACTGCCCTTTGTATTGACAGGTAATATTTTGGCGCTGACAGCACTGGATTTTTTGGGGTTTGGTTTGCCACAAGGTTCAGCAAGCTTGGGTGAGTTGCTTGTGCAGGGCAAAAACAACTTAGATGCCCCATGGATTGCATTGTCAGCGTTTTTTAGCTTGACTTTGGTATTGGCGCTATTGATGTTTGTTGGTGATGGCATAAAAGGAGTGCTTGGTGTTGGCACGCGCTCAAGTTGATGATAAACCCCAAGATGGCGCCATCTTGTCAGTCAAGCATCTAAGTATTGATGTGGCGGGTGTGCCTATTGTCAAGGATGTCTGCTTTGAGCTTTATCAAGGACAGAGTTTGGCATTACTAGGGGCATCGGGTGCAGGCAAGTCATTGATATGTTTGGCATTATTGGGGTTGTTGCCCAAACATATGAACGCCAAAGGGCAAATCACTGTAGATGGGCAAGTGCTGGCGTTTGATGATATTCATGCCAAAAAATCACAAACGTGCTTTGCAAAATGGCGAGGGCGACAGATTGGCTTAATAGCGCAAGAGCCTATGATGGCGCTCAATCCTGTTTATAAAGTAGGGCAGCAGCTATCAGTTGTCTTGGCGCTGACAGGTATTCCAAAAATAAAGGCAAAACAAAGAGCGCTTGAGCTTTTGGCGCAGGTGGGGCTTGATAACGGTGAGCAACTATTGACACGCTATCCACATCAGCTGTCAGGAGGGGAGTGTCAAAGGGTGGGTATTGCGCTTGCTCTTGCCATAAAGCCTGCTATTTTGATTGCTGATGAGCCCACAACTGCCCTAGATGAGCAAAAGCAGGTGCAGATACTGGCATTGCTTGAGCATCTAAAAACAACACAAAACTTAGCGCTGCTTTTGGTAAGTCATGACAAAACGCTGATTGCAAGTGTCAGCCAAGAGTGCATTAAAATTGCCAATGGGGTAATGGCTATAGAGGAAAAAGCAACACCCATTGACCTTGGCGTGCCATTTGTGCCACAAGAAAAAATCCCTGTATTGACTATCAGCGACTTATCTATACGTCTTGTTCAAAAGACATGGACTAAAAAACGCCATCAACATATCATCACTGCGCTAAATATCCAAGTGTATGCAGGACAAGCGGTGGGGCTTGTGGGCGCTTCGGGTGTGGGAAAAACAACAACTGCGCTGGCAATCATGCGTTTGCTAGAAGAGGGGGTTGATATTCAGGGGCGGATTGAATTTATTCACCATGGGCAAGTCATTTCTTGGCTTGATGCCCCCAAACACGCACTGCTGCCATTGCGCCCTTATATACAGATGGTATTTCAAGGTGCCGCAGGTAGTTTTAATCCAATGATGAGCGTGGGTGCAATCATCACAGAGGCATTGACACAGCGCCATCTTGACAAAAAAATATCGTGGCAAAATAAGATAGGAGAGCTGTTGCAACAAGTTGGATTGCCTGTGGACGTTCAATACCGCTACAGTCATGAGTTGTCAGGAGGGGAGCGTCAAAGAGTGGCGTTGGCGCGTGCCTTGGCAATGGCACCAACAGTGCTGATTTTAGATGAGCCGACCAGTGCGCTTGATGAACCAAATAAACAAGCCATTGTTCACTTATTGCGCCAATTACAACAAGATACACAGCTTGCTTTGATTGTGATTAGTCATGATAGGGCGGTCATTGACGCCTTGTGTGAGCAGGTGATTTATCTTTGATTAAAATGGCGGCATTTAAGACTTAAACCAAAGGACGCTCAAAGACTTGGCGTAATTCAAAACTGGTATGTAATTGACTAACACCTTCAATTTTGCTTAATCTTGTTAATAAAAATTCTTCATAATGGCGCATATCCTTGACCATGACTTTAAGTAGGTAATCTTCGCTGCGCCCTGTTACCACACTACAGCTGACCACTTCATCAAAGGCTTTGATGCTTTCTTCAAATTGGCTAAAGCGCTCGGCGGTATGCTTATCCATGCTAACAGCGACAAATACCGCCAAATTAAATCCTAATGCCATTGGGCTAGTTTTGGCGTGATAGCCTGTAATTACGCCCAGCTCTTCTAGGCGCTTAATGCGTCTGGTGGTGGGCGTGGCAGATAGGTTGATGCGCTCAGACAGCTCGCTGATGGATAAGCGCGCGTCAGCTGCCAGTAGGCTTAATAAAGTTTTGTCTGTTTTGTCCAAAATAGGAGTATTATTGGTCATAAATAGGCTATATAGTAGAGAATTTCACTATATTTTATCACAATTTTAGTTAATTTATATAATTTATGGGCAAAAACTGGGCAAAAAAAGTGGGTTTTTAAAATAAGGATTTGGTATTATAATGACGTGTTTAGAGTTGATATGGTAGGGAAGGCTGCTGGCTTGCCCGAATTAAGTTGTAAAAAATGGAACTACCTTTATGAATCCAAAAAATCCTGCCTTTGATTATAGTAAATATCGTCCCTTTGAGTTTGCACCTAAGCTTGAAAATCGTACTTGGTGTGACAAGGTGATTGAAAAAGCACCCATTTGGGCAAGCGTAGATTTGCGTGATGGCAATCAAGCGCTGATTGATCCGATGAATATTGAACAAAAGCTGGTGTTTTTTAAGTTATTGGTGGATGTGGGGTTTAAGGAAATCGAAATTGGTTTTCCCTCTGCGTCACAAGTGGAATTTGATTTTACGCGCCGTTTGATTGATGAGGGATTGGTGCCTGATGATGTGACTTTGCAGGTGCTTGTGCAGGCGCGTGAGCATTTGATTGAGCGTACCTTTGAATCTTTGCAAGGGGCAAAACGCGCCATTGTCCATGTGTATAATTCTACCTCAAAGGTGCAGCGCGAAAAAGTGTACAAAATGAGCAAGGATGAGATTAAAGCCATTGCAGTGGCTGGCGCAACCATGCTCAAGGACAAAGCCAAAAACTATCCTGATACTGAATGGGTGTTTCAATATTCTCCTGAAAGCTTTAGCCAAACCGAAACAGAATACGCTGTAGAGGTCTGTGATGCGGTATGTGACGTATGGCAGCCATGGACAGGACAGCAAGTGATTTTGAACTTACCTGCTACAGTAGAATCATCCACACCTAATGTCTATGCTGACCAAGTGGAGTATTTTTGCCGTCACTTAAAACATCGTAAAGATGTGATTATCAGTTTGCACACGCACAACGACCGTGGCTGTGCAGTAGCAGCGTCTGAACTAGGATTGATGGCGGGTGCTGACCGTATTGAGGGTACGTTATTTGGAAATGGTGAGCGTACAGGCAATATGGATATTGTGACTATGGCGATGAATCTGTACACACAAGGCATTGACCCCAAACTTGATTTTAGTCAAATGAGTGAAATTGGGCGCGTGGTGAGTGAATGCAATCAACTGCCTATCCACCCACGTCATCCTTATATCGGTGAGCTTGTATTTACAGCCTTTAGTGGCTCACATCAAGATGCCATCAAAAAGAGTCTTGATTTTAATGAAGCTCATCCTGAAACCGAAAAACATTGGGACGTAGCCTATCTGCCTATTGATCCAAAACATATCGGACGTGGGTATCAAGATGTGGTGCGCATCAATAGCCAATCAGGCAAAGGGGGTGCTGCTTATATCTTGCAGCGCCATCATGGGTTTAATCTGCCTCGTTGGGCGCAAATTGACTTTGCCCGTTTGGTGCAAAAAGAAGCTGAAAGCCAAGCGCGTGAGCTAAAAACAGAAGAGTTATTAGCGATTTTTACCCAAACTTACTTAAATCAAGACGTATATGCACTCAAAGATTATAGCATTAACAATAAATCGGGCGTGGTGACATTCACAGGTAGCGTGGACAAAGCCAATGACAGCTTTGAGATTGTGGGTACGGGCAATGGGGCATTGTCAGCATTTATTGACGGTATGAATCAATATATGGGCAAGGAGATTCACATCACCAATTACGCTGAGCACGCCATTGCCAGTGGTGAAAACCCCGCCCCTGCCGATGACAACAAAACCAATAGCCAAGCTGCTGCTTATATTCAATTGTCGGTAGATGGTAAGGTTTATTTGGGCGTGGGTGTGTGCAATAGCACGGTATCTGCCATGCTCAAAGGAGCGCTGTCTGCTTTGGCACAGGCGAAGTTATAACCAATAAACTGCTTGTAAAAAAATCGTAAGGTATCTTTAGGGTATCTTGCGATTTTTTTTGAAAATCTGGAGCAAATGGTATTTGCAAGATGATTGATTGTTGTTTTTTTGAGAGCTTAAACAATCGGATTTCTACGATAAAACAACAGCCCTGGAATAGACAAGCCTAGAACTAAGGCTGAAATCACAAAAATGGCTTCAAAAAAATTATCCATCATATAAGTAAATAAGGGTAGGTTAAAGCCAAAATAGCCAATCTGCACCATGCTCACCATGGCTTTATAAGCGGCAATACCAGGCATCAAGGGAATGACGCTTGGAACAATGAGTGCTTTTGGGGTGAGGCGAAATTTTTGTGAAAAATACACCCCCACAAAGCTTGCCAGCATCGCCCCAAAAAACGTAGCCACCATCAAATGCCAGCCAATTTCTACCAAGAGTAATTTTGTGGCAAAACCAATCCCTGCCATCATAAGGCAAATGGGCGTGTAACGCTTTGGCATGGTAAACATCAAGCACCACCCAAAGGTAATGATACATGCCAAAACAATGTCTTGTAAAAATGCCATCACAGCCCCCAATGTGGTATGCGCAGTAGCGTGAGTGCCATCACAATGCCGACACACGCCGATAGCGTCAGCATACTTGCCCACATCCAGCGCCCGACACCCATATTAATATAGCCTTTAAGAACATCTGATAATGCATTAATCAAAGGAAATCCTGGCACGAGCAATAGCACACTGCTTGCCACAGCAATATCGGCATTGTCACCAAGTTTTAGAAAATAAGCACTTGCCCCAAGCAAAGTGGCAATAAAAGCGGTAGCAATCACCGAGATAAAAGGGTTGAAATGATGACGCGCCAAATATAAACGCAGCCCCATGGCAATAAAACTAGCAACAAAAGTAACAGCGCTAATCGCAAGCGTTCCACCATTAAGATAGGCAAAACTTGCACAAGAAACACCAACAGCAAGTGATACCAGCCACTCAGGGTGACTGTCTTTTTTGATGGATTTAAGCTGAATTTGCACCAAATTGACGCTGTGTTCATCACGGCGGCGGCGCTCGGCACTGGTGACGATGTGTCCGATTTGTACCAAAATACTGACATTGATGCCTTGATGCATGGTATTGCGTGCTGTCGTGATACAATGCCCATTGTACAAGGTGGTCAAGGTGATGGCATTGAATGATAGTGCACATTCCACCCCCGTCAGCCCCATGGCAATGCCTAAGCGCTTGGTTAAATCCACCACCACGGTTGATTCAGCACCATATTGCATGAGCAATAAACCACAATCCACACATAAACGTGTGATGCGCTGCTGTTCTTCATGGCTTAGATAGGGGATGTGCTTGTTCATGGTGTTTGTATGTCAAAGATTGCCTTATTGTAAACTAAGTGCTTGGACTGATTCAAATTAAAATTGTATAAAAATATCATACCTAGGACGCATTGGGGGATTTTATTGGAATAAAAAAATAAAAAAAATTATAATTTTTAATAAATATAATCTATATCAATCAACAAGGTCAAGCCATAAAAGATAAGCATTGGAATATTTCTCACCAAAGGCATACTCATAATGTAATAGTCAATATTGTTTCTAGGATGTGTGAAATCTCAACACACCCTAGTACTTGGCTGGATGCTTTGTTGTCTTTGGGTTAAATCTCGTCATAATACTTGCAATTTATCAAAACATCGCTACCATAGGAAGTTTATTGACTGGGAATTATTATGGAACCAACTGTTTTTACTACTGTGGCACTGACTTCCTTGATTGCGCTAAGCAATCCTGCCGCCAAAGAAGAAGCAAAAATAAACACCTACACTCTGCCTGCGATTGCAGGAGTTTGGCAATTGCAAGCACAGACAGTGTGTCAGGAGCGCTATTATTTTGGTGCCGATGGTGAGATGCGCACCACCAGTGATAAAGAAATCACCCAAGGCGAGTATCAATTTGTGTACGCTGAAGAGGCAAGCTTACCTGTACTTGCCTTTAGCACAGAGTACGACAATAACAAGCCAGATTGTGCAGGCAATCAGATTGACCAAACAGGGCATAGTCTTGCTGTGTTTGTCAAACTAGATGACAAACACGATCCAAGACATATGAAGTGGTGCAGTGACCAAGAAGCTGCTGATTGCAATGCACAATTAACTCGCGTCTTGCCTTAAATTTGATACAGACTACAGTAGTGTGGTGAGTAGGGCATCTAAGCGCTCTACGATTTGTATGGCATCATCGTGACAAATGTTTAAGGTGGGTAATAGGCGAATGACATTGCCCCCTGTGACATTGATGATAAGATGATGTGTATCACGCGCTGTTGCCACTAGCGTACTTGTGTCAATCTCATCAGGCAGCGCCAACCCAATCATCATACCTCTGCCTCGTGCGCTCATGCCTTTGTGGGCGTGGCGCTCTAGCAGACTTGAGCGGATAAACTCACCTTGGGTGGCGGCATTGGCAAGTACATCCTTGTCTAATAACTCATAAACAGTATGAACCACGCGGCAAGCAAGTGGTGTTCCTCCATAAGTTGAGCCATGACTACCTGCACCAAATAGATCGTTAGCTTTACCTGATACTAAGCACGCTCCAACAGGAAAGCCATTGCCCAACCCCTTGGCGGTGGTTAAAACATCAGGTTTGATATTACTGTGTTGAAAAGCGAATAGCTTGCCTGTGCGTCCATTACCTGTTTGAACCTCATCAAGCATAAATAACCAGTCATTTTCATGGCAGATTTTTGCCAATTGCGCAAGATAGGTATCCTCTGGGGTGTGAAGTCCACCTTCGCCCTGAATTGGCTCAACCAGTAGCGCACAAATCTCTTTATCATCACTTAGCGCTTGTACAGATGCCACATCATTAAATGGTACACGCACAAACTCTGTATCTAATGTAAAAAATCCTGCGCGCGCCTTGGGATTGGCGGTAGCACTGACTGTCAATAAGGTGCGCCCATGAAATGCGTTTTCCATGACGATAACTTTGGGGCGAGTTTTGCCTGTGCGGTGGGCGTGCATTCGTGCAAGCTTTAGGGCGCATTCATTGCTTTCAGCGCCTGAATTGGCAAAAAACACACTGTCCATGCCTGTAGCAGCGCACAAAACTTCAGCAGCGCGTTCTTGCCAATCAATACCAAATAAGTTACTGGTGTGTACCAAAGTACCCACTTGTTCACTGATGGCGTGGGTGATGGCAGGATGGCAATGTCCAAGACCGCAGACAGCAATGCCTGTTAGAGCGTCCAAATAGGCTGTATTATCGGCGGTGTATAAATAGCTACCAGCGCCACGAGCAAAGCTGATGGGCTGGCGCGCATAAGTAGGCATGATATGTGACATAAGATTCCTTAAAAATGAGTGTGTTATGTAAGTTAATCGTGAGCGTGGGGCAATTCATCGCTAAAGGGCGTATCGTCAGCAGGAACTTTGTAACTTTCGTCCGCCCACGCACCAAGATCAATCAGTTTGCAGCGCTCACTACAAAATGGGCGGTAAGGATTGTCTGTCCAAAGGGTGGGTTTTTGGCAGCGAGGGCAGGGGTAGCTTAATGGCGTGTTCATTGTCATAGCAAAGTTAAAAAGTACAACTATAAATCACAAAGACTGATAATACAATAGGCTATGGCGATAATTTTGATAAAATTTTATTTAACATAATCCATATTTTTAAATGAAACAACAAAACTACGACCAAAAAAACATCCTATCAAACACAATCATTAACAATGTCATTTATGCTTGATAGGGTGTGTGAGTTGTCAAAATAGCCTAAGTATTAGAGATAAATCAGTGCTGCTGTGTTAATATTTGCCATTCATGAGCAAGTAGCGACATCAAAATTTCATCAGCAAAGCAGCCTTCATCAACAAGCCAAAACGCCTGCCTTAATACCCCTTCAATAACAAAGCCAGCCTTTTGATAACACGCTTTGGCAATCTGATTAAACTCAAAAACACTAAGCTCTAAGCGGTTGAGCTTAAGCATCTCAAAGGCGTAATGGCAGGCATGATGTACCGCCCAAGAACCCAGCCCCCTGCCTTGATGATGAGGATGAAACAAAGCAATACGAAAGTTGGCTTTTTTGTTGGCTATATCTACGCAGTTGATGACGCTTTCACCAATGATGGTACCAGCAGGGTCACAAATGACAAACAAAAAATGGGTTGGGTCATCTAGACAAGTTAAGAAAAACTGAGCAATTTCATCATAACAAAAGTTGCTGCGTGAGCCTGTCATTTTGATGACACTAGGGTGTAGAGGAAAATTATTGGTATAATAATTATCAATATCTGACTTTGAGGCTAGGCGAATTTGATAGCCCTGATGGTGGTGGGTTAAAGGAATTTTCATAACTTAAATTTTCATAACTTAAAAAAGTAACACAAAAGTATCATCAGTGGTGTTAATTGGAGTATTTTATCATCAGTTGGGTTTTGTGATAAAATAGTGTCATCGCCTGTTTTGATAAGATTTTTAAGGCATTGTTTGGCTTATTTTTTTTATGACAACCCCTTCTTACACTCATATTCGCTTGTTTCGCCCTGACTGTCTGCGTGCGCCTAGAGGGTTTGAGATACCTAGTGTATTGGTAGAGCCTTTACCAGAGCTAGCCTTGGAGATTGGCGCGGGCAAAGGCAGGCACGCGCTTATGTTTGCTTGTGCCAACCCCAAAACCCATCTTATCGCTATTGAGCGCACACAAGGCAAAGCACAGGCATTTTTTCGCCAAAATTGTCCAAAAAACCTAAGCTTTGTTCATGCGGATGCGATTGCATGGACGGTATTTGCACTGCCCCCAAAGTGCTTATCTAGCGTATTTATTTTATATCCCAATCCTGAACCCAATAACGCCAATCAGCGCTGGGTAAATATGCCGTTTTTTGAGTTTTTATTGTCGCGTATGAAGACAGGGGCGACAATGACATTGGCAAGTAATATAGATGAGTATATTGATGAAAGTGAAGAAAAACTAAAAAATATTTGGCGCTTACCCACCAAGCGTTATATTATACCCAAAGACAGCGCCAGAACGCATTTTGAAAGTAAGTATTTGGCTCGTGGCGAGGTCTGTCAAGAGCTCAAGGCTGTTAAGCCAGAAGGATATTGTACGCGGTTTGATGAGATGATGGCAGGGCAGGTGCGATGACAAAGCACGTTGCCATTATTGGCGCAGGGGCGGCAGGACTGATGGCTGCGCAGACATTGAGCGCCTATCAGGGTGTGATAGTACAGGTGTTTGAACAAATGCCTAGTGCAGGACGCAAAATATTATGGGCAGGTAAGACAGGCTTAAATATTTCTAATACACAAGCAATAGATGAATTTATTAAAGCGTATCGCCCAAGTGCGTGGCTTGCGCCTTTTGTACGCAATTTTGATGCCAACCATATTGTCGCATGGCTTGAAACATTGGGGGTGGAAACTTTTGTTGGATCAACAGGGCGTATTTTTCCTGTGGTAATGAAGGGCGCGCCTTTTTTGCGTGCATGGCTGAAGCGTTTAGATGAGCAAGGGGTGCAATTTTACTATCGTCATCGTTGTGTGAATGTGGTAGGTAATCGTGTATGGTTGGCAAAAAAAGACAGTGCAAGCGCTGATGATGTTGTGAGTGAACATCAGTTTGATGCGGTTATTTTGGCGTGTGGCGGTGCATCGTATGCTCGTTTGGGTAGTGATGGCGCGTGGGTAAAGTGGTTTGACACACAAGAAATTACGCCATTTTTTGCCAGTAATGTTGGGGTGGTGCGGTCGTGGTCGCCGTTTATGCAGACGTTTTTTGGGCAAGCACTCAAACGAGTCGTTGTTAAGGTGGGTGCTTTGTGTGTGGCAGGTGATGTCATGATTAGCCACTATGGATTGGAAGGCGGGGTGATTTATCAGCTCAATCATGCATTACGAAACAATACCAATGCTGTGATGACGATAGATTTATTACCTGATATTAATCACGAAAAAATTATAACGTTATTAAATAAAAATAAAAAACAAAGCCTAAGCAATCGTCTGCGTAAACTTGGATTAAGCCCTGCTAAAATCGCAGTGCTAAGAGAGTGTACCTCAAAAGATGATTGGCAAACTCCTAAAATGCTTGCCAACCACATTAAGGCGCTGACTGTCTCTATGGCAGGATTTCGCCCTTTGGATGAAGCCATTAGTACAGGTGGTGGTGTCAAAAAAAGCGCGCTGACGGACAGATTACAATCTTGTCAAAATCCTTATGTTTTTTGTTGTGGTGAAATGTTAGATTGGGATGCACCAACAGGAGGGTATTTATTAACCGCTTGTTTTGCAACAGGTTATGCTGTTGGGCATCATGTGGCAGATTGGCTTGGACTGGCGTGCAAAGATGATTAGGGTGTGCATGATAATCAAGCAATCGGTTATGCAGATAAAAATGGTTTGACCAATAATTCTGCGTCAGTTCTGGCATCAAGCGCGCACAACAGTGCATAAGCACCAATAAATTTGCGGCTAATAAACATCATCTCTTTGGGCGGTAGAGTAAATTCTCGTGATTGTATGCGCTCTTTGGCACTACTCATAGCGCGATTATACAGATCAGAACCTGCCCAATGATAGCGCCCGCTGGCATCTAAATAGGCTTTGCCAATGGGGTTTTTGCTTAAGATGGCAGGGTTGGCAAATGGTTCACTGGCTAACAAAAAAACATCCGCCACATCGGCTTTGACCTTATCACTCATTGTATAAAAAAAGTCATAACCTGTCATGGCTGATTGCATAAGTGCTTTGTCTTGATGATAGCCTGCACTAAGTAAATTTTGGGCAATATGAATCAACGTATCGTCAAAGCGTTTGATTGCGCCAAAATCCAACAACACAAGCTTGTCCTCTTGCCCTGACTCCTTGTCACCTAAGCGCACCAAATAATTACCAAAGTTTGGGTCGGTTTGCATTTCAGCCCAATCAAACAATTCGCGCATGACAATGTCCATCGCCATCTGCCCAAGCGCATTGCGTCTGTCTTGGGATAGGGTGCTCAAAATAGGGTCGGTTAGCTTTATCCCTGCCTCAAAACTCATACATAGCAGGTGTTTGGTGCTGTAGTCGGGATAAATTTTTGGGACAACATAGCGTAAATCAGTCGCTAGGCGCTCAAAAAAACGCTCTGTCGTTGCCGCCTCAAGATGATAATCAACCTCGGTATGCAGCAATGCTCTAATTTCCTCAAACCAAGCATCCAAGATACGAGTTTGTGGTACAGCATTGGTGACTTTTAGTAGGTGTTTGAATAACGACAAATCGCTGTCAATAGCTTTGGCAACATCAGGGTATTGCACTTTGAGCACCACTTGCTGTCCTGTGCTTTTGAGGGTGGCTTTGTGTACTTGCGCCAAACTGGCAGTGCCAATAGGGGTGGGGTCTATGTCAAAATCATTGATTTTATCCCCTAACTGCTGATAAATGGCTTGGTGAATAGCCCCAAAGCTAAGCTGTGTGGTTTGAGCATCTAGAGTGTGCAACGCACTGACAATTTCTTTGGGTAGCATACCCTCGCCATACAAGGCAAGCATTTGTCCGATTTTGACCACTGACCCTTTTAATTTACCTAATTCTTGTGCCAAATACTGGGCTTGCTCGGTCATCATCACTTGTTTTTGTGCTTGGCGTTCACTACTACTGACAAACAAGCTTGTGACACTGTGTTTGGCGATGTTTTTGCCAATATTCAGTGAGGTTTTGGCAATGGAAAGTCTGCGCGATAGGGCAGAAGTTTTTAGTTTGTCAATGGGTTCACTCATGCTAAAAAATCACAAAAAAAGACGAGTTATTATATCAAAAAATCCACCCACTCGCCATGAATTATGTGTCTTATGTAACAGTTTTGATGGTTTGGGTTATGATAGTGAGGTACACTGATGATTTATTTTAATAATTTATAAAAACTAAAATAAAACATAAATTTAATTTATTATTAAATTACAATCTAAAAAAACAATGAAAACAAATGACAATAATCCAACCACTCACACCCCAACTACTCACATCAAGGCAATATAAATAGGGGGATGTTTAATTTATTTAACATAATCCTATCTCCAACCTCACCCTCCCACCTTATGCTATTGTAAATACTCTAATGTAAATAATTTAAGTCACCAGTTGCGGGGGGGGGGGGGGGGGCGATGTGGTAATATGGCAGATGTGGATAAGGTAAGTAGGGCTTATAGAGTAAGTTAGCAAGCCTAAGCAAGCTATCTAGTAAAGGCTTAGTGATGGAGTATCTACAACAACAAGCCGAGTTAAATTATATGCTCGCTGTCTTAAAAGACTTAAAGATGCAAACCATCAATCAAAAAGCCTTATTAGCTAGGGT
>JBHBMT010000197.1:0-17975 GCA_041773075.1 Moraxella sp.
GCTCAAACTTTTACCATTGAAAGTTATAATAGCCTTATTAGGCATTTTACTGCAAGATTTAGGAGAAAAACCAAATGTTATTCTAAATGCAAGAAAATGATGGAAAATACGCTCAATTTACTGTTTGCTAAATGGAATGGGGGTTTAAATTATGTATTTTAAATTAACAATGCCAAAGGCTTTAAGCTTGGTAAAGATATGTCCCGCCTTAACTTGTGTTTTGGACAGTAGTGTAGCATAGTCTTTGGTTTCTTGTGTAAGTAGGTGTTTCTTAGTTTGTTTTATTGGAGTAGAGACTTGCTTATATGAATGCTGTATGCCTTGATAGTCACTATCTGCTAGGATAAACTTAGCTTTTGTTGGGTTGGGACTTGTTAGCTTAAACAGCTTAACATCATGTATTTGAATGGTGCTTATATCTGCCTATAAGATTGCCATTAACAGATTAGGTATACCCATGTTAAGCTTCCTACCACTTTTTTGGTGTACAGCTCCTTGTGCCTATTCCAAACTCTCAAGCATTTCAGGAAAGATAATTTGTGGGGCACCAACTAAGCGTTTGGATTTGGTGTTAGATAAGTGTTAGAAATTTTGTAATTCATTGGGGTGTTTTGGTGTGAAAGGGGGTTTGCATAGGGTCTATTAAACCATATTCTACCCCATTGGAGTCTAGATGCCCTCCCATATCACCCCCATCTTAATGCCTCATTCTTATTGCCATTACAGCACCATCATTGCTTATCCAAGCGATGTACGCTATAAAAAAAGATTACTACCCCAATTGCCACATCCCTTTGCAGCCCGCCAAAGAACTCCATGTCAGAGTAATTAAAAAACTACTTAGCTTGTATATGCCACGCAATCATCGCATCCACCATAAATAAGAATGATTCTCTTTCATGCTCGGGCA
This sequence comes from Moraxella sp., assembly GCA_041773075.1. Classification (GTDB taxonomy): domain Bacteria; phylum Pseudomonadota; class Gammaproteobacteria; order Pseudomonadales; family Moraxellaceae; genus Moraxella. Next base: position 911 of record JBHBMT010000197.1, read on the forward strand.
GTTTAGACAATAGTGTGGCTAATCTCTGTGTCTGATCGGAGGTGGTGGGGCTGGCATGGGTTAAAAATTCTGCTGTTTCGCACTCCAGCAATTCTGATAGCTGAATCAGTCTTGGTATGCTAGGCATAATACCCCCTCGTTCCATTCTTGAGATGGCATCATTGCTTATCCCCATTGCTTCTGCAAGGTAAGCTTGCGTAAGTCCACGCGCCTTGCGTTTTTCTGCAATCCTTCTGCCAATGCGTTTATTCAGCTCATGTGTACTACTGCTCATACTACCGTCTATTGCCAAAAAAATGACAATATCAGCCATTTTATCCTTGAAGTACAGAGAATATAAGTTATATAATAGAACTTATATTCTGATATATAACACTTTGTTGGGTAATATGGGGAATTTTGTCATTATTTTGTTTGGGTTGTTACATTATTTTGCACACTCCGACACCACCTGTCGTAGCAAACAAGCTTACAAATTGAATTTTTACATCAATTTGCTATGCTAGCGGCATTCACCATAATAGGAAGTTATATGAGCAACCCCAACACTCAACTACTACGCCAATGGCATATTGTTCAATACTTAATTCAAACCGAAAGCTACTTATCTAGCAACGATGTCTTATCTTATATTCAGTCCTTGGGGCTGGACGCTTCTGACAGGACAATACAACGAGATTTGGTCATCTTATCAGATATATTTCCTATTGAATGTCGCAAAGATGACAAACCTTATAGTTGGCGATGGCAACGATTACCCAATACCAAAAAAAGTCAACTTAGCTATGAACAAGCTATTGTGCTAACTTTGGTAGATAGCGAGCTAAAGCCTTTATTGCCCGATGATTTACTAGAGCGATTACGCCCTTTGTTTATTAAAGCAAAAATGCATTTGGCAGGCATAGACTATACGCACACCTCTCAGTCAGACGAAAACGTTATTCAGCCAAACTTTATAGCACCCAATAAGCCTCAGGGTTTAGCAAATGTCAACATTTCCCCTACTCATCTTGCAAGGAGCTATCTTAATAGACTTATCAAGCTCAAACCCTATGCCCACCAAAACACCCAGGAGCCTTGGCAATATATGGTGCAAAAGCAAGACATTCTTGAATTGCAGTCTGTTCTAAAAGAACAAGGACTTGACTCGATGGCTCAACTGTTAAGTGGGCTAGAAAAGAAGTTAAAGTCGCCTAAATAAATTTAAACCGTAATAAATAGTCCATGCAACCAATAGGAGTAACACATGGGATTTTTTAAAGAGCTTGGTGAAATCATCAAAGGTGTCGCAGATGTTGATGGTTATCATAGAATATTTTATGAAACTTGTACTGATGATGAGTTATTTCAACATTTACGAGAGTGTGAATTGGGCATGATTGCCGAAAAAGCTGCTATCCATAGAGAATTGAAAAAACGTGGGTATAGCAATTTTGAAATTAGCAGACGTAAGTAATCTAGAGAGTTTACTGTGGTTTTTACTTTAAATTACAGTAATTTTATAGGTGTATTTTTTTTATTTAATAGAGTAATGGTGGGTAATATGAATTTTCCCAAACAGCAAACTTCACCAAGTTTTGATGACAATCAAAGCAATGCTTCCCAAAAAGAAAGCGTTGTATTTAAAGCACCAGTTGTTGAAGTAAAAGAAACAACAGAAACATCAACTCATGATACGGTATATCAAGCAAAGCAGTCCCAATACTATTTGGATACTGATGTAATCTTATCTGCTTTAACCAAAAATGAATTAGAAGAAAGTCTTGCCAAAATTAAATTTCATAAAATCATTTATGAAGATTGGGGATTTGGTGAAGTGGATAAATTGGGACGTAGCAGTATTTTAAATTTTTATGGTCCTCCTGGTACAGGCAAAACTTTAACTGCTGAAGCTTTTGCTGGACGTTTGGGCTTGCCAATTATTAAGGTTGGTATTGCGGAGATTGAAAGTAAGCTTATGGGGGAAACCTCCAAAAACATTCAGCAAGTTTTTGCCGATGCTCACGCACAAAGTGCCGTATTATTTTTTGATGAAGCGGACACATTGCTGGGTAAACGTTTGTCATCTGTTACACAAGGTGTGGACAATGAAGTTAATGCCATGCGTTCCACCATGCTAATAGAGCTAGAAAAATTTGATGGCATTGCAATTTTTGCAACTAATTTTGCTGACAATTACGATGAGGCTTTCCGTTCTCGTATTAGCTATCATGTAGAGTTTACATTGCCTGATTTAGAAGCACGACAACGCCTTTGGAGCAAAATGATCACCGATAAAATTCCATTGGCAGATACAAAAGAAAATTTAGTCAATCAATGTGCAGAAGCTTCAGAGGGTTTGTCGGGGCGTGAAATTCGTACCTGTATGCGACTGTCATTGCCTAAAGTATTGATGGAAGCCGAAGATGAACAAAAAGAACCAAAATTAAATTTTGCTCATTTGTCTTCAGCAATTGAAAGCGTGCGTAAAGCTCAAAAAGATGTGGGTAAAAGCAACAATAGTGCCATTCATAGAAAGCGTGCAGCAGAAGAAGCCAAAAAAGTTAATGAAGCCAAAACAGCTTTATCTATGTTGGGTGCTAAAGTTAAAACAGATGAAGATATGCCCATCACATCTAATGATTTAAACAACAATTTAGTTAATTAATAAGTAAGGAGTTAAATTATGGGTTGGTTTAGTAGTTTTTGTGGCGCAATCAGCAGTGGGGTAAGAGCGGTTGGTAGCGCAATCAGTAGTGGTTTATCTTGGGCTAGAGAAAAAGCATCTCAGGCAATGGATTGGATTGCCGACAGAGGCGAACGATTTATTGATAATGTAAAAAATGCTTATCGGGCAGTAAAACCATTTTTGGAAAAAGCACGTCCTTGGATAGACAGCGTTGCAAAAGCAGTAACAGCGGCGGGGTTTCCGTGGGCAGGTGGTATGATCGCAGGGATTGGCAAGGTTATTGATGGCTTATTTAAGCTTGAAAATAGCCCAGTTGCTAAAGCATTAGAAAAAGCCTTGCGTGGCGTAATTAAATTTGCTCAATTTGTCAAACAGCGTTATCTTACCCCTGAAGAAATGCAAGAAGCAGAAGAGTATAAGGAAACTTTTGCTGACACAGATAATATGCACCTAACAGATGAGCAAAGAAACGCACTACAGTTGGCACAAATGCTAAATAGCTATGGTCTTGTCAAAACACAGCTTAGAGACATCATAGAGATGGGCGTTGGTGATTTTCAGCATTATTTACGTTTGCGAGCAACTCAAAAATTACTTGATGAAGCAGACCATAAACTAACCACCACAAAAAATATTAATGACGTCAATCCTGATGATTTATTTTTAATTAATACTGCTGAAAAACTAATCAGCACTGCAGAATTATCCAAAAGTGATGCCCTTAAGTTAGATGAAATCACACAAAAACGGTTTGGTAAATCATTAATTCCTTTTGTCTTTGAAGAATTGATGGTGGTTTGGGCGAAAAAACAAAAAGAACTTGAAAAAGCATGGCAAGATTGCAGTCAAGAAGTTGCAAAAGATAAAGTATTAAAAAATCGCTTAGAAGTCGCCAAAAAAGTCTCTGAATTAACCACGGAAGAAAATGAAATTTATAACGCCTTATTACCACGTTTGACAGGGCTGGAAGCAAAATTACAGCGTTTAGATAAAGAACGCCGTTCAATGAAAAGTTATGTATATGCAGCAGAAGGCTTTATACAAATATTAGAAAAAGATGATGGTATGCTACAAGCAGAAGACAAGGATTATCTCATTGATGACAGTGCAGAAATTGCTGGTATTATCATGAAAGTTGCTCAAAATAATATTGATTGGGATTCCTTAACAGAAGATGAGCAAAATTTAATTACAGATTATGCCAATATTTTTGAGGCGGAAGGCAAAGCTCGTGCAGAGCATTTGGCAAAAGAAATTGGTATGGAGATGAGTGCGTAATGAAAGTTTCAGAAATTATTAGTTTTATCAACCCATTTAGTGATGCTTTGTCTGCATTTTTTGTTTTGTCATTAATTGGATTATCAGTCATTACAGTAATATGGCTATTTTTGTCTGCCAAAGAAACTAACTGGGAGGCTAACTGGCATGGCGGTAATCTTGATAAAAATGTGGGTGGTTTAGATAGTGAGCATGGTTCAATTCACGAATTAAGTGAAGCAGTAGCAACCAAAGCAGAACAAGTCGCTGATATCATGCCAAGTATGTTGCTCATTATTGGTTTGTTGGGGACATTTTTGGGGTTGGGTATTGCCCTAAATAGCGCATCAGAAGTCTTGGCAACGGCAAATACTGCTGGCATGGACAATGCCATGACTGGGCTAATGAGCTTAATGGAAGGTTTGGGAGCTAAGTTTAAAACATCAACATGGGGACTTTTGTGTTTTATTGTCTTAAATGTTTTATTTAACATCTTTGATTTTGAAGAAAAACGCTTAGCTTGGGCAATCAGAAAAGTTCATTCAGAAGCCAAGGCAAAAAGACAAGCTCAAGCAGAAATTGAAAATAAAAAATATACAGATTTATTAGACATTATTAAAAATCTTGCGAAAATTTCTCAAGATAATAACTCTGCATTAATGCAAAGCAATCAATCTTTACAAGAAAGCAATCAGGCTAATTTGCTAGAGTTGCAAAAAATTGCTGACTACAATAAATCAACCCAAGATGCCATGCAACACTTTGTTGATAGTACTGTAAAAAGTATGTCATCTATTGGTGATTCTGCTGACACAATGGCGGAAGCTGCCAAAGCGGTTGGTAGATCCGCTCATGAACTTAATAATGTGATTGATACACTACAGTCTGAATTAAAAGATGTCATGGACATGATTCGTCGTGATTTAGGTGATACCATTAACAATATGGGTAAAAACTTTGAAAAAAGTATGACTGAAATGGCTGAGTCCATGAGTCAAGCAACACAAGGAATTTCTGCGGCAGTTACCAGTTTGTCTAATAGTGTCAATTCTACCATGGATAGAGTTCAGGCTATCATCGGTGAATCTATGGACTTACAACGTAAATCTGCACAAGAGTTTACGATTACCAGTACAACTCTCAATGGGCAAATTGTAGAAATGACAAACTTAGTTCAGCAACTTTCTGGTGATATTACCAGTGGTTTAAAAGCTGTTTCGGAAAGTGGCAGACGTATGCAAGCATTGGACAAAAAATACGCAAGCAATGTAGATCAAGTTGAAGCCATGACACAAACAAACCAATCACTTGCTCAAACATTGACACAATTATCGGATAAAACAAACGCCACCAATAATCAATTATTGACCAGCTTGGAGCATTTGGATAAAACAATTGAACAGATGTCAAAAGATATTAACAACAGCCTAAAGCAACTTGAGCCGAAAAAAGGTTTTTTTGGCGGGTAACGGAGTAAATATCTATGCAGAAAAAACCAAGCGAATGGGTATCCATCTCTGATTTAATGTCGGGGGTTATGGCGGTTGTTATGTTATTACTTGTGATTTCGGTATTGCAAAATACTTATGCAGAAATGAAGCACAAGCAAGAGTTGGAGGGCGGACAGGCAGCACAAAGACAAAAAGTTACTGCCATGCTTCGGGACATTAAGCAGTCTGTATCAGCACAAGGTGCAGATAATTTGATAGATTTTAATGTGGAGCAAGGCAAAATCACTTTAAAGGACAATGTGTTTGCAAGGGGAAGTGCGTGTATCACTCCTCAAGCAGCTCAAGCTTTTACCAGTATTCAAGACAAAATTGCAACTTTGTTAATGCAGTCATCAACTTCAATTTTTGTAGAAGGGCATACTGATAATTTACCTGTTGGTTCGCCCGTAACAAATTATCAGCAATTTTGTACTGTTTATGACGATAATTTTACTCTTTCGGCAGCCAGAGCAAGAGAAGCAAGAAAATTGCTGATTGGTAAGCTCGATGATGTAACTGCAAAAAGGGTTATTGTTGCAGGTTATGGCGACTCTCAACCTTTGCAGGGCATTTCGCCTGAAGACGCTAAAAATCGTAGAGTTGAGGTTAAGTTTACCTTTACCCCTCAACAGTAATTTTATCATTAAATAACTTAATCAGTTAAACACAGGAGCAACGCATGACACACCCATTAACACAAGAAATTTATGATGAATTTGGCGGAAGTTTTCTTCAAGATGGTAGGGGCAATAATTCCGTTTATTTTGCTCATGAAATAATTCATGACGATAAGAAGTATAAAAAAAATTCAAAAAGTGCAATACATGCATGAACGTGCTGATAATTCGCCCATACTTTCTGGTACTCCATTAATTGCGTTTGATTCTACTGTATTGTGCAGTTTTAAGGTGGGATTTTTTGTACATGAGTACTTAATGTACACATTTGACAAGGCAGGAGATTTGGTATTTTATACCCTTGATGAAATACGCAGTATCAAATTAATAGATGATAGATTATGCATCAATTATGATCATGGCGTGCTTATTGCTAATGGTCATGCACGTCAAGTGGCAAGAAGATTGTGTACCGCTTTTGATAGATACCAACGCAAGAAAAAAGAAGCTGAAGAACGAGCAGAGCGCTTAAAACGAGAGGGGGCAAGAACCTATGGGGGTGGTGGTACTCAAGTCGCCTATGAAGACACGTCCACTAATAACCCAAAAAGTAAGATGTCAGCTACAGCAGCATTTGCACTGATAATTTTGGTATTATGCCTCACAATTTTTGTGTTTATGTTGTTGCCAGACTCCATGTAGGCTGTATTTAGCTAAATTCACCTACTTGCTATTTGACCACGTTTAAACAATAATCCCCCATAAAAACACCCTACAATCATTTCTCATAGGCAAGACATCAAGGAAATGTTATGACCTTACACACCCACTTTCACGCCACCAAAGATGAGCGACCTGATGAGCTAAATTTACGTCTACACCGTGCTTTGAGTTGGTTGAAAAAAGCAGAAGAAAGCACTGGCGACAAAGACATTCAGTTTATTAGCTTATGGATTGCATTTAATGCTGTCTATGCCAAAGATTTTGGAGTACTTGGCGCTGATCGTACAAGTTTTATTGCTTTTTTAGCAGATGTCTGCAGATTGGATAATGAACGCCAGCTATATACACTTATCTGGCAGACATTTTCCAATAGCATTCGCACATTGCTAGACAATCGCTATACATTTGCTCCTTTTTGGGAATATCATAACGGCAAAATCAGCCAACAAGCATGGCAAGAATCATTTGCTCGTGCCAATAAAAAAGCCTTTACAGCCTTAGCTGCTCAAGATACCCATGCAGTGCTTATGGTTATTTTTGATAGACTCTACACACTACGAAACCAACTTATTCATGGTGGCGCAACTTATCACAGCTCCGTCAATCGTGCACAGCTTGGTGATGCCTGTCAAATTTTATTAGCAATCATCCCCACCATCATCAATATCATCATAAAAAATCCAGAACACCATTGGGGCAAGCCCTTTTACCCTCTAGTAAATTAGCACTTAATTTAAAAACACCCCAAAAGTTGCCTAACTTTTGGGGTGCGGTTTTTTTATAATATTAAGCATGAATGGCTTGCAACTGATAAACCTCAAAAGGCAACTGGGTGGCATAAGCATCACACACTGCCACTGCTGCATTTAAGGTGGCTGCTACCAAGATTTTGTGCTGCAGGGCTTCGCGGCGGATTGAAAATGAATCCTGCAGCGCTTGCTTGCCTTCGGTGGTATTGATGACCAAATGAATCTCACCATTTTTAATCATATCCACGATGTGTGGACGACCTTCAGTTACTTTATTGATGCGCTCACAGGCAATACCTGCATCTGTGATGACTTTTTGGGTGCCGCCTGTTGCTACAAGCTTAAAACCAAACTCTGACAAACGACGCGCCACCTCAACAATACCCACCTTGTCACTATCACGCACCGACAAAAAGACGCGCTTTACTTCGTCTGTTTTAGGCAAGCCTGTTAGTCTATCGCCAGAGCCCAAAATCGCCTTGTAATATGCTTCCCCAAAGGTTTTGCCTACACCCATAACCTCGCCTGTAGAGCGCATTTCTGGACCGAGCGTTGGATCAACCCCTGGGAATTTGGCAAAGGGAAATACCGCTTCTTTAACCGAAAAATGCTGTGGGACAATCTCTTGGGTAAAGCCCTGTTCAGCCAAACTTTGCCCTGCCATACAGCGCGCTGCCACTTTTGCCAACGATGTGCCGATACATTTGGACACAAAAGGTACGGTACGGCTGGCGCGTGGATTGACCTCTAGGATATAAATATCATTGTCTTTGACTGCAAACTGTACATTCATCAAGCCCACCACGCCCAGCTCTTTTGCCATGGCGATGGTTTGGCGACGCATTTCATTTTGAATGTCTTGGCTTAATGAATATGGCGGAATAGAGCACGCCGAATCACCAGAATGCACACCTGCTTGTTCAATGTGCTGCATGATACCACCAATCACCACTTCACGCCCATCAGACACACAATCCACGTCCACTTCAATGGCATCATCAAGGAATCTGTCAAGCAGGACAGGCGCTTCATTTGATGCTTGCACCGCCTCACGCAAATAGCGTCTTAACTCCTCTTCATTATAGACAATTTCCATCGCCCGCCCACCAAGCACATAAGAAGGTCGTACAACTAAAGGATAGCCTACTTTTGCCGCCTCATGCACCCCCTCATCGCTTGATTTGACAATGCTATTATTAGGCTGACGTAAATTTAATCGCCCAATCATCTGCTGAAAACGCTCACGGTCTTCTGCTCTATCAATAGCGTCAGGGCTTGTGCCGATGATGGGTACGCCTGCTTCTTCTAAGGCTCGGGCAAGTTTTAAGGGTGTTTGACCGCCATACTGAACAATCACCCCCTTAGGCTGTTCGGTACGCACAATTTCAAGCACATCTTCTAAGGTAACAGGCTCAAAATACAAACGGTCAGACGTGTCATAATCGGTAGAAACCGTCTCTGGGTTACAGTTTACCATGATGGTCTCATAGCCATCTTCACGCATGGCAAGGGCGGCATGGACGCAGCAATAATCAAACTCAATGCCTTGTCCAATGCGGTTAGGTCCGCCGCCGATGACCATGATTTTGTCTTTGTCGGTTGGGTTTGCTTCACACTCTTCGTCATAGCTTGAGTACATATAAGCGGTAGATGTGGCAAATTCTGCCGCACAAGTATCCACACGTTTATACACAGGATACACGCCCAAGCTCCAGCGATGTTTACGAAACTGCTTTTGACTAATGCCCATCAAATTGGCAATGCGCAAATCGCTCATGCCTTTACGTTTAAAGCGATAAACATTTTCGGCAGTCAAATCACCAAAGCCCAAAGTTTTGATGGTGTTTTCGGTCTTAACAATGTCTTCAATTTGTACCAAGAACCAACGGTCAATCTTGGTGTAAGCAAAGACATCATCAAGACCAAAGCCATGACGGAAGGCTTCAGCAATATAAAAAATGCGTTCAGGTGTGGGAATGCTTAAGCGGTTTTTGATTTCGCTACTGATGGCGTCTGCGCTTTTGCCTGTGGTGTCTAGCACTTCATCAAAGCCAGTTGCCCCTGTTTCAAGCCCACGCAACGCTTTTTGAATGGATTCTTGGAAATTACGCCCAATCGCCATCACTTCGCCCACCGATTTCATTTGTGTGGTTAGCGTGGCTTCGGCTTGGGGGAATTTTTCAAAGTTAAAGCGTGGTACTTTGGTTACCACATAGTCAATGGACGGCTCAAAACTGGCAGGGGTTTTGCCACCTGTGATGTCATTTTTTAGTTCATCTAAGGTATAACCCACCGCCAATTTGGCAGCGATTTTGGCAATGGGAAAGCCTGTTGCCTTTGATGCCAGCGCCGATGAGCGGCTAACACGGGGATTCATCTCAATGACCACCATGCGTCCGTTGTCAGGATTGATACCAAACTGCACGTTTGAACCGCCTGTTTCTACGCCAATTTCACGCAAGACGGCAATGGACGCATTACGCATGAGTTGGTATTCTTTGTCGGTCAAAGTTTGCGCAGGGGCAACGGTGATGGAGTCGCCTGTATGTACGCCCATCGGGTCAAAGTTTTCAATGGAGCAGACAATGATACAGTTATCTTTTTTGTCTCGCACCACTTCCATTTCATATTCTTTCCAACCGATCAAACTTTCGTCAATCAACAGTTGGTGCGTGGGCGATAAATCAAAGCCCCGCTCACAAATTTCAATAAATTCATCACGGTTATAAGCAATACCACCACCACTGCCACCCATGGTAAAAGACGGACGAATAATCACAGGAAAGCCAAAACGTGATTGGATTTCTAGCGCTTCTTCCATCGTTTGGGCAACGTCTGCACGGGGGCATTCTAGCCCGATTTTTTTCATGGCTTTGTCAAACAGCTCACGGTCTTCTGCCTTTTCAATGGCTTCTTTGGTCGCCCCAATCAGCTCACAGCCGTATTTGGCAAGTACGCCATGTTTGTCCAAATCTAGCGCACAGTTTAGCGCCGTTTGTCCGCCCATCGTTGGCAAAATCGCATCGGGACGCTCTTTGTCAATGATACGCTCTACCGTCTGCCATGTAATCGGCTCAATGTAAGTGGCGTCTGCCATCACAGGATCGGTCATGATGGTCGCTGGGTTTGAATTGACCAAAATCACCCGATAGCCTTCTTCTTTTAGAGCTTTACAGGCTTGAGCGCCCGAATAGTCAAATTCACAAGCCTGTCCAATGACAATCGGACCTGCACCGATGATTAAAATGGATTGTATGTCTGTACGTTTTGGCATGACCGTCTCTTTTTTTGATTACACTTAACTAATACTGTTTAAAACTTGAAAACTTGCTATTTTTTATAGATTGAGCAAGCATCAATTTGACATCTTGTTATTGCTAGCAAAATTATAGTATTTTACCACAAAACTATGATGTTTTGGTGGATTTTGAGCATAATGCCAACATCATCTTAATAGCCATCACACTCTCAAAATACATCTTATTAGGACATCCTGACAGTTCGTATTGACCATTAACCTCAAGAAAAATCACGCCTTGATAGTAATATGCCAACAAGCGATTTGGTGATAAAACTTAAGAGTTCACCAGCTTTAAGGCAAAAATGCTATGTTTTTTCTAAACACTTTCTAAATTGTAGGCAGCGTTTGAAGTGTCAGACTACCCTATTATCCACACACCCAACTCAAAAAAAAAGATGGCTTATCAAAAGCCATCTTTGTATTAACGCTCAAAACTAACACTAAAATCTGTTCCACCATTTGGATTTGGTGTAAATTCAATGGTATAGGCGTGACTTTGTTGACATGCCGAAACTTGCCACAATTCTTGCACATGCACAACACCTGCCTGATCTACAGCGCCAATCACGTTTGCTTTCACCGATGAAATGGCAGGACAGCCATAATAATTTTTTTCAATCATATCAATCTGTTGTATGACATCATTGCGCAGCACGCCATCAGCATCATAGCTAATGCTTGCTCCTTGAAACAATACACCATGATTATTTGATACCATTGGCTGTGGCGCTACGTTGTTGGTGGATTGACATCCTGTCATAATGATACCTACCACACTGGTTGTTAATGCTATCTTTGCCCACAAATACATGATTTAAGCTCCTTGCAATCAGATACTCAAAAACAGTAGTGCGTCTTATACATCCCACGCACTACCAACTGCTTAGATATTAAACTTTGACTTAGCTGTGACAAAAAATAATTCAATGGTTAATTTTTGTCAACGCTAACAGCATCACTGGCAGCATCAATTGACCAACGATCACCTTCTAACCAAAGGCACAAGCCAAGACACGCTGTCTATTTGTCTGCCTTGTCTTGGATTTAGTAAGCACAAAACTTCAAATTCACATAGTTATCACCCTTGACTGTGATGGTATGCTTGCCTGTTTTGGTGATATTAAACGCAAAACTATCACTATCACCCACATCCTTCATTAGTTTTCCTTGGGGGTTTTTGGCAGTGATACTAGAGATGCCATCATAGTCTGTGTCAGAAGAAATGTACAAGGTCTGACCTTTTAAAATCGTTAAAGTAAAATTACGCGCACCATTGATTTGTCCTTCGTAATTGCCACAATAACTACCTTCTGCAAAAACTACTTTTGTGGTTGGCGTTTTGGCATAAGCAACAGGCATGGCAAGTAGCAAAGAGGCTGTAGTGGCAACTGCTAGCTTTTTAACAAAACTTAATGAATTCATAATGACTCCTTAGAACAATTGAAGATAACAAACATACCCTATTTAGATTCTAACACAAAAAAACAAAACAGCATAGCCACTTATATAAGACATCCTAATACTTCAAACATTACTGGCAATTTAGCAATCACTTAAAACCAAATAACGTATTTGTATCAAAACTGGTTGATTCTTGCATTTATCATCACATTACTTGTTCATATGTCAATATGGATGGCAACGGTATAAATTGGTAAGTCCACCTTGCTATACAATAACTACCCATTCTTTACTTTATCAAATGCCGCCATCATATTGTAGCTTAGATGCATCTGTTGCCAAAATGGTTTATGGCAATCGTCAATCACCTTTTGGGCATAGATGGACATTGGGCTTGGTGGTAAGCCTACTTCTTTGGCAAAAGGCATATTGACAGCAGATAGACCCAAAAGATTTAATAATGGTTCGGTACCGCCACCGATTTCCATCTGATTCATCAAGTCGTCCACATCATCACTCCAACCATCCAACTCAACATCTGCATGGCTTTTGATCAACACCTCTACTTCCTCATTAATACGCTCTATTGTAGCAATATCACTGGCGCTAAGCTCTGTGGTGTCTAGGGTAATATTGGGCATTTTCAAATAGAGCTGCACAAGCTGTCTTTGCAGTGTATAGCCTGCTTGACGCTTTTTATCAGTCATATAAGCTAAATCTTTGGCAAACTGCTCATCGCTCACTTGCTGATAATAAGCACTTAAACTATCGGTCAATGCTGACTGATAAAGACTGCTGTCACTATGTTTAGCGATACACTGCATCACTGGTGGATAAAATACCGTATAGACTTGGATATCATCCAAGGGCATCTTTTCAATGTCTGCATTTTCATAGGCGTAGTCTGACATCAAAACAAGCATATTGTGTCTGGCATTGATATATGTGTAGATGGCATTATCCACAGCTTGACGAAAAGCTTCACGATCGCCCTGATCGATGGCAAATGCGGACGTACCAACAGCCCACAACATGATACCCATAGCAAGTTTTTTAAGCATATTTTGCCTCCATCCTACAGTTAGTAAGACAACCTTTTAATTGGCAACGTTAAGGCACATAAAACTCACCACGCCCCACTTCAATCACCTGACCGCCCACATAGATATTTTGCTTATCATCTACTTTTAGGCTTAGGCGATTGGGTCGCCCCATGTCATCACCTTGATGAATGGTTTTGGTGGCAGGATATTGATTTTGCAGGATAAAATACGCCCCCAAATTGGCGCACGCCGAGCCTGTACCGCTGTCTTCCACCACTGTCGCATTTTGCTCAAAAAACATACGAGAATGAATGATTTCCCCATCGGCAACCCAATAATACACCGAAAGTTCATCGGTGATTTTAAATGGATTGTCCGCATTCAATTCACGCAGCCTAGCAATGTCAATTTGTAAATTTTGCAATGCATGACGATTGGTTAATTCAATCAAAAGCTGCGGATTTCCACTATTGATAAAATAACCACAATCGGCAATATCATGAACATCAATACCACTGGCTTGAGCGATGTTATCTTTTGAAGCACTGCTTTTTTGAGCATCATAGCCTTTGATTTTTATCTCAACACGGCTATCATTGGTCAAGATTTCCACAGATTTTGTTAAGGTATTTAACACAAAATTGCTTGGCAAATCCGTTAATTGCTTTAGAATAAACGCACTGCCTAGCGTTGGGTGTCCTGCCAGTGGCAATTCATAATTGGGCGTAAAAATGCGTAAATCCGCCGCCGCTTTTACACCATGTTTATCAGTCGGTGAACAAATAAACACCGTCTCCGACAAATTAAACTGCTTAGCGATGGACTGCATTTGCTCGTCATTTAAGCCGTCCGCCTTAGGAAACACCGCCAAGGGATTACCACCAAAATGACTTTCGGCAAACACATTGACCAAATGATAAGAATAGTTTTTCATTTTTAATCTACCTTATTCAAAAAAGTCTTCATCAATTTCACAAATTTCAAGCACTTCTTTGATTTGAATACCAACTTTGTATTTAATCATCAAAGTCACCAATTCTTGTCCATCAATCAAAACAATTCTACCTAATAATTTTTGGACATATTCTTTGGCAGATTTGGTAAAGGATGAAGTAGTAATAAATACACCCCGTTCTACCCCATTTCCTTGCAACGCTCCCGAAAAAGACTGCAATTCTTTTGAGCCAACAGTATTATCACTAGCATATCTTTTGGCTTGAATATAAATATTTTGAATACCCAATGGGTCTTGTTTAATCACTCCATCAATACCACCATCATGTGATTTTCCAGTATGCTCAAATAAATTTTCTTTGCCACCATAACCCATTGCAAGCAATAACTTTAATACTGATTTTTCAAAAAATAATGGTGTACCTTGTTGAAGTTTGTTTAATAACTCAACCGCAATTTCCGTTTCTATTTCTTTGATAGCATTTTTAGCTTGGGTCTCAAAATCAATTTCTTGAAGTTCTTTATTATCAGAGTTTTCAAGGTGTTTTATACTATCATTTGACTGTACTTTTTTACGCTCTGAAATATTTTGTTGATACTTATCCCATTCGCTCAATCCAATAAATTCTTTTTGGCTAATTTCTGTTTTATCCTTCCATTGTTCAGCCATTTTAAGCCCAATAGGTGTAATCCGATAAGTGGAACGGCTCAATCTATTGAAAATTCCTGCTTTAACAAAACTAGAAATTGCCCAACCTAAAGAATTTAATATACGACTTTGCCCTGATGAAATTTGCTGATTAACTTCATCATCACTAATTTTTGCCAAATCAACAACGCCTTGATAAATCTCTTGGCGTGTACGAATTTGATTATCCGCCATTAAACGTAATACCCAAACTCGTGATTGATTATGGTTATTTATTATCATTAAATGACTTTCCTTAAGTCTTTTAAATTTGGCATTACCAATAATAGTAATGCCAAACCCAAATCAAGCCTTAAACTTCTCAATCTCACTTACAAATCTATCAAACAACGGGGCACAGTCGTGTGGACCGGGGCTGGCTTCTGGGTGTCCTTGGAAGCTAAAGGCAGGACGGTCGGTGCGCTCAATGCCTTGTAGCGTGCCATCAAACAGCGACACATGAGTAGCACGCAGCGTGCTTGGCAAGCTGTCAATGTCGGCACAAAAGCCGTGGTTTTGACTGGTAATCATCACCGTCCCATTGTCCAAATTTTGTACAGGGTGGTTAGCGCCATGATGACCGTGGTTCATTTTGATGGTTTTTGCACCACTGGCAAGGGCTAAAATTTGATGTCCCAAACAAATGCCAAACACAGGGATTTTGGTGGTTTCAATGATGGCTTTGACCGCTTCAATGGCATAATCACAAGCGGCAGGGTCTCCCGGTCCATTGGACAAGAAAATGCCATCAGGATTTAGGGCAAGTACTTTGTCAGCAGGCGTTTGCGCAGGAACAACCGTCAAACGACAGCCACGGTCAGCCAGCATACGCAAAATGTTGGTTTTGACCCCATAATCATAAGCCACGACATGAAATTTTTCTTCAATGTCCGTTCCCAACTTGGCAAAACGACCGCCCGTTTCGGTGGCTTTGGCGTTACGTCCATCGTGAGCAAGCTGCCATGAGCCTTCTGTCCATTCATAACCTGTAGGATCGCAGCACACTTTTGCCAAATCCAGTCCGTTCATAGATGGGGCGTTTTTGGCAAGCTCAATGGCTTTGGCTTCGTCTAGCTGACCGTTTTCGTCAGCGGTCATGATACAGCCGTTTTGCGCCCCTTTATCACGCAAAATACGAGTCAGTTTACGAGTGTCAATATCAGCGATGGCGACCACTTGGTGTTTTTTTAGGTATTCAGACAAAGACGACGTTGCCCGAAAATTAGAATGCAACAGCGGCAAATCCCGAATGATAAGCCCGTTTGCCCATACTTTATGAATGTTGCCCGACTCGCCGTCTTCGTCATTACAGCCTGTGTTACCAATGTGCGGATAGGTCAGTGTTACCATTTGCTGTGCATAACTGGGATCGGTCAAAATCTCTTGGTAGCCCGTCATGGCGGTGTTAAACACCACTTCGCCAGTTGCCACACCCAAATGACCAATTGCCACACCACGAAACACACTGCCATCTGCCAAGGCTAAAATTGCTTTTGTCATCTTGCTCTACCTACCAAATTCAAATTTTTTCCACAAAAAAACGAGCAGAATTTACAAAAAAATACAACAGCTGTTTGTAATAACAAAAACAGGCTGTGCATTTAATTGCTTCATTTCTGCTCGCTTGAGAGTGATTTTTACTATTATAGAAAAAAACACAAAAAAATGCCAGTTTTTTATCAAAAATTTCCACCCCCACCCGCCCTTTTTTTAAGCCAAACTTATGATACAATACCTATTGATTCAATTTTGCAGGTACTTATATGGTCTACATATTTTGGCTTCTAAAGTCGTTGCTTGCTCTTATCGCCTTTTTTGTGATATACGCACTGTGTATCAAATTTGTCCCTTATATCGCCACAGGCAGTCGTGATACCACAGGCGATGTTACCATTTATCTGCTTTCTAATGGCGTTCATACCGATTTTGTGCTACCAACCGTCAGCGAGCAAAAAGACTGGACGCACACCTTTGACCCTGCCCACACCCAAAACGGTCATACCAAAGACTATGTGGCGATTGGCTGGGGCGATAAAGGCTTTTATTTAAATACCCCCACTTGGGCAGATTTAAAAGCGTCCACCGCCCTAAAAGCAGTC
Organism: Moraxella sp.; assembly: GCA_041773075.1. Classification (GTDB taxonomy): domain Bacteria; phylum Pseudomonadota; class Gammaproteobacteria; order Pseudomonadales; family Moraxellaceae; genus Moraxella. The sequence goes on from JBHBMT010000197.1 coordinate 17,901, forward strand.
AGTGGCTTTAGCAGTTCTGCCATGCACGTTACTTTTTATGACCAACACGCCCTAAAAAGCTGTGAGCACTGCGCC
>JBHBMT010000198.1:0-9530 GCA_041773075.1 Moraxella sp.
AGGTAGTCCTTGCTCAAATCCATGTGCCTCACGCAGATAGGTACTAATCACGCCTGTATAATCAAAAATCCCTAGTTGCACAAAGGCAAGTACATAGGCAGGAATTGCCAATGGCAGCATCATTGCCCAAGAAAAAAAAGAGCGCATTGGAAATCGGTACATGGCAGTGAGCCAAGCCAAACTTGCTCCTAATGCTATCACGCCAAATCCAACAGTAATGACCAAAAATAGAGTATTTCCTAGAAGGGTTGGTAATTGATATTCCAACAAAAATGTCCAAATTTCAGCATCAAACTCACCCAGTGCCGCCACAATGACAGCAATAGGGATGAGTACCAAAGTGGCACAAGTAATCAGCCAGAAACGAGCAAGTAATAAATGGGTGGATTTCATGAAGGCGTTTGTATGTGACAAAGAGTTATCAAAAAGAATAGATTAATAAACAATGATAATGATAATTCCTATTGTTTATATTGTGAATTTGTTTTATTATACTACAACAAGATACGCTTGTGTGTCTTTTTATTGTAGTTTTGTGATGAGCATCTTGATGGTTTCAATGATGCAAGCAAGCTAAATTGTCTATTGGTTAAATATAAAGGAAGTAGCTATGTTAAAAAAACTATTGGTAGCCAATATTGCTTTGATAATGGCAATGCCTGCAATGGCGGCAGAATTGGTTGTGTATTCAGCACGTGCCGATAATCTATTAAAGCCTATTGTGCAAAAATACCAGCAAAAAACAGGCACTAAAATTACCTTGGTGAGTGATAAGGCAGGACCGCTGATTGAAAAATTAAAAGCAGAAGGTAGCAATACTAAAGCTGATGTTTTGATTACGGTAGATGGAGGGAATCTATGGCAGGCGGCACAAGCAGGCGTGCTTCGTCCAATTAATTCTCAAACCCTAAAAACCAACATTCCTTCTCATTTGCGTGACCCAAAAAATCAATGGTTTGGCTTGTCTGTGCGTGCGCGCACCATTTTTTATAATCCAAAAAAAGTCAATGCCAGTCAGCTTTCTACCTATGCAGATTTGGCAAATGCTAAGTGGAAAGGTAAGCTTTGTTTGCGTACTTCTGACAATGTTTATAATCAATCATTGGTAGCAACCATGATTGCCAACCAAGGTAAGGCAGCCACTGAAAAAGTGGTGAAGGGATGGGTGGCAAACTTAGCAACTGCGCCATTTTCCAATGATACGGCACTGCTAGAAGCAATTGATTCTGGTCGTTGTGATGTAGGCATTGCTAATACCTATTATTTTGGTCGTTTGCTTGATAAAAAACCCAATGCTAATATCAAGGTGTTTTTTGCAGACCAAAAGGGCAAGGGAACACATGTGAATGTATCGGGTGCTGGCGTAACCAAGCATAGCAAAAATGCTGCCGAAGCCCAAAAATTTATTGAATGGCTAAGCAGTGGCGAGGCGCAAAACCTGTTTGCTGACTTAAATTACGAATATCCTGCCAATCCACGCATCAATGCCGACCCAAAAGTGGTACGCTGGGGTAGCTTTAAACAGGATATGATTAATGTGTCTGTGGCAGGTCAAAAACAAAAAGAAGCCATTATGCTGATGAAAGCATCGGGATATCGCTAATTTACCGTAATATATAGAAAGATTTTATAAATAAAATCCCTGTCAATATGGCAGGGGTTTGTTTTTGGTGGGTAAATCGTAAAAATTCCCTAATTTTTTTGCAAAATTTGTCAGACTTGTTAGAATATAAATGACTTAATATGATAAATAGCATGGGGAGGGGTTATGGAAATGACCTTAAATGGGTATTACACCTTAATTTTGGCAACATTGGTTTTGTTACTTGGGCGATATTTGGTTAAGCGCATTAAGTTTTTGGAGGATTTTAACATTCCAGAACCTGTTGCGGGTGGATTGGTGGCGGCGGTCATCGTCTATGCGCTTAACTTTTTCTTTGGATTGAGTTTTAACTTTCAAAAAGAGCTACAAACCGCGTGTATGCTGATGTTTTTTACCTCTATTGGCTTGAGTGCCGATTTTAGTCGTCTAAAAGCAGGGGGTAAGCCGTTGTTGATTTTTACCATTGTCGTGTCAGCATTTATTGTCCTGCAAGATGTGGTTGGGGTTGCTATGGCAAGTATGCTAGGGCTTGAGCCGTTGATGGGACTGGTTACAGGATCTATTGCATTGACAGGTGGTCATGGCACAGCAGGGGCGTGGGGTGCTACTTTTGAGGAGAAATATCAAATTGTGGGGGCGACCACCATGGGCATTGCAGCGGCAACTTATGGTTTGGTGGCAGGGGGTGTCATTGGAGGACCTGTTGCGCGCAAATTGATTGATAAACTTGGTGTAGAGCCAACTCCAGTGAGCGAACATCAAAGTGAGGTGGAGAAGTTAGCGGGCGCACAGTCGCTTTATAGCACCAAGCATAGCGAACATGAGGATCGTGCCAATAAAGAGGTGTTTGAAAAACCTGACAACATTCGTCTGATTACTGCATCATCAACTATTGAAACGTTGGCATTGTTTGCAGCCGCGCTTGCCTTTGCAAGTATCATGACAGGGGTGGCAAAAGGAACATGGTTTGAGCTGCCTACATTTGTGTGGGCATTGGCAGGCGGAGTGGTGATTCGCAATGTTTTAACGATAGTGTTTAATTTTGATATGTTTGATCGTGCTATTGATGTGTTTGGCAACGCCTCTTTGAGCTTGTTTTTGGCAATGGCACTATTATCACTTAAGCTTTGGGAATTAACCGAGCTGGCAGGTCCTGTGCTGATTATCTTGCTTGTTCAGACAATGGTGATGATTTTGTATGCCTATTTTGTTACCTTTCGTATTATGGGTAAAGATTATGATGCTGCGGTGCTGGCAGCAGGGCATTGTGGTTTTGGTTTGGGGGCGACCCCCACCGCCATTGCCAATATGCAGGCGGTGACAGATCGTTACTTGCCATCGCACAAGGCGTTTTTGATAGTGCCGATGGTGGGGGCGTTCTTTGTGGATATTGTCAATGCAACGGTTTTGCAGATTTTTACCAAATTACCTTTTATGATGTAAATGTTGTGTGATGCAATCAAAACCCCAACCTATGTGTTTGGGGTTTTTTGTATTGGGTGCGATTTGTTAATGCACAAGAATATGCAAAAGGGTTTTGTCATTTGCCTTATTTGTCTTTTGTATTGTTTTCTTTTGTATTGCTTATGGAGGTTGCACTGCTATTTGTGGTATTGGTATTGGTAGTATCGGAGGTGTTGGTGCTACCTTCTTCCACTCGAACAATTGCCACATCTTGGGGAATGTCAGGTGTGGTGGCGGGCTTGGGTGCGTCCTCCTCTTTTTTGCCTGTCGTCAAGGCAGCTACCACTGCAATAATAAGGCTAATGAATGCGCCTAAAATAAGGGGTTTTTTGTAGTTTTTTGCATTGTCTTTTTGAACATCTGCGCTGGGCTTGGGAGTAATCTTGGGGGTGGGTGTGAGTGTTTTGCCAATGGTTAGAGGAATTAGGTGATTTGCGTCAATGTTTTGCGCCAAAGCAATTAGCCAAGCGTGATTGGGCATGGTAATCAGACTTTGGTCAAATAACACTTTGTTTTTGAGTCCAAGCTTGTCATGATACTCGCTATAGGTATTGACAGGGGGTGTCAAAGACAGTTTGGCAAGAGTGATGTAGTCAGCTAGAGCGTCACTATGGTAAGCACTATCTGTGGAGGGCGTGCTTGGATTGGTTTGCAAAAACAGCACTTGTAAGCAAAGCCACTGCATACGCTCATTGATGTTTAGATTGCCTGCATCACTTAGGCGGTCGGTATAATGTGCTGATAAGGTTGCTACCAAACCCAATAAGGTTTTGGCACTGTCATTATCTATCTTGGCAAGAGTGGCGATATGCTGACTAATGGCGTGCACGTTTTCAAAAAATAGTTCAGCCAAAGTCATGGGCAGATGTGTCAATGTAGTGGTGTCAAAACAGTGCTCATAAATAAGCTTGTTGTGTTTTTTTTGGGCAAAGGTGGAGGGCTCTTGGGTGGACGGGGGGGGTGAGAGGTGCTTGGGCTTGTTTGACCAAAAAAACAAAGCTAGCATCAATGGCGGCGTGCATTCCAAGACGTGCTTGGGTGGTACTGATGTGCAAGTGATGCGCAAACAAAGGGTAGCTGTCTGCCAAATGATGATGCAAACGTAGGTGTAGATTGATAAGGTGGGGATTGAGCAAGGTAGTGTTGGTCATAACAAATAAAACATCATTGTAAACGGTGGTTATCTTAAAGACAAATTAAGCAACTGGCAAGATGTTTTGATACAAAAAACAAGCAAAGTTATCGCATTTTTGATAAACTATTTTCTTTTTTGCAATAAACAAAGATGAGTCAGTCTATGGCAGTGCTAGAAGGTGGTCTTATTGAAGGGGTGGTTGTGGATACTACCAAGCAGACCTTGGCTTTATATCAACAAGGCGAGCTGATTGCCTGCTATCAAGTTTCCACCGCCAAAAATGGAACAGGACAGCAAGAGGGGAGTGAATGTACACCGCTTGGGCGTCACCGTATTGCTGCCAAGATTGGTGATGAGATGCCAATCAATAGCGTATTTGTAGGAAGAGTACCGACAGGCGAGATTTATAGTAAGGCGCTTGCCTTGGCGCACCCAACACGCGATTGGATTTTAACGCGGATTTTGTGGCTAGAGGGGCTAGAAGAGGGCGTTAATAAAGGCGATACGGCAGACGGTATCTGCTGTGATAGCTATCGCCGATATATCTATATCCATGGTACACCTGATAGCGAGCCAATGGGTGTGCCAATGTCACATGGCTGTGTGCGTATGCGTCATGATGACTTGGTGGCACTGTACGACCAAGTGGCAGTGGGTACTTTGGTATTAATCATTTAAGAGGATTGGCATGAAATTACAACAAGTAGATTTGAATCTACTGGTCAATTTGGATGTGTTGTTGCGTGAAAAAAATGTCACACGTGCGGCTGAACAGCTGGGCATCACACAGCCTGCGATGAGTAATATTTTGCGTAGATTGCGTAAGTTATTTGGTGATCCACTACTGGTGCGCTCAAGTGAAGGGATGACGCCGACCGAATATGCACAGGAGTTGCAGCCACGAGTGCGTGAGATTTTGGAAGATGTGGCGCAACTGCTAGAGCCGCGTACGGAATTTCGTCCTTATAGCACATCGCGTGTTTTTCGGATTATGACCAGCGATTATGCCGAGGCAACGCTTGTACCGCGTTTGGTAAAGGCATTAAGAAGTGAGGCGCCGAATGTTATTTTGGATTTTTTGACCCCATCGGATGTGTCTTATCGTGACATGGAGCAAGGGCGCGTGGATTTGGCAATTAATCGCTTTAATGAAGTGCCACAAAGCTTTCATCAGGTATTGGTATGGCGCGATACGTTTAGTTGCCTACTGTCAGCACAAAGCCCTTATGCCAACCGCTTTAATCTTAAAAACTATCTAAAAGCCCAACATATTTGGGTGTCAAAAACAGGGATGGGAGCGGGGTTTGGGGTAAATCCTGATAAGTCAGGTGGACTAGGCTCTATTGATCAAGCATTGGAGCGCTTGGGGCAAAAGCGTCAAATTAGCGTGTTTACTCGTCATTATCAGATGCCTGCATTGTTGGCAGCTAACAAAGATTTGATTGCTACACTGCCTACTCGGGTAGCACGCTTACAGGCGGATAATGACAAAATCATCATCAAAGACCCGCCATTTTTTATTCCTGAATTTGAGCTTACGATGGCATGGTCGCCTTTGTTGCAGCATCATCCTGCGCATCGTTGGTTAAGGCAGCTGATTATGCATGTCGCTCGGCAGATGGTGGCAGAAGAGGGGCAATCGCAATAAAAATGTACTTGACCAAACGGTCGCATCCACATGGGCAATGATGGGTGGATATGATATATGGGTGGATATGATATAGGGCATCCTGACACTTCATAACAGCTTACCATTTGGCAATCATTGAGAAAAACATAGCGTTTTTCTTGAGTTTAATGGTAAATACGAAATGTCAGTATGCTCTAAGCTTGCAATCAAAAAAGTGCCGCACTGTAAGCTGTGGGTGCAGGAGGGTGAAATAAAAAGGGTGTCAGGCTAAATTTGACACCCTTAATTTAATGTTTGGAATTTAATATTTGGTCGGGACGGCGGGATTCGAACTCGCGACCCCTTGCACCCCATGCAAGTGCGCTACCAAGCTGCGCTACGCCCCGTTAGGCTGACTATTTTAGCGATTTTTGTTGAAAATGCAAGTACTTTTTTGAGTATATGAGTGGAGGTGTTGAATTTTGGTAGTTGTAATAAAAAATTAAGAAAAATCGCACGTTTTGCAAGAAAAAAACTTGAGGCTGATGATTGGTTTATCAAGCAAGGTTTTGATATAGAAAAACAAGAGTTAGCCATTTTTTATGCAAAATTGAGGAAAATATTAAGTTTTTATCATATTTTATAAAAATGTCATCAAGGTTTAACACACCCTAAATGCTTTGACATATCGCCCCAATGCCAGCCATAGCAGTCATAGCAAGACTGATGCCTCCTTGTGTTGGTAGTTGTGTGTCCTTGGGATTGATACGGATTAATCGTGGCGCAAATTGCTCACCAAATCGGCGCACTGTAGGAACAGCCACACCTGCACCAATTTCAATGACCAATGTGTTGTGATGATGTTTGCAAAATTGACGTAACCTTTGCTGTTGTTCGTCTTGGCGATGACTTACCCAATGATAATCCCCAAACATCAAAATATTAGGGCGAGCCAAGCCTCCGCAATTAGGGCAGGTGGGCAATTGACCTAGCCATTGGCAATGATGAGTATCAATAATAGGATTTAATAATTCTGCTGACCAAATGGTGTTGCAACATGGCGCGGTGCACTGTAAGTGATGAATAGAGCCGTGACATTCAAAAAGATGGTTGCTATCAAAGCCTGCCTTGCTAAATTGCCCATCAACATTACTGGTAAAAACAAAATAAGGTAAATCAAGTGCTTTGGCAAGCTCCAATAAGTGATAAAACCCTTGATGGGGCAAGGTGTGTCTATATAGTTTCAAGCGATGCCCATAAAACCCCCAAGCCAATCTTGGATTGTCTTTGAAAGCTTGTGGATTAGCAATGGCGGTAAACTCTATTTTTTGTCGTCCCAATGCTGGATAGGCTTGCCACATACCTTGATTGCCACGAAAATCAGGCAGTCCTGAATCAACGCCCATGCCTGCCCCTGCACTAAAAATAAGGCTATCGGCATGAGTGAGTAAGTGACGAAGAGTTTTGGTGGGCATATTTTTTTGGCTAGGTTGTTTGTGGGGATTGTAGCATAGATGATGCTTCAAATAAACAAAACCAACAGTTAAGAGCTGTTGGTTTTGTTTGGGTGTGTGAAATGTAGCACGCCCTAGTCAAAGCGATGTGCTTTATTTCATTGCAATGAGTGCTTTTTCAAGCATTTGCATGACCAAGTCAAGCTCATCATCACTTAAGGTAAAATGTGGGGTAAAGCGTAGAGCATTTTTACCACCATGAATCACCCCAATGCCATGCAAGCGTAACCATTCTTCAACACTGCCTGTGCCATATGCCTTGTAATTGGGTGCAAGCTCACAGCTAAATAGCAATCCTGTGCCTTGTACATTGTTAATGGCACCGCCTAATTTTTCTTGGAGTGCGGTCAGTTTGGCAACCGCATTTTTGCCTTGGGTTTGAATGTTGGTGCGTACTTCGTCTGTCATCTGCGTTAAGACTGCACAAGCAACATCTAGGGCGCGTGGGTTGGCAGTCATGGTATTGCCATAAAGTCCGCGCTGGTAAATGTCTGCTGCATAGTTGCCAAGTGCCAATACGGACAAGGGAAATTGTCCTGCATTGATGGCTTTGGCATAAGTTTCAAGGTCAGGTGGATCAATGTCTGCAAAGGCTGGATAATCCACAATGGACAAATAGCCAGTCGCACGCAATCCTGCTTGAATAGAATCAATCAATAATAAGCTGCCATGCTCACGCGTTAATGCGCGCGCTACGTCATAAAATTCGCGTGGCACACTGCGACCAGGATTACCCTCGCCCATGACAGGCTCAATAAAGAATGCTTCAATGAACCAGCCATTGGCATCGGCATCAGCAAAAACTTGTTTTAGAGCGTCTATATCATAAGGAGCTACCGTAAGAACACTCTCCTCATTGCGATAGCTGGCAAGGTGCTTGGTGTAAGTGGCGCGACTGGAGTTTGAATAAAGTGCAGGACGGTCGGTGCGCCCATGGAATGACCCTTGAATGGTCAGACGCTTGATTGGCTTACCTGCGTGCCTACCACCAGCTTCAGTTTGCAGTTTGGCATGAACATCAATAATACGCGCCGCCAATCCAACAGCCTCTGATCCTGAATTTAGACACATAAACCCAGCATAAGGACAGCCATTGCGCGTTTGTCCAATTTCGGCTTTTAGAGCATGGATAAAGCGGTATTGAGCGATATTAGGTGTCATGATATTGGCGGTCACTTGAGGGTTTGCCATGGCATCAATAACTGCTTTGGGTGTGTGCCCAAACCCAAGCATACCATATCCTCCTGTGTCAAATAGCACCGCACCTTTTAGAGTAACAATCCAAGAGCCAGAGGCTGCCAATGCCACATAAGGATTGACAGAATCGGCGGCATAAAAATTGACAAAACCTTCTTGTAGGGCGTTAATTTGTGCTTGCTCATCAAGTGCCAACAGATCTGGGTGGGCTGCTTTGATTTCTTGATAACGCTCAAAAGCTGCGACAATAGCGGTGTTTAGGTCGTCAGAAGTGGTGCAAAATCGTTCAATGGTAGCATCATCCAAGCCTGTACAGTTTGCGCCACCATGAGCGCGTAATACAGACAACATTTTTAAGGGGTCGGAATGAGCAGTGACAGTATGTGTCATTAAAGTGTCTCCTTGACTTGTTAGAGTAACATATCTAGTTTGCAACAACTTTTTATAAAAAGTGCTAAACCTAACTCATTCTAACACGAACCCCAACAAAAATCTTAACGCACCCTTTGAGATTTTGTTGTGATGGTATGAGTAAAATTCATGTGAGCAAGGGGGGGGTGTTATGGCAAAGGATGGTCTAATATATCAAGGTGGTTGGTAATTAAGGGCATTTGCCTGTTATGCGATATAAAAGAGTTATTAATCAAGATAAGTGATATAATGGGGGTTATTATTGTTATGATTAAATTATTATAATTAATTTGATATCCATCAAAGGTGAAACAATAGGCATAGAAATCATAGACAAAGAATAACACAATGACCAATCTAAAAGAAGCACAACAAAAAGTTTGCGACAAATATAACGCTGATTATGAACCACTTGTATCCAATGAAATGGTAGCGGTGGCATTGGATACGCTCGGCAAAATGCCTATTATAGGAGAGCGAATTGTCCTAAAAGAAGGGGAAAATGTCTCGTGGTTTATCTATTGTGGGGAAAATTCCACCGCAGAGGATTTTTATCAACCGATACATTGGCATCATTTAAAGGAAATATTACCCGAA
>JBHBMT010000199.1:0-8717 GCA_041773075.1 Moraxella sp.
GAACGCACAAAGGATAGTGTCTGTTAGCGTTGCGATGGCAGGTGCGAATTCTTAGCAAATCGTCCAATCCATCCTGACTGTCGGTTCGGTGCGGATTAAAGCCATAGACAGAGTCTAAGCATGTAGAATCATGGGCGTAGTGCTGGCGGACGCGGGTTCAACTCCCGCCATCTCCACCATTTATCAGAACCACTAAAAATCATCAAGTATTTTTAAGTGTCATAAACCATCAAAAAAGCCTTGTAAATCAAGGCTTTTTTATCGTCTTATTGTATCTTGCAAAATCATCGTGTATCATAGTAAATCAGCGAACATCAAACGATTTTACACACACGGCGACACACAGCCACACACGAGATACACACATCGATGCTTACCGACAACAAAATCAAAGGGCTTAAACCTGCTGAAAAACGCTACTCCTTATCAGCGGGTGAAGGTTTATCTATTGATGTCATGCCAACAGGTCGTAAGTCATGGGTGCTAGAATACACCGCCCTTGGTAAACGCAAGCGCAAAAAGCTGGGCGAATACCCCACCATCAGCCTAAAACAAGCCCGAGAACTTGCAAACAAAATCAAAAATAACGCAGGACTCACCCCTATTACTGTCAGCGAACTTATTCATGAGTGGGTAGAGCTGTATAGTAGGCAGTGGACAAGTGAAAAATACAAATACACCGTCATCTACCGCCTAACCTACATCACCAATGATTTTAAAGACATGGCGGTGACAGATGTCAGTCGCGCGATGATATCAAAAGCAGTCAGCCAGATGGTCGCTCAAGGCACTTACGAGACCGCCAAACGCTCATTACGTCTGTTGTCGCAAGTGTTTAACTATGCCATCGCCCATGAATACACCCAAAACAACCCCTGCACCCTTGTGGACAACATCATCCCTGCCCACACCGTGCAAAATATGGCGTCTTTGCCCGCTGATGAAATGGCAGACTTTTGGCAAGCCATCAAAAAAACGCCTACCACTGGACTTGCGCCCACCGCCCTAGTTTTGGCAAATTATTTGGCGGTACGTCCCAGTGAGCTATGCAAAGCAACATGGGGCGAATTTGACTTAGATAGGGGGGTATGGGTTGTTCCTGCTTATCGCATGAAAGCACGACTCGAACACGCCATCCCACTTGCCAAACAACCTTTGCAGATATTAAAAGAATTGTACAGCTCACGCCTTGATGATGGTTTTGTGTTCAAACATCACAGCAACCCTACCAAACCCATGCCGATTGAAAGTGTGCTTGCAGTCATCAAGCGGGCGGGCTTTGGTGGACGTATGACCACACACGGCTTTCGCTCACTATTTAGTACCGTGGCAAATGACAGCGGACTTTGGCGTGCTGATGTCATTGAGCGACAGCTTGCACACACCAAAAAAGATGTGCGTCATGTCTATAATCGTGCCGAATACTGGGAGGAGCGTGTGGCGCTTATGACATGGTGGGCAGATAAAGTAGCAGAATGGCAGGCATAAAAAAAGGGGCGTTAAGCCCCTTGGATTGTAGTTTGATTAATTTCTTGCTCAATGCGTTCAGCATTTTCAAGTGTCCAATATACCTTGTTGCCGCGCTTTGCATTAGGTGGGTACTTATCTCGATAATACATCTTAAAGGTATTGACACACACCCCAAGACGCTTTGCCATGTCTTTTTGTGTTAGCCATATGATGGTTTTTGTCGTCATTGTGACTTCTCCTTTTTGTAACCTCTCATGCCGATTTCTTCACGGCTCGCACCAAGTCTTTTAGATCATCCAAGCTTAACGTCAGCGTATGACTACTTGCTCGGCGACTCAAAAATATTTTTACTTTAGCGCCAGCTACCTGATATCCCATGGTTGGATTTGGGGTAAATGGGCGGTGGCGTACTTTTGTTGGCGCCCTAGGAGTATTGGTTGATTTTGAATTATCTGTAATCTGCGACATCAGTTTCTCCTTACTTTGTGGGCTGTCGTACAAAATGTATTTGTCACCATCTTGCACCACTGCCAATTTTTTTAAAACAAGTTTGACATCACGAACATCCAGCCCGCTTTTTAGGCGTAGCTGCTGAATGGTTAAGCCAAGCGGGTACTGTTCTAGAATTTCACGAATTGTCATCATATTCTCTTTTGCTGCTCATAAGTATGAAACACAAAGACAAACGCCCTTGCCAAAAATAGCCTTTCACTGGGCTTAACTTGCTTATCCTGTATTTCTCGCACGTGATCAATCAGCCAAGCAAGCTGACAGCAGGCAGCAAACAAAGCCCCCAGATCAACCTCTGCACCACTTTGAACACTATGTTTATAAGTATGCAAATGACAAATCACACCAGCTCTAACCTCACGCGCGTGGGCAGTGACAAACTTAATCCCTGACAGCTCGCGACATATTTTAGGGATGGTTAATTGCATTTGACACCTGTATCAAAAACGCTTGTCAAAGTGCACATCAGTGCTTGGCGCGCTTGCTCAACTTCAGCATCCAAAATGGTGCGCACCACACGATCCTCGCCATCGCTGACTATTGAAAAAAACTCATCGTCCATAAAATGAACACTGTACATCGTAGGCTGTTGATTTTTATAGGCATATCTTGAAATACTTGTCACCACCCCAAACTGTCCGCTGTCGCAATCTCGCACCACGTCTAATTTATCCAAGTCGGCATTACAAATAAACACTCCATCACTACTACAGCGCCCCAATAGACTCATACGTGACAATAGCGCATCAATGATTGGCACGACAGCTGTCATTTTGTCATTTCTCATCTTAATTTCCTTTTTTGCACTGAACGTCATAGCCGTCCGCCTGCCACGACAGGCATTTTTGATAATCGGCATGGGCTTGGCGCTCCAGTCCCTTAACACAAGCCACAGGCAACAAAGCAAACATACCGATGATAATGGCAACCGCCAACAGATCATTTGGAGGTGTTTTGGTGCTCATAAGTTACTCCATAAGTTGTTTATGGAGTAATTATAACTATAGTAATAACAAAAGTAAAGCCTAAAGTTATAAAAATGGTAATAAAAAATAAAAAAACATGCTATCATATGAATTATTTAATAATTTAGGCAATAAAAAACCGCCCTGACGGACGGCTTTTAAATTGTAACAAATGTGTATTTTTGGAGAGATCAAATGTTTGACATCATTTTATCGCTAACCCTTGCTTTGACGAGTGTATTTATCTTGATGTGTACTGCTTATGGCGTAGGCTATAAAACCGCCAAAGCCAAAAAATTCGTGGAGATTGGCACGGTGGACACGCTGGTTCAGGACGCAGTAAACCGCACGCTCATAAAAATTGAACGAACCGATGAGGTGAATGTTGCCGACATCAGGCAATATATCGCCATCGTCAATCAAGGCGAGGCAACGCTCATTAATTTGGATAGGTATCTTTGATTTATTTAAACAAAGAGATCAACAAGGAAACAAAGCCAATAACAACCGTAAGCACACCTGCATTGGCTTTGACCCATACTAGACACTTTGCAGCTCTGCTTTGTTCGTGAAAGCGTCCAGGAATAAAGCCGTTATTGCACGATATTTCATCGCCACGGATAAATGTTTTGGTGAATTCGTGTTTGAGTTTTTGTCTAAAATTTTTCACTACTTACTTCCTTTTTGTATTTTTTGGAGAAGTCAGATGCTTGATGTGATTGTGGCAGTCATGAATGAGCCAATACCATTTTGGCTATCTCTGCTGTTTTATTATCTTGGTGGCTGGATATTTTATCAGCTAGGCAAGTCCAAGCAGAAGCGAATATCGTCAAAACGGCAAAGCAGATTGGGTTAATCAAAACAAAAACCCAACAAATTGAATGAGTTATATATTTTTGGAGAGAATGATGAAATTAAAAAACCTAATCGCCCTAGCAGACCGCAAAGCTGAAGTCAGTACCGAACTGTATTTTGAAGATACGAACAATCAGCTCACCCAAGACAAAATTTCCGTCCCCATTTACCATTACAATGGGTGGTGCTTAGGGCAGCTTATTTTTTCAAGAGTGGGCGACAGCACAACTTTTGCTCTAACAGGCATGAATGAGCCAGCAGTGATGATCGCCCAAAAAATGAGTTTACAAGGCGTTCTATCTCACAAAAAAACCAAAATGCGTAAAGCAAAGTTACATAAAAGCCTTATACATTTTCTAGCAAAAAGCTCAAGCCTTTGGCGGTAATTCTCCCTTGTCCAAGCCGATACTCGGGCGTCCCACCACCGCTGACCAACACGCACCCATCAGACACAAAACCGCACTCTTGCAAATAAAAAATATTAGCAAGGTGCATTGGGTACTGCTCGCTATATTCTGGATATAGCCATTGCAAATCAAAGCGATGCGGATACTCCGTTGCCATTTTGGTCAGCAGCTCTATTTGGAATGTTCTGTTCAAAATCATTTTTACCTCCCATGTTATTTTCTATAATGTTTAACCACCCCTACACCAACTTTCTCTTATGTTCCACCGCTACGCCAAGCATGCTAAAGGCTCGCTGCCGTCCGCCATATCAACGCTTGCAAAATAAGTTTTGTTTTGTCTATCATAACCGATATCCCTAACCACTGCGATACACCACACGCCCGATGATGATTAGGCTTTTGCCGTTGGAGTCATCCACGATCTTATCGCGATAATTTTTGTTATCGCTGGCAAGCCTAAGCACGCCGCCGCCCTCTTTATAGATGCGTTTGATGAGCAGATCCCCATCCCAAAACAAAGCATACACCTCGCCCTCCCTTGGCTCAATATCAGACACATCAATGCCCACCGCATCAGCCTCTTGGATATAAGGCGCCATACTGTCCCCTTTGGCATAAATCATCTTAAAGTGCTTGGGGTTCAACTTGCGATATCTAAAAAAGCTTTCATCAAAAGGCAAGGTTTTTTTGAGTGCCTCAAACTCAGGATAGCCTGCACCGTCACCACAGCAAAACGACACATCATAAAAATGCACCCACACCTGCTTACGCCACGGCTCAATCTCATCATGGCTGATACCATTGGGCAGACTTGCCACCAATTCATCCACTTGTGCTTGTGCAGACAGCATTTCGCCTTCGCCAGTGGTCAGCCATTTAGGTGTTACGCCCAACACTTGAGCAAGCTCATGAATATAAGTAGTTCGTTTGGTTTTGCCGCTCTCAATCTTGTAATAAGTTGGCTGGCTCATGCCTGCACGGTTTGCCACTTCTTGCTGCGATAAACTTTTATTCTCTCGTGCTAACTTTAGACGCTCGCCCAATGTGCTCATGGCTTATACTCCAATAAGAGTTTATTTTTTTTGTATTTTATAACTTTTGTAATAAAAAGTAAAATGCATAAAATCATAATAACTATTCACAAAGTAATAATTAAATGCTATAATCTATGAAAAATTAAATTACCAAGGTAATTAACATGACGTACCAAGAAAAATATCAACAACTATCCAAGTTGTTCGAGACACAGCAAGCAATGGCGGATGCACTGGGTTGTAGTCAGCCACTTGTCTGGAAGTTGATAAATGGGAAAGTGTATATGTCAGCGCATATAGCCATTCGTGCCGAAAAATTCACCCAAGGCGAGTTTAAGGCAGCTGACCTTTGCCCCAAGCTCAAAGATATTTAAATCAAATAAAAACCCACTGGAGGCAACCAGTGGGCTTATTGTTAATTTAACCAAAATTAACAAGATCGTTAAACTAACAGAATCGTTAAACTAACAGGATCATTATATGACAAATTTACCCCAAATTCAAGCCCACGACGCACTGATTCAAGCGGTCAATGCTCGTGAATTGCACACATTTTTGCAAAACAAACGTCAATTTTCTGACTGGATCAAACAGCGTATCGCTGAATATGATTTTGTGGAAAATCAAGACTTTGTAATCATTTCACAAATTTGTGAAACGATGACCAAAAGCGGTGAACGCCGTGCTACTACCAAAAATGAATACTACATCACCCTAGATATGGCAAAAGAGCTGTCTATGGTGGAGCGTAACGAACAGGGTAGGATGGCGCGCCGTTATTTTATTGAGTGCGAAAAACGCTTGCACGCACCCAAAGAGCTAAGCCGCCTTGAAGTACTACAGCTTGCCATGCAGACCGAGCAAGAGAACATCGCCCTGCGTGCCACGCTTGACACCGCTCGCCCTAAGATTGCCCACTATGACCGCATCGTCTCTCGTGGTGGATTGATTAACGCATCGCAGATTGGCGGCAAGATTGGGCTATCGGCGGTCTCTCTTAATCGCATCTTGGATGAGTTTGGCGTGTACAGCAAAGCCATCAAGCGTAACGGTCGCACCTTTAACCATTGGTTTATCGAGCGTGGCTTTGGCATCATGAAGCAGACCAATACAGGTCATGAGCAGGCTTTATTCACCCACTTAGGCGAAGCATGGGTCATTGAGAAGCTCACCAATGAAGGGGTGATTGCATGAGACAGCTTGACACCATCACTCAAATCGTGTACGATAACGGCACTACTACAAATTCGAGCGGCTATCCGCACCCGTTATCTTGCGTTTTTTTTATGCCTTGTGCATACCATTTATACGTCTATGACGGGTCTAGAGAGCCAAATACAATACCCTGTTTGGGAAATAAGCTCCGCCGTCTCGAATCGGTAGTTGAAGCCCGTCGCCCCATGCCTACTAAGCACTGTGCGACTTCTACATCAACTAAAATTCGAGAAAAAACCATGAAAGCACTGTCTTTTAATGGCGTAACCCTTACGCCTATTCATCATAATTCACAAATCTATCTTACGTCCGCCGAGCTTGCAAAGGCTTTGAGTTATTCTAGTACAGATAAAGTTACTAATCTGTATCACCGCAATTCTGATGAATTTTCAGACGGCATGACAACGACCCTCAAAATGGGGGTCAATGGAATTAACGGCTCTACACGTCAATTAGAAAACCGCATTTTCTCCCTACGCGGTTGCCACCTGATTGCCATGTTTGCCCGCACCCCTGTTGCCAAGGATTTTCGCAAATGGGTGCTGGACATCTTGGATAGAGAAGTGGGCGAGCCTGTAATGACCGCCCCAATCACAACTTCCCCACGCCTATCCTCTGCTGACTACACCGCTATCAAACAGGCGGTGCATCACATCGGTTCTGGCATGAAGTTTTATGATGCAGCCGTCCATGCCATCTATGCCCGTCTGCGTCAGCTGTGTGGGGTGGATAGCGTGTATGAACTGCGTTATGAGCATTTGTCCCTTATCCAAAACGAACTGTACCGCATTGAGCGGATATTAGCACCCTACAAAAAAATGCGAGCCGAGACCGAAAAACAGCTCATTCGCCGTATCTGCGGTGAAGATGACCTTGCGGTCAGTCAAGCCATCTTGGACATTGAAAGAACCGCCACCGCCTATGCCAAAGAAGGCGACAAATGGCTACATGCAACCGCAGAGATTAAGCGGATTGGACAGCTTGGGGGCGTGCGATGAATGACAACAAGCCCTTGGACTTTGACCACATCAAGGCAACCGCGCAAGGCAAATGGCTGTCTGACATATTCCCTGCGGTCGGCGTAAGCTTCAAAACCAATCCCAAAAAACATCAGCCCTGCCCCGTCTGTGGCGGCTCTGATCGTTTTCGCTGTGATGACAAGGGTGGCAGCGGTTCGTTTTTTTGTAATAACTGTGGTGCAGGCAGCGGCATTGATTTGGTCATGAAATACACGGGGCAATCAGTGCGCGAAGCTTATGCCACTGTGGCAGGAGTGCTTGGCATTGACGGCAGCAGCACCATCAGCGACGCCGACCGTAAGGCATGGGCAAAAGCCCAAGCCGAGCGCGAACAAGCCCAAAAACAAGCCCAAAAACAAGCTTGGAAAAAGGTTGCTGACAAAGCCTACAGCCGTTTTATCGCCGCCTCCCCCATGATGGGCAAAACGCATTCCTACCTTGCCAAAAAAGGCGTTTTAGACATCATCGCCACAGGCAAATCAGCCCTCAAGATAGACGAGCGCACGGGCAATTTGTTAATACCCTTGTACTTTCAAAACCCCACCACGCGCAACAGAACGCTTTGCAATATCCAATCCATTGACAAAGACGGCAACAAGCGATTTATGCCAGATGGTTTGGTCAAAGGGGCGTTTTGTACCATTGGCGACCCTGCCAAGACCGACACCCTGCTCATCTGTGAGGGCTATGCCACAGGCGCAAGCCTATATCTTGCCATGGGCAACAAAGCGGCGGTAATGGTGGCGTTTAATGCCAGAAATGTACAAAAAGTTACCCCTATCGTGCGCGCACTCTACCCCAATTATCGTCTACTTATTTGTGCCGATGATGACTGTGCAACCGCCGCCAAAACAGGCAAAAATGACGGTATAGATTTTGCCAAATCCGCCGCCCAAATGGCAGGCGCAGCGTGGATTAGTCCTGATTTTAAGGGCGATGCACGCGCTCATACAGGAGAATTGACCGATTTTAATGATTTGCACCTAGTCTTTGGGCTGGACGCAGTTGTCGCCCAAATCAGTGCGGCGCTTATCAGTTATCAGCTGTCAGCACCCAAAAACACCCCAGCGCCCCAAAATCAAGCCGTGGTACAGCACAATGAGCAGAATGAACAGGCAAAAAGCACTCTAGCCAGCCCTGCGCTTGCTCCTGCCGATGAACAAAAATTAAAGTCAGCATTAAAAGATTTTGCCAAAATTATCAATAATGGCAAAATGAGTAACAAGGTGTATGACACTGTCC
>JBHBMT010000200.1:0-17664 GCA_041773075.1 Moraxella sp.
CGCATCGCTGTCATTTCGTTCAAAGAAACGAGTGGTGTTATTGACATAGCCATACACCATATAGGGGTGATTGGGTGTAACAGCATAGTTTTCAGTAATTAACCCCAAGCCATCTAGTCGAGTTGTCCCCACATACCACACTTCTTTATTTTCGTATTGGAAAGTATTGATGACTCGTTTGGGAACTGGCTTACCAATACCATTTTCTGGCATTGACATGACCATATCGCCTACTTGAATGTCTTTAATAGGTTTCCAGTAGCCATCGCCTGTTTGAACTAATGTTCCCCCCACAAAACACCCCATCGATGCCGACTGGGTATTATTTTTTGCACGTTGTATTATCTCTGTATACATCACATCGCCAGATAAACCATCACGTTGCACCGCCTTAACCAAATCATCATATGTTTTTGGCCTAAAGAATGTATTGAGATAGCCTTGAGCATTCCCATCATTGACTGCAGTTGTACCGATTTTTAGAATCGCTTCTTGAATCTCAGCCGCTTGTTTGGCTTGGGCTCGTAACGACACATTTTTATTGATATATTGATCAATATTCGCCCCATACTTATCCATCCAATCCAAAGCCTCTTCTGGTTTTAATGAGGCTGCCTCAGGTATTTTTAGCTTTGTACCATTGCTAAAGCGTAACTCCCCACCCATATTTTGATAGATTGCTCCGCCTGTACTATCAGCAAGCGTACCTCGAAGCTTTCGCATATCCGCTTGTAATGTAGGTGATACCAGTCTAAAGCCTAATGGATTGTGTTTTGTTGGAGCAGACCATATGATTTTTTGATTGGTTTTTGGCAATCCACCTACCAACCCCATAACACCACCCATCGCAGCATCCAAAGCCACATCAGAAGATAACTGGGTTAAGATTTTACTAGGATCATGAAACACACTATTCTCCAAAGAGGTTCCCATTTTACCATCTGTGACATAATAATTCGTGACATCACCAATTTGGCTGATGGTAGTACTGGTAACACTACCTGCCACACTATCTGCTAATAAACTTTTCATACCACCACCTGTTACTTTAGAAGCTTAGATTTAACAACGAACTGCAACGTTTAAAATAATAAAGAAAAAAGTAAGATGTGTACTGTTGCACTTAGTACTTCAATTCCCACATATCAGAAACGTTATGCAAACATATACACATCTTACTCTTGAACAAAGATACCAAATTTCAGCTTTATTGAAAAGCAATATTTCAATCAGTGAAATCGCTAGACAATTAGGCTACCACAAATCAGCCATCAGTTGTGAAATAAAACGCAATAAAGACGGTATATATCATACCTACTTGAGAAGCCAAAAAACCTATCGTAAACGTGGCTGCAAAGCTAATGATAGACGTGGTCAAATTGCTCATCGTAAAGAGATTAATGAACGCCCTACATCATTGAGCAACGACAACGATTGGGCGATGATTATGAGGGTGATATACTGTGGTTGGCAGCGGACATCAAGGGGTATTAGTGACTTTGGTGGATAGAACAACAAGAGAAACTACAATCAGAGTATTGGCAAATCGTAAAGCAAATCAGGTGGCAAAAGCGTGTATTGATATGCTGAAGGTAGAAGTAGTGCATTCTATCACTTTTGATAATGGCAAAGAGTTTGCATTACATGAAGTGATTGCAGATTCATTAAATATACAGGTTTATTTTGCTAGAGCTTATCATTCTTGGGAGAGAGGGACAAATGAAAATACCAATGGGTTAATTCGTCAGTTCCTACCTAAATCTCAAAGATTTCATCATGTGACAGATGAACAGATTCAAGCAATTGAATATAATTTAAACCATAGACCAAGAAAGGTGCTTGGTTTTAGAACACCACTTGAGGTAAAATCTAGTTTTAGGTGCGTTGCAGTTCAAGGTTGAATCTGCCTAGTTATACCCATAAAGATAACGGTCAATGACTTAAAGTTTAAAGTTGCCTGTGTATGTGTTCACAAAAACACCCCAAAGGCTGTTTAGCTTTTGGGGTGGGGTTTGGTTTTTTGGGCTTTAGAATAGTTACTGGGATTATATAAAAAAAACATCTTAACAATCCATTGGCATCAAAGATAAGCAAAATAGCCAAAATACAAGCTTTTCTTAAAAGTGAATTTTTCACTCAAGTCAAAACATCAACACATCCTAATTTTTTAACCCCAGTTACTTCTTATTTATCTCCAAAACGGCGTTTTTTGGGCGCGGTTTGATTAAATACAATCTCTACCACTTTGCGGCTATTTTTGGTGGATTTTTGGGCTTTGCCTGCCTTGGGCGTATTGTCTTTTTTGAAGCGCTCCGACGACCCTGCCCACTCTTTTTTGGCAGGGCTTATCTTGGTGCTGACAGAACGAGGCTTGTGGCTAGGTTTTTTAGACTTAATAAATACATCTTGTCCGAACCCTTCGCTTTTAAACCCTTCTTTTTTGGTATTGCTTTGTCCAAAACCCGCTTGTTTAGCATCATCACTTTTTGGGCGATCTTTTTTGAAGCTAGACTTAACATCGCGATAACTACGCTCTGAAAAACGATCATCTGTAAATCGTGCACCACGACCATTGGCGCGAGCTTTGCGCCCCTTACCATGTCCACCCTTATTTTTGCGCTCTTCAAAGGCAATTTTTGGCTCAAGTCCAACAATCACTTCAGTACGCATGGTACGATTAAGATAACGGTTAATGGCAGAAAATAACGTGCGGTCATCACGACTACACAGATTAATTGCCACGCCTGTCCGTCCTGCGCGCCCACAACGCCCAATGCGGTGCACATAATCTTCGGCTTGACGCGGCAAGTCATAATTCACCACATGGCTAATGCTGGCAATATCAATGCCACGCGCCGCCACATCTGTAGCAATCAAAAACTTCACCTTGCCCGCTTTAACATCGCTCACAATACGATTGCGCTTAGCTTGAGGCAAGTCGCCATGTAAATAACGGGCGCTATATCCTTTGTCAGTTAGTTCTGTGGCAAGACGCTCACTACTCATCTTGGTTGCTGTAAAAATCACCGCCTGACCAATATCATCTTTGTTGAGCACTTGATATAAGATATTGTTTTTATGGTGAAAATCATCACAAAAATACACACTCTCATCAATATGTGCTGACTCTACTTTGATAGACACACGCTTAGGATTAGTAGTAAAAGTTTCGGCAATTTTGCCCACTGCACCATCCCAAGTGGCTGATGACATAATGGTTTGGCGCTTGGATGGTGCTGCTGCCAAAATGGTATCAATATCCTCACTAAACCCCATATCTAGCATTCGGTCAGCTTCATCTAGCACCAACACATCAAGGCTAGACAAATCAATGCGCCCTGCATTTAGATGGTCAATAAAGCGCCCTGGTGTCGCCACAATAATCTGCACACCCTTGCGCAATGCTCGAATCTGCCCACCATAAGCAGCGCCCCCTACCAATGGCACACTAAAAATGCCCTTTAAGCGACTCCCATAAGTGCGCACACTCTCTTGCACTTGTAGCGCAAGCTCACGCGTTGGTGTCAAAATGACCGCGCGCACCTTGGTATCGCCTTTTTCGGAGCGATTGTTGGCTAAGCGGTGTAAAATAGGCAATACAAAAGCAGCTGTCTTGCCCGAACCTGTTTGGGCAGACAGCAACAAATCACTACCCACTAACGACGGTGGAATGGCTTCTGCTTGAATGGGGGTTGGGTGGGTATAGCCCACTTTAGCCAATGCCGCCAAAATCGGCTTGGCAAGCCCTAACTCTTCAAAGCTTAAGCCCAATTGTGTCTTATCTTCAGGTAAAATCTCAAACTTAGATTCTTCTAAGGTAGCTAAAGTGCCAACTGATGATTTGGTTGGGTGATTATCAAGGTGCGTATTAAGCATAAAAACTCGTCTAAAAAAACGCAATTAAGCAGATGACAGCCCAAGTCACCTATCTTTAGGTGATGGGATAATTTTGAAATAACTTAAATTGCAAAGGTGTCGCTTCTTTTTGCCAAAAAAAATCTAATTTGGCAATTACAAAATCATCGACAGCGGCAACCCAACCCAATACCATTGGCATCTATAGAACATGGGTTGAGAATATAAAGACAGGTGCATTTTATAAAAAATGCCAATATAAAAGGAAGTAGGAATACTTTTTTATAAATTTAGAATAATCGCAGACGATGTCATCATTAGCGTGAACGGTTAATTATAGCATAATATCAATCATTCAACAAGCAAGCACACACGTTATTTTTTAGAATATGTCAATTCCTTTTAAGTTGATAGCTAAGACAGATTGTTTGTTGATTTTTAAACATTTAGCTTTATAATGGAAGAGTCTATTTAGGGCGTGTTGAACATTGATAATAGTTTTACAAACTATGCTTTTATAAACTATGATAAAAATTTAAGGCTTTACTCAATTTTTGCATAAAAAATGGCTAAATCTTGTTTTTTTTTATGTCAAAAACTTGCTTGATACAATACCTATCAACCTGCGATTTTTCTCATTTTTTATTGCCAGTAGCCAATTGCAACTACCAAAGTTTAACACGCTCTAGCAAAGTCACACACAACATACGCCTCTCTTAAAATCATAAAGGATTGATTGTGGTACAAATCAGAGACAGCTTACCCCTATTAGATGGTCAAGCCAACTTAGATAGTGCTAGCTTTACCGCCAGTTTAGCAGCCAACCTAGCCGCCACCCCCTCTCTTTCGCTCAATTTGGATCTTCAAAAACAGCTTGCCAGCGAAAAACTTCACTCTAGCATCAATCATACCGATGCGCCTTTGTCTGAAGATGATATTGACATTGATACATGGCTGACCAATGTCTGCCAACGCATTGGACGTACTGACTTTTCTCTACTCAAGCAAGCTTGCGACTTTGTCAAAGCGCGCAAAAATCAGCCCAGTCACATCCGTTCAGGTGCTTATGTGACAGGCATTGGCATGGCAGATATTTTGACGTATCTCTTTCAAGACGAATCCGCCATTGTTGCTGCCATGCTTTATCGTAGTGCGCGCCGTGGCTTGGTGAGCATTGATGAGCTAAAACAACAGTTTGGCTCTGAAGTTGCACAACTGGTAGCAGACACTCTAGCGATGGGCGCGCTGTCTGAAAGCATTGAAAAAAACAAACGCCTTGAAGATTATTTTAATAATAATGAGCGCGAACATCTCTCAAAAATTTACAGCATGCTCATTAGCACCACCAATGATGTGCGCGCTGTTTTAATTAAATTGGCAGAGCGTACCTTTGCCATGCGTGAACTTTCTTTTGCTAGTGAAGATAGAAAACGGCGCGTCGCCCAAGAAGTCATGACCATTTACGCTCCTTTGGCACACCGACTTGGGATTGCTCAGCTTAAGTGGGAGCTAGAAGATTTGGCATTTCGCTATCTTGAACCTGAAGAATACAAACGCATTGCCAAGCTATTGTCTGAAAAACGTAGTGAGCGCGAAGCTTATATTGACTCTGTACAAACACAATTAAGACAAGCCCTTGCCAATGCAGGGATTAAGGGTGAAGTATCAGGACGCGTCAAACACATCTATTCTATTTGGCGCAAAATGAAACTCAAAAACCTATCCTTTCATCAGCTTTATGACATTCGCGCATTGCGTGTGTTGGTCAATACCAATGCCGAATGCTATTACACACTTGGCATTGTTCATGGCTTGTGGCGACACATTCCCGAGCAGTTTGATGACTACATCACCAATCCCAAACCCAATGGGTATAAATCTTTGCATACCGCTGTCATTGCCCAAAATCGCACCCTTGAGATTCAAATCCGCACCCTTGAGATGCACTTTGAAGCAGAGTTGGGTATGTGCGCTCATGTCAATTACAAAGAAGGTGGCAAAAACAAAAAAGATGATTATCTCACCCAAAAAATCAGCTCTTTACGTCAGTTGCTAGCAGGTGATAAACCCCAAGACACCGATACAGATGATAACGAGCTCAGCAACGACAAACGCATTTATCTCTTTAGTCGTGATGGCGATATCATTGAGCTTCCCAAAGGCGCAACCGTACTAGATTTTGCTTATCATGTACATACTGAAGTTGGCAACCGTGCTCAAGGCGCGCGCGTCAATGGGCGCTATGTTCCTTTGACGTTTCAGCCAAAAACAGGGGAGCAAGTAGAGATTATCACCAAGTCCAGTCGTGAGCCCAATCGTGATTGGCTCATCCCCTCTTTGGGCTATATTTATACCAATCGCGCCAGAAGCAAGTTGCGCCAATGGTTTAACAAGCAAGACCGAGACAAAAATATTGAAACAGGCAAACTACTTCTTGCCAAAGAGCTAGAGCGTCTTTCTATTGGTAATATCAAGACTGATGACATCTTATCAGCACTCAATCTAAAGCATAGCGATGAGTTGTATCTTGGCTTGGTCATGGGAGATGTGAATCTAAACACCATCACTCATTTGCTGCAAGAGCGTTTTGTCAAGCAGCAAGTAGATGATAACAAACTCATCGAAGCCAAGCCCACTTCTCGCCCCAATAAATACAAGATTGATTTAGATGGCTTGGACAATGTGGACATTCATCTTGCCAAATGCTGCAATCCTGTGCATGGCGAGTCTATCGCAGGCTTTATTACCACCTCTAGTGGTGTTAGCATTCACAATGCTGCCTGCACTGAATATCATCGCCTGATAGAGCAAGAGCCAAAGCGCGCTGTCAAAGCTTACTGGCAAGAGCAATCAGGGCGCTATCAGCCAGCAACCATCGCCATTGAGGCTTATGATAGGCGAGGGTTGCTCAAGGACTTAACTCACTTGCTTGACAAAGAAAAGGTGAATATCGTTAGAGCCGAGACCATCAGCACCGATGACAATATTGCACACATCAAGCTGACTATAGAAGTAGCAGGGCTCAATCATCTGTCACGACTACTTGCCAAAGTGGAACAGCAGCCTAGCGTGATTTTGGCAAGGCGTGCCAACTGACAGTAACATCTCAAATGCCCAACCCAAAAAGGAGTGTACTATGAAGCATCCATTCTCAACACTAAGCTTATTAGCAGCCACCGTCATGCTCGGCAGCCTAGCAAGCACAGCATATGCCAATAGTGTACAAATGCAGCAAGCAACAGGCTACTACATGAGTACCTGTGGCGGACCCACGCCTGCGCACTGCGCGCCCACCTCTACCAATGGTCGCAATTATTATGACTTATTAGGCTTTGCATGGGGTACGGACTCAAAAGGACAAGACAAGCCTTATTTTTACAAAATGCCTAGACGCTACACTTCAGGCAATGAAATCAGCAGTGACGCTTGGCGGCAACTTGAATCAGACACCCTAAAGCGCTGCCAAAGCAAATTTGGCACTCCCTGCGAATATCAGTCTGGCTATAACAGCACCTGTGTGGCTGTAGCATATAACAGTGCTGAAGACTTTTTTGTATGGCAAGACGATGAGCATTTTCGGTGCAGCCAAGCCAAAAAAGCTGCTCTACAGTTGTGCAAAAATGAATCAAAAACCAACCCCAAAGCCTGTAAAGTCATAGAAACCGCCAAGCATCCCTTTTAATGGGTTAAATAGGTTAAATAAATTGCTAAAGTTTGTGCCAATTCTTGCTCACAGAAAACAAACGCACACAAGTGTCATGCTTTGGCTATGATGTCAAATGGTCTTGCCCAGCTCAAAACAAGGCAATCGCCATTTCATACAAAAAGCGCATGGCAAGATGGCAAATACCGCGCGTCAAACAATAGCTACCCTAGCCAACACAAGGCAGTCCACGCACTGCTTTTTGTTGGGCTCAATTTTTTTGGAGACAAGATGCCTGAATTACCCGAAGTAGAAACCACCAAAACCAGCCTAGCGCCACTACTAGGTCATACCATCACTTGGGTAAATACCAGCCAAAAACGTTTACGCGAGCCTCTACCCGATACATTGGACACATTGGTCGGACTGTCTTTGGGGCAGGTGCGCCGCCGCGCCAAATATTTATTACTTGATTTTTATCAGCCCCATAGTCACGCCCCAGACAAAACCCTCTTGATTCATCTAGGTATGTCAGGCAGTCTTGGGCAATTTACCAAGAGCACACCCATACGCAAGCACGACCATGTGATGATTGGTTTTGATAATGACATCACCTTACATTATCATGACCCTAGACGCTTTGGTATGGTCATGTGGGCAAAAGATGCCTCTTCTTATCTGGATAAGCTTGGCATTGAGCCCTTGGAAGAGGGTTTTGATGGTGAGTATTTGTACAATCGCATCTGGCAAACTCCCAAACGCCCCATCACGCGCCCTATCAAATCAGTCATTATGGAGCAAAAAATCGTCGTGGGCGTAGGCAATATCTATGCTGCCGAAAGCTTGTTTTTATCAGGAATTCACCCTGCCACCCCTGCCAATCTACTCAATCAAGAACAGCTTAATCATTTGGCAGCTCATATTAAAGCTATTTTGACCAAAGCCATTGAAGTTGGTGGCAGCACTTTAAAGGATTTTAGTGTAGGCGATAATCAAACAGGGTATTTTCAACAAACGCTGTTGGCGTACGGGCGCGCAGGCAATCCTTGTACTATTTGCCATCTACCTTTAGAAACCATGCAAATTTCAGGACGCGCCAGTGTTTTTTGTCCCTCTTGCCAGCCTCTCATAACCACCCCACCCATATCACTCAAAAACTGATTACAAAATAATCAACTCCTACCCTTTATCGGAAAAATCGCCCAATTTGGCTAAGTTTATGTAAATGGACTTGATAAATGATGATTATCTTGGTTTAATAAGCATAATTAAGTGTCTTTGCGGTGTGCCGACGGATGCCCATTGACAATGATACTATCACCGTCTGTTAAGGATGTTCCCATGAAACGTATTCTTGTTGCCACTGCACTAAGCTTTGTTTTTGCTGGCAGTGCACACGCCGCTATTGAAATTGATGAAAGCCAAGGGTTTGGACCTACTTATGGTAGTACCATGGCAGATGTGACCATTGGTAAACCACTACAGGTTGTTGGCGCTGTTTTGGGTACTGTAGCACATGTAGTTAATCTACCCTTTGCTATGGCTTCTGACAGCGTAGATGAAAGCTATGAAACCCTAGTAGCAGGTCCTTGGAGTGCTTTACAACGTTGCTCTGGCTGCTCTCCTGCCTATGATAATTATGTTAAGTCTCAACAAAACCCCCAAGGCGAAGTACGCTTTATTGTTACGCAGCCCTCAGAAGTAATCATTCATAGCAATGACACTGTGATTGTTGCACCTTAAACTATTCAGGCTTAACCCATCAATAAAGCTTAACTCATCAAAATAGCTTATCTTAAACAAAAACAATAACCCATTGTCATCACAGTGGGTTATTTTTATCTTTTAGGATATCCTGATGTGTTGTATTTGCAATTTAACCCCCAAAAAAAACATAACTACTTCAATAAAGATTGTGCTATTGATAGAGCATATCAACAAGCGGTTTGATGATGAAAACAAAAAGTTAGCCAGTTTTATAGTCAATTAACCCCAAACCGTCCCATCCAAAGCCTAATTTTTTCTTAAAAGGTGTGCAATATCAACACTCCTAGATAATCTCAAATAAAAAACACCCCAAAGATTATCTAACTTTGGGGTGTGGTACAGCTTTGAAATGTTTATTAATCAAACCGATACTTTAGCTATTTTTACCAAGTTTTGCACTAATTTCACGTAGCAGCAATACTTCTTCAGAGGGCTCTGCAGGTGCAGCAGGTGCTGGCTCTTCTTTTTTGCGCAGCTTGTTAATGCCTTTAACCATCATAAATACAATAAATGCCAAGATGATAAAGTTAATCAAAACAGTAATAAAATTACCATAAGCCAACATAGGAACGCCTGCCGCTTTAAGCGCTGCATAAGTCATCTCCGTTCCCTCTGGCACCGCTGCCAAAGGAATCAATAGATTACTAAAGTCAATATCGCCAATAATAGCAGAAATCAATGGCATAATAACATCTTCCACCAATGATGTGGTAATCTTACCAAAAGCAGCACCAATGATCACACCAATGGCAAGGTCCATTACATTGCCTTTGACAGCAAACTCTTTAAATTCTTGAATAATACTCATTATAACCTCAAAAAAAAATATGGCGCAAAACGCCCCATTGTTGATTTTATGCACATGGCACATAATGCAATTTTTTATTATAACATAAAACAGCCATAACAAATTACAATAATTTTAATTTATATATTAAATAAAAACAAATATAAACCATTTATATGCAATATGGTAACGATGGCAAGACAGCTATTGCCTTGCCACCCTATTATTAAGCCTCTTTTTTACGACTGTGGCGCTTACGCTCATTTTCAGTCAAATAACGCTTACGAATGCGAATAGACTCTGGTGTCACCTCCACCAATTCATCATCTTCAATAAATTCTAATGCCTGCTCTAAGCTAAATTTAATCGCAGGGGTCAAAATAATATTTTCATCGCTTCCAGAAGCACGTACGTTGGTCAATTGTTTGGCTTTGGTAGGATTAACCACCATATCATCACCACGCGAATTAATACCAACAATCATCCCTTCATACACCTCAAGACCTGGCTCGGCAAACAATCTGCCACGCTCTTGTAAGTTAAATAAGGCATAGCCTAAGCAAGTGCCAGATGTCATAGAAACCAAAACACCATTAATGCGCCCGCCCACATCACCTGTTTTTTGTGCGCCATAATGCGAAAAACTGGATGTCAAAATACCCGTACCAGATGTCATGGTCAAAAATTCAGAACGAAACCCTATCAAGCCACGCGATGGCATGACTGCTTCAATGCGCATACGCCCCTTACCATCTAGCTCCATATTGGTCATCTCGCCTTTACGCAAGCCCACTTGCTCCATGACCGACCCTTGATGCTGCTCTTCAATATCAAAAATCACATTTTCAAAAGGCTCTTGTTTTTCCCCATCAATCTCGCGCACAATCACTTCAGGGCGAGAAACACCAAGCTCATACCCTTCACGGCGCATATTTTCAATCAACACGGACAAGTGCAACTCACCACGCCCTGATACCTTAAATTTTTCAGGACTGTCGGTATCTTCTACGCGCAATGCCACATTATGAATCAATTCGCGCTCCAAACGCTCACGCAAATTACGCGAAGTCACATATTTGCCCTCACGTCCTGCAAAGGGGGAGTCATTCACCTGAAAAGTCATAGAAACGGTTGGCTCATCCACACTCAAAGGCGGCAATGCCTCTACCACTGCAGGATCACATAAGGTATCAGAAATATTAAGTGCATCAATTCCTGTCACACACACAATATCACCTGCTGATGCACTATCCACATCAATACGCTCAAGCCCATGATAGCCCATAATTTTTAAAATGCGACCATTGCGCTTTTTGCCTTCTGTATCAACCACCACAACAGGTGTATTTGTTTTAACTTGACCGCGCTGAATACGTCCTACACCAATGACACCTACAAAGCTATTATAATCCAAGCTTGAAATCTGCATTTGAAATGCGCCATTCACATCTACATGTGGTGGCTCAACAATATCCACAATGGTCTCAAATAATGGGGTCATATCAGGTGCTAAATTATCCACCTCCAGCCCTGCAATCCCATTAATACCAGAGGCATACACAATAGGAAAATCAAGCTGCTCATCGGTTGCACCCAAATTATCAAATAAATCAAATACTTGATCCATTACCCAGTCAGGGCGCGCTCCAGGCTTATCCACCTTATTGATGACCACAATGGGCTTTAAACCTCGAGCAAAGGCTTTTTGGGTCACAAAGCGCGTTTGTGGCATCGGTCCTTCTTGAGAATCCACAAGCAACAACACACAATCCACCATGGATAGTACGCGCTCCACCTCACCGCCAAAATCAGCATGCCCTGGAGTGTCCACAATATTAATACGATACTCTGTGTTGGTACGTTTATCCAACCATTTAATGGCGGTATTTTTGGCAAGAATGGTAATGCCGCGCTCACTTTCTAGGGCATTTGAATCCATCACACGCTCAATCTCCCCAACACGCTCACCTAGCGCGCCTGATTGTTGAAGAAGCTTATCTACCAATGTTGTTTTACCATGGTCAACGTGGGCGATGATGGCGATGTTGCGTAAATGTTGAATGTTTGACATAAAATCTCAATTAATAAATTAAAAAGCACCGAAGCCCAATAAACAACGAATCCAACATTGTCTTTAGGTTTGGTGCCAAATTAAACAAAGTCGGTTATTATACCATTATTTCCCCACAAAAAGTAGCGCTTATTTTATAAAGGCGGTATAGCATTTTTACATTAAAATCTCTATTAGACCTATTTTTCTGACTTCAGGTATAACCACAAAATGTTAAGAGGTCCTCGCTATTTTTGATGGTAGTTAAAAAAAACAAGCCCTTAATTAAGAGCTTGTTTGTGTTTTTGAAATTAATTATCGCCTGCTTGGTTTAGCTCATCTGCAAATGCCTGACTAAACTGCTCGGTTGGGGTCAGATTGGTTTCTACAAACACATCATCAGCAATGTCATCTTTGCCAACCTCTGTCTTATTAGCACGCAAACTTGCTAAGCGCTCACGCTCTTTATGGTATGCCAAGCCTGTTCCTGCTGGAATCAAGCGACCCACCACCACGTTTTCTTTTAAGCCACTTAGGTCATCCACTTTGCCCATCACCGCAGCCGCTGTCAAGACACGAGTGGTTTCTTGGAAAGACGCTGCCGAAATAAAGCTTTCGGTAGCAAGACTTGCTTTGGTAATACCTAGTAATTGGCGCTCATACTTAACAGGGAACTTATTTTCAGCATTCAAGCGTTCATTAAGCTCACGAATCTTGTTGTATTCTGCTTGGTCGCCTTTAAAGTAGCTAGAATCGCCGCCATCAGTAATTTCAACCTTGCGCAGCATTTGGCGAACAATCACCTCAATATGCTTATCATTGATTTTCACCCCTTGTAAGCGATAAACTTCTTGCACTTCATTGACAATGTATTTTGCCAATGCCGTCTCTCCTTGTAGGCGCAAAATATCGTGTGGGTTTTGCGGTCCATCTGACACCACTTCGCCACGCTCTACAGTTTCGCCCTCAAAGACGTTAATTTGACGCCACTTTGGAATCAATTCTTCATACACCTCACCATCTTCACTGGTGATGATAAAACGGTTTTTGCCTTTGGTTTCTTTACCAAAACTTACCACCCCACTAATCTCTGCCATGATAGCATGGTCTTTGGGACGGCGCGCTTCAAACAAGTCAGCAACGCGTGGCAAGCCCCCTGTAATATCCTTGGTACCTGATGTGGCTTGTGGCACACGACCCAACACCGAACCTGCGGTCACGGTATCACCCTCGCCAACACGAATCACGGTTTCTGCAGGTAAGAAATACACCACTTCTTTACCATCATCTGTCACCAAGACAATCGCAGGGCGCAAATCTTTGGCAGTGCTTGGACGGTCTTTACCTGCCAAGATTTCAAAAGATTGTACGCCTGTCAAGTCGTCCACTTTTACTGCTGCAGTCATGCCATCATTGATGTCACTAAAGCGGACTTTACCAGAAAATTCGGTGATAATTGGGTGGGTATGCGGATCCCATTTGGCAATGACATCGCCTGCAGTGACAGTAGTGCCATCAGCCACCAAAAGGCTTGAACCATAAGGTACTTTGTAGCGCTCGCGCTCGCGCCCTTGAGAATCTGCTACGCCAATTTCAGCAGAACGCGATACTACCACCAAATATCCATCAGCATGAGCAACTGTTTTGGTGTTATGAAAACGCACTGTTCCTGTATTTGCAACCGTAACACTGTTGTCTACTGAAGCGGCTGAGGCTGCACCCCCAACGTGGAAAGTACGCATCGTTAGCTGAGTACCTGGTTCACCGATAGATTGTGCTGCCATTACGCCAACAGATTCACCAATATTGACCAAATGTCCACGTGCCAAGTCACGTCCATAGCACTTGGCACACACGCCCTGCTTGGCTTCACAGGTAATCACCGAACGCACCCACACTTCATCAATGGCATTATCATCTAACGCTTGAACCAAACGCTCATCAATCAAGGTACCCGATGCAATCACCACCTCACCAGAAGCATTCACCACATCTTTGGCGGTCACACGACCTAAAACACGATCACCTAAACGCTCAACAATCTCACCCCCATTAATCACAGGCGTCATCAATTGTCCCGCCTCGGTACCGCAATCATCTTGGGTAATAACCAAGTCTTGTGCTACATCCACCAAACGGCGAGTCAAATAACCAGAGTTTGCTGTTTTTAATGCTGTATCCGCCAGACCCTTACGCGCACCGTGTGTTGAAATAAAGTACTGCAAAACAGTCAAGCCTTCGCGGAAGTTGGCTTTAATTGGGGTTTCAATAATAGACCCATCTGGCTTTGCCATCAATCCACGCATACCCGCTAGCTGACGAATCTGGGTGGCACTACCACGAGCTCCTGAATCACTCATCATATAAATAGAGTTAAATGATTTTTGGGCTTCTTCTTGACCTTCAGCATTAATAACAATGTCTGTTGCCAAGTTTTCCATCATGGCATTGGCAACTTTATCAGAAGTACGCGACCAAATATCAACCACTTTGTTGTAGCGCTCACCTGCAGTCACCACCCCATCTTCAAACTGTATTTCAATAGCGCGTACTTCAGCATCGGCAGCCTCAATGATGTCTTTTTTGGCAGGTGGAATCACCATATCCTCCAAGCCAATAGAAATGCCTGACAAAGTCGCTTGGGCAAATCCTAAATACATCAAATGGTCAGCAAACAGTACCGACTCTTTTACGCCCAATTTACGATAGCATGAGTTTAAAAGACCTGAGATGTTCTTTTTGGTCATCTCTTTATTACACTCTTCAAACGCCATACCTTCAGGCATAATATTCCAAATCAAAAGACGACCTGCCACCGTGTCTTTAAGTTCGGTATGAGTGGTTTTTTCGCCTGTTTCTTGATTCAGCACTGTTTCGGTCACACGTACTTTGATTTTGGCATTGACACTTAAATCATCTGAACCAATGGCGCGCAAAGCCTCATTGACCGTTGTAAAAATCATGCCTTCGCCTTTGGCATTGATGTGGCTACGACTGATATAATACAAACCCAAAACCACGTCTTGCGAAGGTACAATAATAGGCTCACCGTTGGCAGGCGATAAGATGTTGTTGGTAGACATCATCAGCGCGCGCGCTTCTAATTGCGCTTCTAAGGTCAATGGCACATGCACCGCCATTTGGTCACCGTCAAAGTCAGCGTTAAATGCCGCACACACCAAGGGGTGCAACTGAATGGCTTTACCTTCAATCAACACAGGTTCAAAGGCTTGCAAGCCCAAACGGTGTAGCGTTGGTGCACGGTTAAGTAGTACTGGATGCTCACGAATCACACTGGCAAGCATATCCCAAACCGCTGGCTCTTCGCGCTCAACCATACGCTTAGCAGCTTTGATGGTGCTGGCAATGTTGTTTTGTAGCAGCTTAGCATAAGTAAAGGGCTTAAATAGCTCTAGCGCCATCTTTTTGGGTAAACCACACTGATGCAAACGCAACGTCGGACCTACCACAATCACCGAGCGCCCTGAATAATCCACACGTTTACCCAAAAGGTTTTGACGGAAACGACCTTGTTTACCTTTGATCATATCAGCCAAAGACTTCAATGGGCGCTTATTACTACCAGTGATTGCACGACCACGGCGACCATTATCAAGCAATGCATCTACCGCTTCTTGTAGCATACGTTTTTCGTTGCGCACAATGATGTCAGGGGCATTAAGCTCCAAAAGGCGCTTTAGGCGGTTGTTGCGGTTAATAACTCGGCGATACAAGTCGTTTAGGTCAGACGTGGCAAAACGACCGCCTTCTAGGGGCACAAGCGGACGCAAATCAGGTGGCAATACTGGCAATACCGTCATCACCATCCATTCAGGCTTATTGCCTGAGTCACGGAACGCCTCTAACAGCTTTAAACGCTTGGACATTTTTTTAAGTTTGGTTTCTGAGCCTGTTTGCGGGATTTCAGCACGCAATACATCAATCTCATTATCCACATCAATGTCTTTTAACAAATCTTGAACCGCTTCTGCGCCCATCTTGGCGATAAATTCATCACCGTACTGCTCTAGCGCATTATAGTACTCTTCATCATCAAGTAGCTGATTTTTTTCAAGATTGGTCATGCCAGGGTCGGTGACGATATAGCTTTCAAAATAAAGCACGCGCTCAATGTCACGCAGCGTAATATCAAGCAATAGACCAATACGACTTGGCAATGATTTTAAAAACCAAATATGCGCCACAGGACTGGCTAGCTCAATATGCCCCATGCGGTCACGACGCACTTTGGCAGCAGTAACTTCCACGCCACATTTTTCGCAGATGATGCCTTGGAATTTACGGCGCTTATATTTGCCACACAAACATTCAAAATCTTTGACAGGTCCAAAGATTTTGGCACAAAACAAACCATCACGCTCAGGCTTAAAAGTGCGATAATTGATGGTTTCAGGTTTTTTTACTTCGCCATGTGACCATGATTTAATGGTTTCAGGTGAGGCTAAAGAAATTTGAATGCTGTCAAATTCACGCTGACTATCGGCAGTTGGGGCTTTAAATAGGTCTAATAAGTCTTTCAAAGGAATTCTCCATTTTTGGGCGATGTTATCACCCTTAAAATACCGATGTTTAACCAATACTGGCTAACCCATCTATATGGCCCAAGCTTGCCTAGATGACAAACTTGGGTGACGGGTTATTTTTTGTCTTTTAGGTCAATGTTGATGCCCAAAGAGCGGATTTCTTTGGTCAAGACATTGAAGGATTCTGGCATACCTGGGTTCATATACTGTTCACCATCAACGATGTTTTTGTACATACGCGTACGACCTTCCACATCGTCTGACTTCACGGTCAGCATTTCTTGTAAAGTATAAGTTGCACCATAAGCTTCTAGCGCCCACACTTCCATTTCACCGAAGCGCTGACCACCAAACTGCGCCTTACCACCCAAAGGCTGTTGAGTGACTAAGCTATAAGAGCCCGTAGAACGCGCGTGCATCTTATCATCAACCAAGTGGTTGAGTTTCAGCATATACATATAACCCACCGTGACAGGACGGTCAAATTTCTTGCCTGTGCGCCCATCATAGAGGGTTTGCTGTCCTGTGGTGGATAAATCAGCCAAACTTAACAATGCTTTGATTTGGTCTTCTTTAGCACCATCAAAGACTGCCGTCCCCATAGGCACACCTTGGCGTAAATTTTGTGCCATTGCCAGCAAATCTTCATCAGACAAGCTGTCTAAGTCCACCTGCTCACCGCCTACTTGGTTATAAATTTTATCCAAAAACTCACGCAACTCACCAATCGCCACTTGTGCTTTTAGCATAGCGTCAATCTTGTCACCCAAGCCTTTGGCTGCCATGCCCAAGTGTGTTTCTAGCACCTGACCAATATTCATACGAGATGGTACGCCTAGTGGGTTTAGGACGATGTCCACAGGGTTGCCGTGCTCATCATAGGGCATATCCTCTACAGGCATAATGCGTGAAACCACCCCTTTGTTCCCATGGCGACCCTTATCAAGCAATGCATCTACCGCTTCTTGTAGCATACGTTTTTCGTTGCGCACAATGATGTCAGGGGCATTAAGCTCCA
>JBHBMT010000201.1:0-4773 GCA_041773075.1 Moraxella sp.
ATCATATATAAATACTATCAAATTAAAGATGTTTTGTCAAAATTAATGTAAAAAAAGAGAAGTCTTATTTTATAAGGCTTCTCTCTGGTTTCTACGATGTATTTTTACATAATTTCTGTATATGGAATTCAGAACGGAATGTCGTCATCGGTGATGTTTTGGCTGGGAGTTGTCCCCATAGGCATAGATGAAGGGTTTTGAGCAGGGGCGCCAAAATTATTGGTATGTCCTTGCTGAGGTGGTGCAGGAGGTGGAGCAGGCTGCTGATAAGCAGGTGCTTGATTTTGTGGGTAGTTGCCTTGCGAAGGCTGTCTGGGTGCATTTTGATTGCCTTGATAACCCTGACCACCCCCTTGTGGATACCCTTGATTGGCATTGCCACCACGAGGATAATTGCCCCCTTGGTTATTAAAGCCACCGCCTTGATAACCTCCTTGGTTATTATAACCCCCTTGATTGCCCTGCCAGTCGCCACCGCCTTGTCCGCCTTGACGAGAGCCTAGCATTTGCATGGACTGGGCGCGGATTTCTGTGGAATAACGCTCAATGCCTTGCTGGTCAGTCCATTTGCGCGTGTGTAAGCTACCCTCTACATAAACGCTAGAGCCTTTGCGTAGGTACTGCTCAACAATCTCCGCCAAACGGTTGTTGAAGGTAATGCGGTGCCATTCTGTGGCTTCTCTAGGCTCGCCTGTATTACGGTCGTTCCAACGGTCAGTGGTTGCCACAGAAATGGTGGCGATTTTTCCCCCATTATCAAAGCTACGAACTTCAGGATCGTTGCCTAAATTGCCTACGATGATGACTTTATTTACACTTGCCATATATGGTTTCCTAAATTAGGGTGTGCTGACATTTCACACGCCTTAAAAAAAATGTTGGATGTTAAATGATGAGTACGCTTTTGGTGAAAATAACCTTGTGCCTTTTGTTGTTGACAACCTTGTCAATAGTATCATATTGACTTATGCTTATCGCCTAAAAAGGCTGGTGACTTAGCTAAATTGTTCACTCAAATTGAAACATCAACACACCCTAAAGTAATTTTGCTACTTTACCCAATTTTATCAAAAATTGCTAGAGTTATTTGACAGACTTTGCCAATAATGGCTTTAAAAATCGTCCTGTGTGTGATTGACTATCTTCTGCCACCTGCTCAGGGGTGCCTTGTGCTACAATTTGCCCGCCGCCATCACCGCCTTCATAGCCCAAATCAATCACCCAATCAGCCGTTTTAATCACATCAAGATTGTGCTCAATCACCACAATGGTATTGCCACGGTCGCGCAGGGTATGCAAGATATGCAATAGCTTGGCAATGTCATGAAAATGCAGCCCCGTGGTTGGCTCATCTAAAATATACAAGGTCTGTCCTGTATCGCGCTTGGAGAGCTCCTTGGCAAGCTTGACCCGTTGGGCTTCACCACCTGATAAGGTGGTAGCAGACTGCCCCAAACGAATATAATCAAGCCCTACTTCTGCCAAAGCCTCTAAACGTCTATGAATGGCAGGAATGGCAGCAAAAAATACCAACGCCTCTTCTACAGTCATGTCCAGTACATCACTGATGGATTTGCCCTTGTATTTGACTTCCAAGGTTTCACGGTTGTAGCGCTTACCATGGCAGGCATCACATGGCACATACATATCAGGCAAAAAGTGCATTTCCACCTTAATCATGCCATCGCCTTGGCAGACTTCACAACGCCCTCCTTTGACATTAAAACTAAAACGCCCTGCCCTGTAACCACGAGCTCTGGCATCTTCAGTTTGGGTGTATAAATCACGAATGAGCGTAAACACCCCTGTATAGGTCGCAGGATTGCTGCGTGGAGTGCGCCCGATGGGGGATTGGTCAATATCCACCATTTTGTCTAAGTGTTCCAATCCTGTGATGCTGTCATAGCGTTCAGCGCTTAAGGTGGTGGCATTGTTAAGCGCTGTGGCAGCCAAAGGCATGAGCGTGCGATTAATTAGCGTAGATTTACCAGAGCCTGAAACACCCGTAATACAGCTCATCACCCCAAGTGGCAGCTTTAAATCCACATTCTTAAGATTGTTACCGCGTGCACCTTTAAGCTCAATATAGCCTTTGAGCTCTTTTTTGCCCACCTTAACCAGTTTGGGTGTGTGGCGAATGACAGGAACTTCAATGCGCTTTTTGCCTGACAAATATTGACCCGTCAAGGAGTCTGCCACTTTGGCGATGTCATCGGCACTGCCTTGGGCAATCACTCGCCCTCCATGCACGCCAGCGCCCACCCCAATGTCAATCACATGGTCAGCATGGCGAATGGCATCTTCATCGTGCTCTACCACTACCACCGTATTGCCCAAATTTTTGAGATACACCAACGTTTCAATCAAGCGGTCATTGTCGCGCTGATGTAAGCCAATGGATGGCTCATCTAGCACATACATCACCCCCATCAGTCCTGCACCAATTTGACTGGCTAAACGAATACGCTGCGCCTCACCTCCTGACAGCGTTTCAGCAGAACGAGCAAGATTTAAATACTCTAGCCCCACTTTGTTTAAAAAGCCCAAGCGTTCGCGGATTTCCTTAAAAATTTTATCTGCAATTTCGCCTTTATGCCCTGATAAGCTTAAGCCTTGGTAATATTGCCACGCTTGACCAATCGGCATGGCGATGATTTCACCAATGCCCTTATTATCCACCTTGACATGACGGGCGATGTCATTTAGGCGCACACCTCCACAGCTGTCACAGGTAGTATCTGATAAATACTTGGCAAGTTCATCTTTGACAAGGGTGCTGGTCGTATTGTGATAACGACGTTCAAAATAAGGCAAAATGCCCTCAAAGGGGGTGTTTTTTTCGTACTTTTTGCCACGCTCATCAGTAAAGTTTAAAGTGACTTTTTCTTTGCCAGAACCATTTAAAATCAGGCTCTGCTGCTTTTTGGGGAGTGCTTGCCAAGGGCTGTCCATGTCAATGTCAAAATGATGACAGACTTGGGTTAAAATTCCAAAATAATACGCATGGGCTTTGTCCCAGCCATGAATCGCTCCTTGATTTAGGGATTTTTCAGGGTGGGCGACGATGCGTTCGGCACTGAAAAACTGGCGTTTACCCAAGCCATCACAATCGGGGCAGGCACCGTGCGGATTATTGAAGCTAAATAATCGTGGCTCAAGCTCACCTACAGCTTTATCACAGATGGGGCAAGAATGTTTGGCGGATAAAATTTGCTCGCTACCCTCTTCCATAGACTGAACTATGACAATGCCATCACCAAGCTTTAAGGCGACCTCCAAACTTTCGGCAACTCGATTGCCTAAATCAGTACGCACTTTGAATCTGTCCACCACCACCTCAATGGTGTGTTTGTGCGTTTTGGCAAGTGTGGGCAATTCATCCATATCATAAATTGTCCCATCAATACGCACCTTCATAAAGCCCTGTGCTTGCAGCCCTTCAAGTAAAGCGGTGTGCTCGCCTTTGCGTTCGCGTACCACAGGTGCAAGCAGCATCAAGCGCACGCCTTCGTCCTTGACAAGGATAATATCCACCATTTCACTGACGGTCTGCGCCACCATAGGCTCGCCATGTTCAGGACAAAA
Source organism: Moraxella sp. (assembly GCA_041773075.1). Taxonomy (GTDB): domain Bacteria; phylum Pseudomonadota; class Gammaproteobacteria; order Pseudomonadales; family Moraxellaceae; genus Moraxella. The sequence goes on from JBHBMT010000201.1 coordinate 3,586, forward strand.
AGGGGTGCCTACACGCGCATAAAGTAAGCGCAGATAATCATAGACTTCAGTAATGGTACCCACCGTAGAGCGCGGGTTGTGGTTGGTTGATTTTTGTTCAATCGCAATGGCAGGGGACAAACCATCAATGCTATCCACATCAGGTTTTTCCATTTGGCTTAAAAATTGGCGTGCGTATGCCGATAAGCTTTCTACATAGCGGCGCTGCCCTTCGGCGTATAAGGTGTCAAATGCCAAAGAGGACTTGCCCGACCCTGACAATCCTGTAATCACAACCAGTTTGTCTCTTGGGATATCAAGGTCAATATTTTTTAGATTGTGGGTGCGCGCCCCACGAATGGCGATGGTATTTTGCATGATGGTATTGATAGACTAAAATTTTAATTATGGTGGTGATTATATCATAACATAAGACAATTCCATCAATCGTGATTAAAGTGCAACTCCTTTTTGTTTGGCACGACCAATGCTGGTATTTGCTATTGCTTTGGTTTTTAAATAGATATTTTTGGTAATCCTACGACCATCACTCCCTTGTTTTGACATCAAAGAGCTCAATAACAAAAGTCAAATCCGAATTTGGCAAGATTTTACCCACAGACCGCTCACCGTACGCCAACTGCGCAGGGACAATAAGCTGCCGTGTGCCGCCAACTTTCATCGGCTCAAAATCTGGCAATTCAAGGGTCATGCCCCACTTTTGTAGAAGTTTAGCGCCCATTTCACTACCCAGCACACCCAAATCCCAACCTTTAATCACCCGCCCTGTGCCAATCACACACTCAAAAGCCTGCCCACGACTGTGCGAGCTATCAAACTCTGTACCATCAGCAAGCGTGCCAACATAATGAGCGGTAATTAACGCCCCACGCTCGGCAGATTTGCCTGTGCCGATGGTGATGTCAGTGATTTGAAAAGTAGTCATAAAATTCCTTAATAAATACAGATTTAATTATCTTACTTCATTGACTGTCGGCGACTGCGGATAAATCCTAAACAGCATATCTAGTGCAATTTGCACCACCGCCCCCACCCCAAAGGCAAACACCAACGTCGCCAAGCCCACCACACCCCCAAGCAGCCAGCCAATCAAACACACTGACCCTTCCAAAAGCGTACGCACAACGCCCACTTTTAAGCCTGTTTGCTGTGTCAAACCTACCATCAGCCCATCTCTAGGACCTGCAC
>JBHBMT010000202.1:0-3526 GCA_041773075.1 Moraxella sp.
CCCCAATGTGCTTCATCGGCAAAGCCTTGTTGTAAATCTATCAATAATAACGCAGAATTTTGATGACTCATATAAAATCCTTTTAACCATTCATCTTTTGAAGTAGCACCACACTGCTGGCAAAAATGCCTTCTTTTCGTCCCAAATAGCCCATTTTTTCGTTGGTGGTGGCTTTGATACTGATACAATCCACGCTCACGCCAAGCACCTTTGCGATACATTCACGCATGGCTAGATTGTGTGGGGCAAGTTTTGGCGCTTCACAAATCACCGTCATGTCGGCATTGATAAGCTGATAACCCTTTGACTTGACTAGGTTATACACATGGGCAAGTAATACCTTACTATCTGCACCTTTATAGGCATCATCAGTATCAGGAAAATGCTGACCAATATCACCGAGTGCCAACGCCCCCAAAAGCGCATCACATAAGGCATGAAGCAATACATCGCCATCGGAATGTGCCTTGATACCATGCGTATGGGGAATTTTAATACCGCCAAGCGTTACATGGTCGCCATCGGTAAATGCGTGTACATCCAAACCCTGACCGATTCTTAGCATAATCTACCTTTTCTCTTGAAATGATGGATTATAGCACAAAATAAGTGGGAATTTGGTATAATGACCAAAACACCCCAAGGATAGCTTATGCAAATTGGTTCTGTTATGATTGATGATGACTTGATTGAGCAAGCCATGAAAAGCACTGGGCTAGATAGTCAAAGCGATGTGATTGAGCAAGGTTTAAGGCTATTGATTGCTCATCACGCCCAGCAAAACTTGCGTGCATTGCGTGGCAAGCTGTCTTGGGATGGGGATTTGGCTCAACTGCGTGATCATTCTCATGGAGAGAACATATGACTGCAATGCAGCTGATCACACATACACCTATTTGGGTTTGGATTATCTTTTTCGCCTTGATTTATTTGGGCGGTGTACAACTTAAAACTCGCTTTGTTCAACCTTTACGTTTACTAATTTTTCCCATCATCTTTCTACCACTTAGCTTTATGATGATGATGTCCAGCCCAAAGGTTTTGCTTACCATTAGTGTATTTATACTTTGTATTGGATTGAGTTTTTATATTGCACAGTTATGGTTTGACAAATATCCACTTATTACTCGCAATACACAAGGACAATACCTCCAAAGGGGTAGTTTACTTCCTTTACTACTTTATTTAATCATTTTTATCTATCGCTATATTGTCATAGCTAGCCAAACAATAAAATACGAGTTCATACATAGCACATATTTTGCCGTTTTTATGGGAATGCCAATTGCAATTAGCCTAGGTATTTTACTGGCAATGACATTAACGGTCAGAACCACTAAGTAACTTGCAAAAACTTGGTTAATACCCTTATAATTCATTTTTTAAACCAATTTAATCATTAAAGAAAAATCATGACCACCCCTTTTACCCTAGCCGATGTCGCCAACTCCCTTGGCAAAGAACCCAAAGACATCAAAGTCATCGTCGGTATGTCTGGCGGTGTTGATTCTTCCGTTTCTGCTGTGCTACTCAAAGAAGCAGGCTTTGCTGTTGAAGGCTTGTTTATGAAAAACTGGGAAGAAGATGACGGCACCGAATATTGCACCGCCCTTGAAGACCTAGCGGACGCTCAAGCCGTTGCCGACAGCATTGGCATTCATCTACACACCGCCAATTTTGCGATGGAATATTGGGACAGAGTATTTGAGCATTTTTTGGCAGAATATGGGGCGGGTCGCACGCCAAACCCTGATATTTTGTGCAACAAAGAAGTCAAATTCAAAGCCTTTTTGGATTATGCGCTTACCTTAGGGGCAGATTTTATCGCCACAGGGCATTATGCACGCCGTAGTTTTGCAGTAGATGGTAAGGCAAGGCTACTTCGTGGGCTTGATGGCAACAAAGACCAAAGTTATTTTTTGCATGCCGTCAGTGGGGATAAAATCGCTCGCACCCTATTTCCTGTGGGCGAACTTGAAAAGCCTGCTGTGCGTGCCATTGCCGAAAAGTGGAATCTTGCCACCGCCAAGAAAAAAGACAGCACAGGCATTTGCTTTATTGGTGAGCGTAAGTTCAAAGACTTTTTGCAAACTTATCTGCCTGCCAAACAAGGCGACATCTATACCGATGATGGCGTGTGTATCGGCAAGCATGATGGTTTGATGTATTACACCATTGGTCAACGTGGCGGGATTGGTATCGGTGGGGTGTCGGGTCGCACCGATGCACCATGGTTTGTCCTACATAAAGACCTTGAAAACAACCGCCTAATCGTCGGTCAAGGGCATGACCACCCTTATTTGATGTCCACCGAGCTCACTGCTTATAAATTAGATTGGGTAGTTGCACCGCCTGCCGATGGTGCAAGGCTTACTGCCAAAACTCGCTATCGTCAGCCTGACCAAACTTGCACCCTTTATCATGACGGCGATAAAGTCAAAGTGGTGTTTGATGAGCCGCAGCGTGCTGTTACCTTAGGGCAATCTGTCGTCTTTTATGATGGTGATGTCTGTCTTGGTGGTGGGGTGATTGATGGCTGCAATGTGAGAATTTAATCAAGCTATTATAAGGGTATTGACACTTCTTGCGCTTTATAAAGCTGGACTTAGTCAGTTTTTATACAAAAGCAAAAACCATACCCTTGTTTTTACAACAAATGTTGATGGTGTCATGTTGTAAATACAGACTCTAAGTTTAACAAGTATATTTGTCACCTAGCACACTTATGATTTGCCAAATAGTTCGCTTAACCAATCATCAACACCCTAATCAACCACTGCAAACACATCATAGCTAAGCTGTGCCACAGGGGTTAATGCAGAATTAAACTCATAAAAACGAATGTCATAAGCCCCTACTTGCCAGCCAGCATAAGGGCGATAACTGACCCAATTTTGGTTTTTATCCGCTACAATGGGCTTTTTTTCAAACAACAGCACTTCACCTGTATGGCGATTTGTCCATTTGACAAACACATTTGCACCTAGTGGTACTTTGCCAAACGTATCAAAATGCGCATATAATGTTTGATTCTTTTGCAATGTTTGCACATTCAAAGAAGCCTCTGGAAACTCAGCACTGGCTGCCAAGCGCACCTGCCCAACCAATGGTTGATTGCTATTATGTTGATACAACTCCTCGATGGCACGATTGGCAAATTGGCGCTTATCTGTAATCAGCGCGGCATCACTTGCACTCATAAACCGCACAATATAACGATTTAATTCTGCATCAGGCAGTCCATTAAGAATCGCCTTGGCGCTTTGTTCGGTCAATTGATGGGTAGAAAAAAGAGTTTGCTCTTTTTTGTCTTGTGTTGCTTGGTGTGTCTGCACTGCATTCAAAGAAGATGTTTTTGCTGTCATATCGTTTGGGTGGGCAACCACATCAATGGTCTTGGGTACTGTTGTATGCGCTGTTTTTATTCCCTGACGCATTCCAACACCAAACCCCAGCACTGCCCCTAGCGCAAATGTCACTATTGCCACCGCCATCAATTGTTTATACATTTTGCTACTCATATATA
>JBHBMT010000017.1:0-36819 GCA_041773075.1 Moraxella sp.
ATAGGCGTTTAAACGGTGTTTAAGTGATGATAACAAATAGGGGTCTGTTAGCTCCTTGATGGCTTGATAGACTTGCTCTGTGATGTCGGTCATGGGGTTTCCTTGTTAGTGGGCTAAGTCGTAGCTTAGGTGGATGACTTGACCATACACCTGTACGTTCCCGTGTTCTAGATCTTGGCGTGTGATGTCAAAACTCTCATAAAAGCTGTTGTCGCTGATGAGACGCAAGCCCCCTGTGGGTACCCACTACGTCCGCTTGACATAGAGCCTGTCGTCCATTGTGCGAACGATTTAATCTACCCCTTGATAATATTGGGCTGACAACACTGTCCAAGTTCAACTAAGACAACTTGGACAAAACGCTCTAAAAAAATATTTTGTCCAAGTTATAAAATAATTATATAAATCAATATCTTATAAAGATAACTCAGACAAGTAAGAAAACTAACTTAGACAGAGTGATGTCTAAGTTTGTCCATGTTATGTGTTAGAACGCTTACGCACTTGATAGGCAACGGCATGGCGAGCTTGGTCTAAGCGTGCATCATCAAGTTGGGTTAGGCTTTCTACTCCATGACGTTCTTGTAAGTATTGCCTAAACCACTCTTCTAATCCCCATTGGTTTAGGTTGGTGTGAATATAAGCATAACGGCGTTTACGAATACTTTCTGTATCTGTATTGACCGCAGTTTTTGTTGAGGTTAAACGACCTATCCATGTTTGCAAGTGCTTTCTTGCAGTTTCGTACTTCTCCAAAGGAATGAGTGTATAGGTAGGAACTTTTAATTTCTTATTTAATGAGTTCCAGACGGTTTGATAACCTTTGGCAGATTTAGCGGTTCTATACTTGCTTTCAAGTTCCACAATCTCATCCACTAATCGTTTTAGGTTTGCCCTTTGTTCATCTGTAATATGCTCAATGCCAGGTGTTACTTCAGCTGTGGTTCTGGTGATGTGTTTTTGTGTATTCACTTGGTGAACAGTAGAACCTGAGCCTGCAAACACACTGTTAGAAACATTGCCATGAATATTGTGAGTAGTGGTCTCAGGCACAGATTGTTCTTCTTGTTTGGTAATTTGGTCAAGATTAACAGACTTAACACCTGTAACAATGTACTGAATATCTATGCCTAGTTGTGCAATTTCAAACAAAAATCCAATCGTCATCTCACTACGACCTGTTTCGTAATTGATATATTGCTGACGACTTTTGCCTGTTTTTTCGGCAAGGGCATTTTGACTAAAACCCAGTCTAGCCCTTTCTTCTACTAGCCTTACGGCAACTTCTTGCAAGTCAAACATAAAAAATCTCCTTTTACATGTAAAATTTTATTGACAAGTAAAATATATTGTACTAATATACACCCAATGAAGTTTGGTAGCTATCGCAACTCATTGATGAAGTTAAAAATTTAAGGTTAATTCAACAGGTTATTGTATGAAAGCTGATGAAATTTATCAAGCATTAAAGTTGCGTGGTTATAACGCAAGCACAGTCGCTGAGGCTTTGGGCGTTCGTCCACAATCTGTGGCTGGCGTTATTCGTGATGGTCGTGGTAGTAAACGTATCGCCAAAGCAATAGCCATAGCAAGTGATTGCCCATTTGAAACCATGTTTCCTTTCTATCATGAACAAAATGCAAAGAAAGTAAAACGAACTAAGAAAATTGACGATTTAAAGGCACGGTTGGAGGTGGTATGAAAAGCCATTATTCCGCCAAAGAGCTGAGTAGCTTGGGCTGTGTGGGCGGTGCTAGTGAACGCACAATTAAACGTCTTGCACAAAAAGAAAACTGGCAATCTCGCCCCCGTCAAGGTCGTGGCGGTGGTCTTGAATATGCCTTTGATGGGCTACCCAAAGACGTACAAGATGAAATCAAAATGCGTACGCTTCGTGCCATGATGCCAAAGATGAGCAAAACCACCATCAATCGTGGACGTGATGTCGCAAGTCTTGATGAAGCACAAAGAAAGACTGCTGATGCACGGCTTATGATGGCAAACTTGGTGGGGATGTATGAAGATGAGATGGGTCGCACTCGTGCGATAGCGTATATCAGCACCCTATCACGACAAAACGCCTTGCCTGTCATTCATGGGGTGGATTACAACCAAGTGTGTGATATTGCCATTGCCTGTAACAACAAGCAAAAAACTGGTGTTGGCACAAGAAAGCTGCATCAATGGGTGCTAGATAGTGACAAATGCCAAAGCGGTAGTGATGTATTAAGCCTGCTTGCTCCTGCCAAGCAAGGCAGACCTGTTATGAATGTGGCTCATATAGACTGGCTACCTTATTTTTTGGCGGTGTATCGCAATCCCAAAGGGCTTGTGCTAAGCCGTGCCTATGAAGAGTTCGCTTTTGAGTATAGTCAGCTGGTGGGAGCGTCTGGTGTGCCAAGTCTCACCCAAGTGCGTCATGCTTTTAATAAGCTACCTAAGCTTGTGCAAATGCGTGGGCGTGTGACAGGCTCACGCTATAAGCAACTACAAAGCTATGTCAAACGCAACTGGAATCCTGAATGGATGTTTGCCAATGATGTTTGGGTGGGTGATGGTCATGCCATGAAAATCAAAGTGGCTCACCCTATCCATGGCTCTGACTTTATGCCTGAGATTACCATCATCATGGATGCTGCTAGTCGCTTTATTGTAGGGTGGAGTTTGGGACTTAGCGAGAGCCACTTGGCGGTTGCTGATGCTCTAAGATATGCCATGACACGCCATGGCGTACCTGCTATCTATTATAGTGATAATGGCTCAGGGCAGTCTAATGACGTGATGGACAATGAGCTGACTGGAATTTTGCCAAGATTGGGTGTGGTACACGCTACAGGTATCGCAGGAAACCCGCAAGGACGTGGGATTATTGAACGTGCGATGAAAGAAGTACCCAATCGCATTGAGCAACGCTTTGAAACTTACTTTGGGGCAGGCAGTGATAAAGAAACTGTGCGTAAAAATCTATATGCCGTGGCAAGCTTTAGCCGAGCCAAAGAAAAAGGCAAAGCGGATAACGAATTGTCTGCCATTCAAAAGCGTGGCAAGAAGATTTTGCCAGGTTGGAATGAGCTGATGGCAGTTGCCCACGAAGAAGTGGAGCGTTATAACAATTTCCACTATCACAATGCCATCAAAGCAACCCCTGCAGCTTGTCGTGATGAGCTGATTGCTCAAATGCAAAGCCAAAATGAAGATATTGTACCATTGTCTGATATAGAAGCTCGTGATTTGTATCGCCCTGCCTTTAATCGCACGGTTGAGCGTGGTCGCATTCGCTATCTTAATCAGTCTTATGGTAGTGAGGCACTGGAGTTCTTTGATGGGCAAACGGTGGTGATTTATGTGGATATTCATGATGCCAGTAGCGTGATTGTGCGTGATGGCGATGGTAAGTATATCTGTGATGCCAAGCTTGATTGGAAAACTTGCGATGCCTTTCCGCAGACTTATGTGGAAAACGCACGAGCCAAAAGACAAAGCGGTGTCAAACGCCGTGCTCAAGAGAAGATTGACCGTATTGAAGCTGAAAATCGTAAGCTTATTGAGCATGACAATAAAGAATTGTTTGGTCGCATTGTAGATGCAACTTGGTCTGAAGTGTGTAGTGATGACGATGATGACATTATCCTGTACGAGCATCAAGCCCTAGAACGCAAAGTAATGTAAGGAGAAACCAAATGAGCGTTGAATTGTTAAAAGCCTATGCTGAAGAGCATAAATTGTCTCAATCTAAAATCGCCACCATGCTTGGTGTATCACCAGCGGTGATTAGCCAGTACCTCAAAGGAGTTTACACAGGCGATGTGGCAAGCATTGACAAAAAAGTGCGTGAAATGCTAGAGCGTGCCCATGAAAAATCAAAAGACATCAAAAGCGATTTTGTGGCAACCACCACCGCCAAAAATATCCTAGATGTCTGTGCGATGGCTCATACCATGAAAGATATTAACCTTGTGATTGGTGAGGCTGGTCTTGGTAAAACTATGGCACTCAAGCAATATGCCAAAACAGTAGAAAACGTGGTATTGATTGAAACCGACCCGACCTTTAGCCCCAAGGTGCTACTGGTGGAGCTGTGCAATAAACTTGGGATTGTTCCCACTCGCAATAATCACGACAACACCACCGCCATTATTGAAAAACTGGCAGGCTCTGAGCGTTTGTTGATTATTGATGAAGCTGAACTGCTTAACTACAAATGCCTAGAGATTGTCCGCCGTATTCACGACAAGTCAGGGGTTGGGGTGATTTTGGCAGGTATGCCACGGCTAAGAGCTAATTTGCGTGGTAAGCGTGGCGAATACAAACAGCTGTATAGCCGTGTGGGGTTTGCCTGTGATTTGCATGACAAACTACCTGATGGCGATGTAGCAATACTAAGCCAAGCGTACATTGGCACATCTGAATTTGACGACGTGCTTGTCAAAGCCAGTCTGGGTAATGCCCGCCGTCTTAATAAGCTTTTGCGTGGCGTAAACCGCTTAGCGTCTCTTAATAAAATGGCTATCAGTGCCAAATTGATTGAAAAAACCTGCCAAATGCTGATTGATTAAGGAGATAACCATGGCTGATATCGTTAAAGAAGTTCAAGCAGAGCTTGAGGCAACAAAACAACGCCAAGCCAATGAGCGGTATGCCAAAGCGGTAACTGCCGTACGTCAAGCATTGCTATATGATCCACACGGACTGACTGCTATACAACTGCAACAAAAAGCAAGACTGTCTATTAAAACACTAAACGATGTGTTAAATCGCACCAATCAAGTGCGTGAGAAAGGCGGTAAGTATTTTTTGGCGGGCAGATAGGAGTAAGTAGATGACCAATACCACCAAACACACCCTCATCGCCAAAATCCACGTTGGCAAAAAGCAATTGGGACTGGATGAAGCAACTTATCGTGATGTGCTAGAGCGTGTCACAGGCAAAGCCAGTCTTAAGCTGATGAGCATAGATGAGCTTAAAAAAGTGGTGAAGGATTTTAAGCGTTTGGGCTTTGTGCCTAAACCTGCTGGGTTGTCAGCCCAAACCAAGCAATCTACACCCAAGTACGGTAAAAAGCCCCATACCACCACCGACCGTCAATCATTGATAAACAAGATTGAGGCGATATTGGCAGACAAGAAACTGCACTGGAACTATGCCCATGGCATGGCTAAAAAGATGTTTGGTGCGGATAGGGTTAATTGGCTAACTGATGAAAATCTGTACAAAGTCGTACAAGCTTTGGCAGTCTATCAAAAACGCCACACTAAGGACAACCCAAAACAACCCTAAAAAAATAAAAAACCCAAGTGGCGTAACTTGAGTTTTTTGAAATGTAAAGGCGAACAACCCCACATCTAGCTATTGTAACAGATGATTGATGTGGGGACAAGATGAAAAAGACAAGTATGCAGATGATGAAAACACACGAAAACAGTCTCTATGAGCTTATGCCTGAGTCTATCCAGCACTTGGTGGATGTGATTGGCATGAGTGCTACGCTTGCGTTGATTGAAGCGTTTGGTGGGCTTGACTACCACATGCCAAAATCCATGCAGGCTGATAATGCTCGCCGTCTAATCAACGTCGTTGGTCGCTTAGCAACTGCCAAGCTTATCCATACCTATGGCGGCGAGCGTGTGTATATCAATCGCTGCGAGTCTTTGCGTCTTATGCTACGCAATCAAGCCTTTTTTAATGCAGTATTGTCAAAAATGGAAATGGGTATGTCGCAAACTCGTGCGATACAAGAGATTGCTCCAATGTTTGACATCACAGAGCGCTATGCTTATGAACTTCTTAAGCAGCAACAAACCCCAGAACCCAAGTATCTATTTGATTTTTAAAAAGGAGTCTGTATGACCGACCATCAAAAAACAGCGTTACCAAAAAAGAGTGTGTCTGATTATCTGATGCAAAAACACGTATCTTTGCAGTTAGATGTCGCCACCAAAGAGCTTTTGATTATCAAACAGCAACAATCTGTGCAAACAGGCTGGCTAATTATGCTGTCTGCCACGATACTGGCATTAGTTATGCTGTTAGCGTTAATAGCTCTTCGCTTGGCTTAATATTAACCTTGACCAAAACAGGAGAAAGCAATGACCAAACCCACTAAAACACGCATTAAAGCCAAGGCATGTGAGCTTGTTTGCCAAAGTCTTGATGATGTACAAGCCTTTATTGCCGATATTGGTGATAATAATCGTGAAATCAATCGCCTGCAAAACGATATGAACGATGAAATCGCTAAAATCACCGAAGAATACGCCCAAAAAATCAATCCTTTGACCGCCAAAGGTGAAGAGCTGTTTACAGCAGTGCAAATCTGGTGTGAAGCCAATCGCGATACTTTGCTTACCAAGGGCGGTAAAACCGCTAATTTGGTAACAGGTGAAGTGTCATGGCGTATTCGTCCGCCATCTGTTGTGGTGCGCGGCATTGAGGATGTTGTTGCTCGTCTTGATAGATTTGGTCTTGATAGATTTGTGCGTATCAAAAAAGAAGTCAATAAAGAAGCCATCTTGAATGAGCCCAATGCCGTGGCTGGTATTGCGGGTATTACTATCAAAAGTGGCATAGAAGACTTTGTGGTGACACCGTTTGAAGTACAAGCGCAATAGGCTGACTTTTAAAGGCTATTTAAAATAGTCAAAAACACCGTTTAATCCTATGTTAAACGGTGTTTTTTTATGCCAAGCTTGCCTACTTTGTGGTAGTCATGTTTTCCAAGTTATCTTTGATGACTTTGACAAAATTATCCACAATGTGAGCATATTCTTGAATAGGAAATTTGTTGCTATCATAAGATTTTGCCATTTCTTGCATAAGCTCTAGTTGGTATAGGGCAACTTGGGCATTGTTTAGTCGTTTAATGTTATCAATGGTCATCTTTATTCCCCCAATCCTAATGTCAATTGACCTTTAACTTGACTATCGCTATGGCGTTCGCCAATCAAGCCCAATTTTCGCATTTTGGCAAGTTTTTTGCTCACGGTGCTGGTGGCAACCCCTACCGCCAAGCCCATTTGCCAGTTTTCTAGTCCGCCATCATGCATAACCGCTAGAGCTTTATAGTCACCGTTGGCTTTTAGCAATTCGGTTTTTAGGGCTTGGTTTTGGGTAATTAGGTTTTTAACCATGCCTTGGTCTGCAAACAGAGCCTTTTCGCAAGCAATAAAATACTGGCGAGCAATTTTGCCCTTGTCGGAGCGCTCTACCATTGAGAGTTCTTTTGCCATATCAAGTGATAAATGGTAGTCAGTTTTGTACTTTGAGCCACTTGGGAGCTGAACGATAATTTTATCAATCAGGTAGTCTTGATTGGCAACAAACCCATATTTTTCAATGCGTTTGGTAATCCAATGGGAAAACTCCTGCTTGCTTTCCAAAAAGGTGTGCAATTCACGAGCATTAACAAGCGGTTGAACTTCGCCATTGATAGACCCTTGAAAGGTTTGCAAAACTGGCTTTGATTTTGGGTTGGTTTGTGGTAAAGTATTCATAGGTTTAATTCCTAATCAAGTTAAACTTAGAAAGAACCTTGTTTTCGTTGGTAGCGGTGCAAGGTTTTTTCGTTTCTGACACTTGCCTAGTGTCATTAAATATAGTATAATATGACACTAAAATAATGTCAATACTTTTTTTTTGGGGGAAATTTTATGAACGACCGAAGTTTAAATCAAGATGATTGGAAGCGCACCCAACTGCGTATGCCACAAGAGCAGTATCAAGCAATTGTGGATTATGCAGGCGATAACAAGATGTCTCTAAATTCGGCAATACTGGATTTGATTGATAAAGGCTTAAAGCCTTCTGAACAAAATGAGTTATTTCAACAAATCCTAGCCGAAATCCAATCTTTAAAATCCCAAAAGCACTGAACCCCATCATCTTATCTAACCCGTCCAATCCAAGCCATAATCGCCCTATATTTTTATATAGGGCTTTTTTATGACTTATGTTTTATCAAAACGTTCACTGGATAATTTAAGCGGTGTACACCCTGATTTGGTCAAGGTAGTTAAGCGCGCCATTGAAATCACCAAGCAAGACTTTGTGGTGATTGAGGGGGTGCGTACGCGCGAGCAATGCATGATTAATTATGGCAAAGGTCGCACAGCTGCTCAATGTCTTGCCAAGGGTATTGCTGCCAAATACGCCAATCCCAATGCCGCCAAAGTCACATGGCTAAAAAATCCCTTTGGCTCAAAACACGTCAAGGGCTTGGCGGTGGATATCTGCCCCTATCCAATTGATTGGAATGACCTAAAGAAATTTGATGCCATTGCCAAAGCGATGCTAGATGCTGGGCGTGAGCTTGGGGTTGCCGTGCGCTGGGGTGCTGACTGGGACAGAGATGGCAGACCGCGTGAACGGGGTGAATCAGACAGTCCACATTTTGAAATTTAAGGAGGTGCTATGAAAAAATTACAACTGGTTAAAGACTGGCAAACTGGCTGGAAGTGGTTTAGTACTTGGGCGTTTTCTTTGATTGTGTTTTTGGCGACTGTACCATTACCGCCTGAAGTGGTGGCGTTGTTGCCCACACCCATGCAAGACAAACTGGTGGCGCTGGTGGCGGTCTGTGGATTGATTCTACGTTTTATCAAGCAATCTGGTGGCGGTCATGACTGATGTACTAGATAAGGCAAGCGACCAAGCTCAATTCTTGCTTGATGTACAGGTGCGCCACATCACTCAAAGCCAATCGCCAAATGATACTCTTGAGTGCGTGGATTGTGGGCAGCCCATCGGCGAAAAGCGCAAACAAGCCCTACCCCATGCGGTGCGCTGCGTGGGCTGTCAATGGCAATGGGAGCGCACGCATGAACGGGGCGGGCGATGAGTGATACTTATTTAATCTTTATTGTGGGCATTGTGGCAACCGTTGCCCAAGCCATCTTTTGGCGGTGGGTGCAGGGCATTAACGATGAACGCAAAACCGACCGCACAAAAATTGAGCAGGTAGAAAAAGAGCTTAGCGAGTTGCGCACCAAAATTGCCGAAAACTACCAATCCAAAGCTGACAGCCATAAAGACAGCGAACGTATCATGCAATCGCTTCATGAGATTAAACATCAGCTTGAAAAAGTCAATGATAAGCTGGACAAAAAGGCAGACAAATGAGTACAGAACAGACACCCATTAATAAACAAATCCTATCATCACTGCATGATATTTTGGGGCAAAATCGCCAAATCTTGCAAAAAATTGATGAGCAAAATGGTCGCATTGACCACTTAGAGCAAACCGTCAACAAAAAAGCCACGCTCTATGGGGCGCTATCAGGGGCGATTGCTGGCACAGCCAGTAGTGGCGTGTTTACGGTGGCAATGGAACTTATCAAGGCAAAATTTGGGGGCTAGTGTGGCTTATTCACAGGCTGATAAAGATAAAATCCGCAAGTCCTACATCTTTGACAAATTGCCCCTTGATAAGTGTGCTACCTTGCATGGCATTAGCTATCCGACCGTGCAACGCTGGAAAAAGCAAGCCCATCAGCGTGGTGATGACTGGGATAAGGTCAAAGCTGCCCAAACACTTGCTGGCGGTGAGATTGAAGATGTGGCACGGCAACTCTTGACGGATTTTATTTTGCTGTTTCAAAACTTATCCAGCCAAATCAAAAGCGACACAGACACCCCGCCGATAGAAAAAGCCAAAATCTTGTCAAGTCTATCAGACAGCTACAACAAAACCATTGGGGCAAATCGTAAGCTTATGCCCGTGGCGGACAAATTGGCGATTGCCATGACCGTCATGGAAATGCTGGGCGAGTATATCAAAGAGCATAAGCCTGAAGCGATGGCGGTATTTGTAGAAATCCTAGTACCGTTTGGTGAGATGTTAGATAAAGAATTTAGTTGATTGATGGAGTTTGATGATGAATGTTTTTAGAGTGATTGGTGCGTCATTGGTTTGTTTGCTGTTTACCGCTTGCGAGAGTAGCTATAACTCATGTCAAGACATTAAACACAGGCATGAAGTTACAGTTGCAAATCAACCCAAACAGGAACGGGCGTTTACAACTTGTATGCAACTGGCAAAACATGAGCATGATGACATGGATAAAGATACTATCCAACAATGTCGCAGTTACGCCCAAAATGTTTATCACACTTACCACCAAGACCAATCATTTGCATCGTGTGAGTAGTCAATAAAATTAGGTAATTTATGGCAAAATCCGCCCAATTAAAATCCAAGGATTTTTTAACTGAATTAAAAGCTCTACAAGCATCCCTAACCGCTCAAATTGAAGCGGCATTGTGCGATTGGGATGACAGCCCAAGTGCCATTGCCCATCGCCGTGCTAAGGTGTTTGACCCTGTGCATGGCTATGAGTTTTTTGTACGGACGTATTTTCCCCATTATATCCGAAATCCTGACAAGTCTAAGCTCCATGAGTATTTATTTGATGTGTTGCCCGCCATTGCCTTTGATGAAAAAAGCCAAAAGCACGCCATCGCCGCCCCACGAGCCGAAGCTAAAAGTACGATAGTCAGTAAACTCTACCCCATTTGGCGAATGGCGGTAAAAAAACTGCGATATGCCCTGATTGCGATGGACTCTATTCGCCAAGCCTACACCATCTTGACCGCCATCAAAGCGGAACTAGAAAGCAATATCCGCCTAAAAACTGACTTCCCTGAAATCTTTGGTGTAGGCGGTAAATGGCAAGAAGGCGAAATCATCACCAAAAATAATGTCAAAATAGAAGTAGCAGGTTCGGGACAGCGTCTGCGTGGTCTGTCGCATGGGGCATATCGACCCGACCTAGTTATCCTTGATGATATTGAAAACGATAAAAACGTGCTAAAAGCCGAACAACGAGACCGTACGCAGGACTGGATACGCCAAGCCATTGAGCCTTTGGGTGTGGCTGGCGAAAAAATGGACATTGTCTATATCGGTACTATCTTGCACTATGACAGCGTGCTAAATCGTACGCTAAACAGCCCTGAGTGGGTGTCGGCTAAGTTTAAAGCCATCATCCAAATGCCCTACAACATGGCTCTGTGGGACGAGTGGGAGTCTTTGTATCAGTCCAAGCAGTTAAAAGAAGCCCAAGCCTTTTATGAGATACACAAGGCGGACATGGACAAAGGGGCAATCGTGAGCTGGTCTGCTCGCCCAATCCTTGCCATGATGACCATTCGTGCCAATAATCGTAAGGCTTTTGACTCAGAGTACCAAAACGACCCCACGGCTGGCGATGACGCACCCTTTGCCAAGGCGATGAATTTTTGGCACAAATTACCTGACAATCTGATTTATTTTGGGGCGGTAGATCCGTCTTTGGGTAAAGCGGGGGCAAGCCGAGACCCATCGGCTATCGTGGTGGCTGGGCTAGACAGAAAAACTGGTAAGGTCTATGTCGTCAAAGCCGACATCAAAAAACGCCTGCCCGACCGTATTATCAGCGATGTTATCAGCTACCAAGCGAAATTCGGCTGTGTTAAATGGGCGGTGGAAGCAGTGCAGTTTCAAGAGTTCTTTCGCACGGAGCTTGTCAAACGGGGGAGCGAGATAGGTGTGCCTGTGCCAGCCATGCCTGTCAAGCCAACCAGCGATAAATTGCTCCGCATTGAGACCTTGCAGCCACACATGGCAAACGGTTTGCTACTGCTACATACCGAGCAAAGTACGCTGATTGACCAGTTTCGTCATTTTCCCAAAGCCGATCACGATGATGGCTGTGATGCGGTGGAGATGGTCTATAAGCTTGCGACAAGCTTTGGGCGACAAAGTCAAATGCAGCCCATTTATATCCCCATGCCTAGCGTATATTCCTAAGGACTAAGTATGATAACCCTAGATGACCTAATAGACCGCTTTGGCGAGACTGAGCTTGCCAATTTGACCGATAAAGAAAATTACCAAATCATTGATGAAACGGTCATCAACCACGCCATCGCAGACGCTATGGCGGAAGTAGTGGCATACCTTAACCCCACAGGGCTGATTGTGGGTGGCGTTTATGTTGGTACACCGCCAAAAGCACTCAAAATCAAGGCTTGCGACATTGCTCGCTATTATCTGTATGAAAACGGTGTTACCGAGATTGTAGAAGCTCGTTACAAGCAGGCGATTGATTGGCTAAAACTTGTCGGCAAAAACCCTACCATGCTGACAGGAGTGATTGATGATGGTGGCACAAATGGAACAAAAAGCGGTATCGCTGTTATGTCAAATCCCACCCCTAATATGTGGAAAGACTGATGACCCAAATCACCATCAATGCCAGCAATGACTTACCGCTATTGCAGGACAACGTAGAAGAGTTGCGTGCAAAATTGGGCGATTTAACCCCGCTCATGGACAGTATCGGCAAGATATTAGAAGACAGCACCATAGATAGATTTGCCACCAAAAAAGCACCAGACGGCATATCTTGGGCAAATTTGATGCCTAGCACCCAAACCAAAAAGGGTAATCACAATATTTTGGTACAAAGTGGGGATTTGGCAAGCTCTATGACATATTATGCTGATAAATACAGCGTCACCATTGGCACGCCTGAAAGCTATGGCATTTACCACCAATTAGGCACAGCACACACGACCGCCCGTCCCTTTTTGGGCGTATCTGATGATGATAAAGACGACATTTATGAGCTGATTAATGCGTATTTAATGGGCAATTAACGCCCAATTAAATCCATTTTAAATAAGGATATATGATGAGTTTACTACATACTGATTTTTTAGCCTGTCTGCCTGCTGTGATTGAGCGATTGGAGCAGGTCAAAGAGATTAAAAAAGTCCTAACCGCCAAAGAGTTGTCCGACTTGGACACGGGTAAAAACATTGCCCCAATGGACGGCTGTGTCTATGTCATCTTAGATGGCTACGCCCCCAGTGATGAAGCAGGTCAAGGCAAAAATCAAGCGATGGACATTACATTTAGTGTCATTTTGACAAAACAGCATTACAGCAAGACGCAGATTGGCGATGTTGGGACAGTCTTAACTGCCATTGTCAAGTCGCTTAGCGGGTTTGAGCCGAAGGACAAACAAGGACAATATTTAACCCTAAGTCCAATTTACTTAGACAAAGGATTGAGCGTGCTGTATCAAAAGGGCTTTGCGTTGTATCCGTTACGCTTTAAAACCCAAGCGGTCATCATTGTTGATTGATTTTTTTAAGCCAGCTATGCAGTGTATGACTAGAAATTTTAATATATTTTTATTGTAAAACAAGCTGTTATAACGTTTAGAGAGCCATAATGATAAACCCCTTTAAAAAGAAAACCCAAGCTAAAGACGCCGCCCAAGCCACCAATACCCAAGTCATCACCCCTACAGTACTGATGACTGCGATGGATAGCGCCTTGGATTTGGCGTTTGGCAGATATGCCACAAGCGACGTGGACGAGCTTATCGCCAAAACAGGCAAAAGTCGTGATGAAGTGCTGCGTCTTTGTCTGTCTGATGATGAAGTGGCGGCGTGTATAGATGACATTGAAAGCGCCATCAAATCCCGACAATGGCGTATTTATGACGATGTGGCAAAGGGTCAGGCGGGTGTATCGGCTGAAGTTATCAATAAGTTTTATAAATACACAAGAAAACACATCAAAACCTTTGCTCGTCTTGCTTTGACCGCCAAACTGGGTGGCTATGCGCTGGCGGAGTATGTCTATGCCATAGACCAAGACGGCTTTATTTATCTTGATAAAGTACTAGACAAAGATGGCGAGCTGGATAAATTTACCATCAAGCATGATGGTACGGTGCTGTATCGCAGCTTGGGGCTTGATGTGGCGGTAAATACCCAAGTTAAAATCCTAGCCCTAACCCACAAAGCCTGCGCTGCTCGCCCAATGGGTGAAATGAGCATGGTCAAAATCTATCCTGCGGTACTACTAAGACAAAAGGGCTGGGCGTATGCAGGACAGTTTATTGCTCGCTATGCACAGCCCTATGTGGTGGGTAAGCAAAGTGGCTATGGCTTGATTAGTAATTTTACCCAAAAATTATTTGAATTTATCAATGGTGGGGCAACAGGCATTGGCACAGAAGATGAGATTAACATTCACCAGCTGTCAGGTGATGGCTCAGCCTTTGAACGCATAGAACAGCTTGCCAATGCTCGTATCCAAAAGTTTTTGCTGGGTCGTACCAAAACTTCCGAGCTTACTACAGGCTCACGCTCCGCCCAAGAAACGGATGATAAGGTACGAGAAGACCGCATTGGTGGCTATTTGGAGCTGATGGCGGAGGCAATACAGCACGCCATTGATGCGATGATGGCGGTCAATAGCGCCTATGGTACGCCCATCGCTGCCCCACAGGGCTTGTGGTTTGAGTATGTCAATGAAGAGACGGTGGATATTGACCGAGCCACTAGAGATAAGCTTTATTGCGACACAGGACAACTTAGACTGACCAAGGACTATTTGATGGATATGGTGGGCTATGAAGCACATCATTTTGTGATGGTGGATAATCCACCCCAAAACACTCCTGTGTCTTTACAGTTGTCAGACAATCACCATGACCACGATGACGAGCCTTTGACCGCCAAACAACACAAAATCCACCAAACCAAAGTGGCTAAAATTCTGTCATTATTTGATGACGTGGACGATTTTGCAGCGTTTCAACAACGGCTCAATGATTTGGATTTGGGTGATGATGGGTTTGTGGATGAGCTGGCTGCCGCCAACGCCCAAGCTTATATCAATGGTCTACAAGGTGAGGAAGAATAAATGCCAAAAGTCCGCCATGAACGCCTGCCCAATGTAGAAGCCATCGCCCACTTCAATGGCAAGGTGCTGCTCACCACCCAAAGCTATGCCGAACTAAAAGCCTATGAACACGCCTTGGCATTTACGGTGGCTAAAATCGCCGACCAAGATATGCTGTCAGAAGTCCATAAAGCAGTCAAACAAGCCATAGAAAGTGGCACAAGCTTTAATGACTTTAAAAAGACGCTTAAACCCTATCTGATGGCAAAGGGCTGGCTTGGACTGACGGACAGTCAAAGCGACCAAACTTATCTGGGACATCGGCTAAAGACCATCTATCACACCAACAAACAAACCGCCTATGCTGCAGGGCGATGGCAGCGCATACAGCGTACCAAAGAGATGTTGCCTTATTTGCAGTATCTACCCAGCCTATCTACCAATCAGCGAGACAGCCACACCGCTTATTATGACTTGGTGCGCCCTGTGGATGACCCTATTTGGCAGTCTATTTTTCCGCCCAATGGCTTTGGCTGCAAATGCAGAACCAGGCAGCTGACCCGAACAAAAGCTCAAAAAATCCTAGATGAGCAAGCCGAAAAAGGCATTGTCTACGACATTGAGATGGAGGAAGTCAAACACCCCTTGACAGGTGAGATGGTCAGCACCCTCAAAGGCGTGCATTTTAGCTTTAATCATAATCATGACAGGCTGACGGCGCTACTAAAATTGGCGGAAGACAAGCATGGGGGTAAGTTTAAAGATGGGTTAGGCGACAGACTAAAGGATTATATGGTAAATATGGCAAATCAAGACGGAATAAGAACCGAAAAGATGAGCCAAATTTTAACCAATACCATTAATGCCCTTGCCCTATCTAAAGATCCAAGTGGCAATAATCGCCTGTCAGAAGGTATTTTGGCGGACAAATGGGAGCAACATCAAAACGTCAAATTGGAACGCTATGATGATAGCAAGCACAAAGTTTTTGCTAGCAATGATCCAGCAGATTACGCCATTATGAAGGTTGGCGTAGACCCAAAAACATGGCTAACACTTGATTTTATGTTTACCCTAGAGCCCAAATCAAATGTTGCTGAATTTAACCGTAGTTTTCACAGGTCGGAAAAGGCATGGGAAAAAAGAAAGGAACGCATCTTGCAACATCTGAATAAAGCGGACATTATTCCCATGTATCTCAAACACATGGATGCACAGACCTATGTAAAAATCATTTCTTTTGTGTTATCATTACCACAAGAGTTACAACAAAAAATCGTATTGGTAGAATAAACAATGATTATCATCAATGACAAAAAAACACTTGGCTCAAAAGGCTTTGCAAGTAGTGTGTTTGACAACATCAAAGTGGTCTTGGATAAATTGCTAGATAAAGAGCAAATTCAAGAGATTGCCAATGAGGTGGAGTTTTTTGGCGAGTTGGATTTGTCAGTGTTAGACAGTAAAGTATTTAATACGATCTTTAAGACGGTGCAATCTCTAAAAAATCTAGATAAGCGTTGGCAGGGTGTTTTGTTAGATGCCATGCAAGCCGACCCCCGCTACGCTGCTTAACTAAGCTCCCGATGTGGAGCTTTTTAGTGGTTCCTGCTTTTGGGCTGGTTTGTTTTTGTCATGATAGTGCATTAAGCAAAATCCTGCTATCATAACCGTCGCACATACGGCAATTACCGAATAAAACAATCCGCTCAATTGTTTTTGCTGGCTTTTGGTGAGCCAAGCAATCATGTTCGCCAAAAAATACAGCAACGTAATAATACAAAGCACAGACATGGCAGTCAAGAATAACAGTAAGCCAAAATCAGCTTGAGCTTGCTTGGCAACCACATTGATGACATTAAGCCCACCAAAAATCGTAACGATGATGGCGGTAAATACCCCCAATATGGTTACATAATTGGCGAACATAGATTTGTAAGTTTCTTCGGCTTTTTTGGCGGTTCTTTCTGCTGTATTGGCAATTTCTTGAATGTTTGTGATGCTATCCAACTGTTTTTGTACAGCCATTTCAATGGATTCATTGATGAACTTTCGCTGAGTTTGGGCTAATAAGATGTGTTCCACAACCTTATAATGACAGTCCATAACACGATTTTTGTATTCATTTTGTTTTGAGGTTGTTTTTTGTCTGGTGCAATGAGTGTGCTGGCTTACCGCTTCTTGTATCTTGAGGTGAAACTCTGTAATTCCGTTGCTTAACAGACGTTCATCTGTTGAGAATATTGTATCAGATATATCCTTGTATGGAATATTGAGGGATTTTTTGCTTGGAACAACCTCACTAGGCAATGCCTGAATCATTAAATTGACTATATTATTAGCCAATTCATCTAACTTATTGGTGGGCGTACTTGATACTTGCAAATAAGCATTTACAAGTATCTCTATTTCTTGGTTATTCCCACTACTGCTCATATATTTGCCATTTTTAATTCTTGAGCGGAATAAACCATCTCTTCACGGGCACGCAAAATAAGCTCTTCGTAATCACCCCAAGCAGGTTCTTGGTGTGTACGCTCCACCAAATCAAAAGCATCAATGCTGACAAGCTGATTTAAAACAAAATTAACTACATTTTTAAGCTTGTTATCGTTATTTAAGTCATTATTGATTTTTTCAACCTCTGCAAACTCTAGGTTAAACACATCGGTTGTTGTTAGATAGGGTTTGGGGGCTGTAATCAGATTTTGACCAAACACCTTAAACGAGTGATAAACTGACTTTATAACAGGACCATACTGCCATTTAACCACTTTTTCATCAATCAGATGCTTATCATGTGTTTGTAGGTATTTTGCCACCACATAATACAGTAGCTTTTGCAGTTTAAGATGTGTTACAGGGTTGCCCATCGCATTGGCACGCCATACGATGTAGTTGGCAACATCAATTGGGTTGTAGGGTGCTTTCATGGCAGTATCCTGAAAATTTTAAAGAAAATAAAAAGTCAAGTTTGACTTTTTTGGAAAAATATGATTCATTTTGAGTTATTTTACCTGCTTTCTACGGATTTGTCATGCAAAATTGCATTTTTGCAAAAGTTTGCAACCATACCCCCACCCAATAGCGTTTAAAACCCGTTTAACACCCGTTTAAAAACGTTAGAAGAATTTTTTTGGTATCCTTGCCCCACATTGATGACATCACGCTCTAAACCCCCTTAAAATCGCTTCTATGACGTGTTCAAAATTTAAGCCAATACCCAAATGATAAAATTTACCAAACATCTGCCGATTTTTGCCCTTTTAGACCACCTTAAAATCGGCTGAAACCCTTGATTTAAACAGGTTTAAAGGGGATTTATGGCATTTTTAAAGACATAAAAAACACCACCCAAATTTGTTTGAGCGGTGTTTTTTTATGCCAAGCCTGCCTACTGTGTGGTAGTCATGTTTTCTAGGTTGTCTTTGATGATTTTGACAAAATTATCCACAAGGTGAGCATATTCTTGAATGGGAAATTTGTTGCTATCATAAGATTTTGCCATTTCTTGCATAAGCTCCAGTTGATATAGGGCAACTTGGGCATTGTTTAGTCGTTGAATGTTATCCATAGTCATGATTATTCCCCTTGTTCTAGTGCCAATTTGGCGGTTTCTACCATACGGGCGATGTTGCTGTCTTTGGTGAGACTGTTGCCCCTGTAAGTACCATTGACAATCTGTGAGACGGTTGCTCCTGACAGTCTTAGCATGCGGGCGATATTGGCTTGGCTATATCCATCTGCCTTCATCGCCTTGACCTGCTCTATCACTTCGGGAGTAACTTTGATGTGTCCTTTTTGGTTGAGCTCTAGCAGGCTTATGTAGCGTTCGGTGCGGTCAAGCTGACGCAACTGAACTTGGCTTGCTTGGGCAAGTACCGCCATACCGTCTGCCATTTTTTGTATGTTGGTGTTGATTTGGTGTAGGGGGTCGGTTGTGCCACTCACTGCTAGGGCATATAGGCGTTTTTCACAAGCAATAAAGTATTGGCGAGCTTGTTTTCCTTTTGCATTACGTTCTACCATTGAGAGTTCTTTTGCCATATCTAGGGTTAGGTGGTAGTCAATAATGACTTGCTGGCGGGCTTTTGTGTTCGCTAAATTTGGCGAGCTCAAATTTTGTGCAATGATATAATCTTCATTTTCTACAAAATCATAATCAAAGATACGAGCTTTAATCCAGTTGGAAAAATCACGACCAACTTCCAAAAATGTGTGTAAATCACGAGCATTGACCAAAAGTTGCATCTCGCCTGCAATTTCGCCTTGAAAAGTTTGTACAAGTGGTGGGGTTTGTGGTAAAGTGTTCATAGAACATTTTCCTTTTAAAGTGGTTGGTGTTCTAAATCCCCAAGTTCCGCCAAGAATTGTTGGGGGTTTTTATTGCCTATGTATAGACCTATTAGGTCTATGTGTGATATAATAAACCTATTAGGTTTTATTGTCAATACCTAGTAGGTTTATTTTTAAGGAACATTCTGATGACCGAAAAAAGCTACTATGAGCAAACTGATGCTCAATTTAAAATCCGCTTACCGCATGAGTTAAAAGACAAAATCCGTGCATCTGCTGATCGACACAACCGCACAATGACGGCGGATATTGTGGCACGATTAGAACAAAGTTTTGAAATAACACAAGCACCAACACAACAAGATGTGTTGGTAATGATGGAAAAAGTCCAAGAGCAACAACGCCACATCAATGAAAGGCAACAACAACTTGATGATCAAGTGGAAAGACTAGACCAAATCCTAGCCGAAATCCAATCTTTGAAATCCGATAAAGCACCTTAACAGGTGTTTTTTTAATGCTTTAACCGCAGCACCCCACTGAACCTTATCATCTTATCCACCCCCTTATCCATCTGCCATAATCGCCCTAAATCATTATTGGGCAGATTTATGCACAAACATTATCTTTTGACCGATGATAGCACTGCCAGCATTGGCACTGATGGCAGCACCAAGCGCACCTTTAGGGGCATTGCCAACAGTGGAAAACCCTTTGTTTATCATGGCGTGCGTGCCATTGCTGATTTATCCGACATCACTTTTGCCGACAAAGTACCCGCACTGCTACTACACGACCGTGACAAGCGAGTGGGCTTTGGTGTCTTGTCTGTGGCTGACCATCAGCTTGTCATCACAGGCGAGCTACTAGACAACGAGCATGGTCAAGGCTTGGCAAAAGAGTCTGATGCAGGATTTCCCTTTCAAATGTCTGCTCATATCATCGCCGACTATGAAGAAAAACTATCACACGGACAGACGGCAGTCGTCAACGGACAGACCGTAACAGGCGAAATTACCATTTTGCGTAAATGCCGAGTCTCAGAAGTGTCCTTTACCCCTACAGGCGTGGACAATCAGACGATGGCAATGATTTTGTCCGAGTTTGCCACCCAATCAAACCCCCAAAACCCCAACAAGGAGTCATCCATGACCATTGAACAGCTCACCACCCAAATTGCTGAGCTTAGCAAAAAACAAGCCGAACAAGACAAACGTATCAGCGAGCTAGAAGCCGAAAACCAAGCACTCAAAGACAAAAACAAAGCCCTAGAAGACGCCAAAGCCAAAGCCGATGAAACAGCAAAGACTGCCGAAATTGAAGCGCAGCTGTCCGCCAAAGGCTATACCAAAGATGATAAAGGTGTTTGGCAAGGCATTGACGCTGCCACGGTGGAAGTTTTGTTGTCGCTAGATACTGATAAAGCCAAAACCATGATTGGCTCTTTAGGTGCCAACCAAAAACACCTGCCAGAATTTTTGTTGGGTGAAACATACGGTAAAGGCGGTGGCAATACTCAAGCACCCACTAACCCTTTAGTTGCCAATGCCCGTGCTCGTGCTGACAGTTTAAAAAAATAAGGAGCTTTTATGACAACACCAACCAAAGAACAAGTGCAAGTCGCCTATGCCAAAACCATTGAAATTTTATTTAATGGAGCGGTAACGGCAACCCCTGACCAAATCACCCCAGAAGTCATCAAAAAAGTAGATACGATGATACAAGAAATTGCCAAATGCTCAAAATTGATGACTGAGCTTTCTTTTAAGCTAATTTACAAGGCGGCAATGATGGCAATTATCAATCCTTTGGTGGATGAATATACCAATAATTTTTATACCAGATTGTTTATTAAGCAAGGTGGTGGTAAGAGCTGGGAAAAAGTCTTGTTGGAATGGGTGCATTCTTTGCAGGGCAATCGCCGCCATGCTGCTTGCATTATCACAGCTCGTAGTCGCTGGCGTTCACCAATTGAGATTGAATTATTGGGGCTATAACCCTGTCATGATTGCATAAGCAATGCAAGCAATCACGGTGCAAATGATACAAAGTTCGGTGGTGTGTTGTGTGCCAACTTCATGCCGTTCCGCCCACAGCACAAAAGCACCCAATATGATAACCAATATAACTGTAACTATAGCCATATAACCCCCCCGTTTTTTTCATCTTAGCATAAGGAAAATTTTATGACAACACTTCTTAGCCTAGGCGACATCTTAAAGTCCGAAGCCGACCCCAATAGCCGTGAAACCATCGCCGCCGACAATGTCAAAATCGGTCAATTAGTCCAGCACCCAATCCGCAAAAAACACCTTGTTGCCTTATCAGACTCTGAACACGGCAAAGTCTTGGTGCAGCCGCATAACTGCGTGATTAATCTGGACTTTGTCAAAGAAGCCGACATCAAAGCGGCGGCAACCAGTGTAGATGCTTTTATCAAGCAAGGCGATGAATACGGCATTAAGTACATCGGCACGCCCATCAAAGACACCACGCAAGCCAGTGGTGTTGGTGGTTAAGCATCGTTATTTATCAAAAGGAAACAATCATGCCATTATCAAATGAAACCTTCTTTGGTGTTCACTCATTGTCCGAAGCCATCAATGAGCTGCCTGCCACCCCAAGTATCATCGGCGATTTGGGGGTGTTCAAAAAAGACTTTAAAACAACCACTTATGTGTCGGTAGAACGCAAAGAAAACATCTTGACCTTGGTCGCCAATACGCCCCGTGGCTCAGCAGGCGAACCTGTCAAATCTACCCGCCATGCCCCCAAAACCTTTAACATGATGCACTTAGTCAAAGATGACGTAGTGCGTGCTGACGATGTACAGAATTTGCGTGCCTTTGGTAGTAATGATGTGCTTGCCAGTGTTGCTGACCATGTTAATGATAAGCTTTCTGCCATGAAGTCTGACATTGACTACACCATCGAGCACGCACGCCTTGGGGCATTAAAGGGCAAAATCCTAGACTCTGATGGCAAAACAGTCATCACCGATATCTATAAAGAGTTTGGGCTGACTCGCAAATCACACAACTGGCAGTTATCCAGCGACAAAACCCATGTATCTGCCTTGATTGATGCCTATAAGCAGGACATTGCCAAGCTGCGCCGTGGTGAAAGCGTAACAGGCTATGTCTGCCTTGTGTCGCCTGAATTTATGAACACGCTGATTACTCATGCGTCAGTAGAGCCATATTATCTACGCCACCAAGACGGCTTGGCGTATCGTGAAGGCAATACTGATGTGGAATTTATTCATAAAGGTGTCAAGTTTGTGGTCTATGCCGATGAATTTGACAGTGGGCTTAAGCTTGATAGCGATGAAGGCATCATCCTGCCACTGGGCACTCGTCAGGCGTTTCGTGAGTATTATGCCCCTGCGGACATGAGTCAGACGGTCAATACCAAAGCTTTGGCGTATTATGCCAGCCGTGAACCTTTGGCACACAATAAGGGCTGGAGCTTACACGCCCAATCCAACCCCTTGCCATTGGTGCTGCGTCCCGATTTGGTGCAGACCATTAAATTAACTTGATGGCATGATGTCGGCGACATTTGTGTCGCTGACATACCCCAATCTGTTTAAAAGGAAATATCTATGACACAACAATCTTTGCGTGGTAAAAAATATTCAGGCGTGCTCTATGCCCGCCCTTGGGGGAGTGATAAGCCCTTTGTGGCGGTGGGTAATGCGACCGAATTTACGTCAAGCCAAGAAGTAGAAACGGACGAGCTTAAATCTACAGGGCGAGATGACTATGGTCAGGCAATAGAAGTAGAAACCACCCCACAACCCATTGAAATTAGCCTAAAATTTAATACCTTTGACAAATACGGCTTGGCTCGTGCCTTGATGGGCGAAGCGGTGGACATCAAAGGGTCGGTGGTAGTCATCAATGAAACAGCCGTCAAAGCCAGCAAGACAGACTGGATTAAGCTTGAGCACAGCGACCTTGACAGCGCTCACTTTGTATTAAAAAACAAAACCAAACAAGAAATTGAAAAGAGCAAATATGAGCTCAACCCCCGTCTTGGTATGGTGCGCCTGCTTGATGCTACAGGCATTAATGATGGCGACAATCTGCACTATGAAGGCAAAACGCTTGGGCGCAGTGGCTTTAGCATTGATGCAGGGACACTACAAAACTTGCCCCTTGAGCTTATGCTTGACGGCAAAGACCGCATCACAGGCAAAGATGGTGTACTGACTATTCCCCATGTCGTGCTTGCCAGTGATGGCGACATCAACTGGTTTAGCGATGAATGGTGGGAATCTGGCTTGACAGGCAAAGTGGTCAAAGACGCAGGCAAAGCGGCGATGACTTTTGTGGAGTTTGAATAAATCCATGCATATTCAAAACCTAACGCTGTACCGTGGCGATACGCATATCTTTGAGATTGAGCTGACAGACGAATCAGGTAGCCCTGTTGAGTTGGTTGGCACATCTGTGGCGGCGCTGGTGCAGCCCAAAGGGGGCGGCATGGCGGTGAGTCCTGATGTGGCAGTAGTGGGGTCGGTCATCGTACTGACCTTTGCGCCACATCACACACAAGGAAGCACATGGCGCAGCGCTGAGTATGATGTACAGCTTACCCAAGGTGATGTTGTTACCACCATTTTACGGGGGCGCATTGAATTAATACGAGATGTGACACCATGACAGCCACCATCAAACACGTCCAAACCATTAAAATCAAGGTCAGTACACGCCCAAGCCTAAGTGCTGTGCCAAACTTTGTACCAAAAAGTCTTGTCAGTGCAGACACAAACAACGCCTTAAAACTTGGCACTGACCAAAAACTCTACATCAATCCCTTAAACAAAATAGACTGGTAACATGAGCGAATTTAACCTACAAAAACTCACCGCCGTGCCTAGCACGCCCACCACACCAAATACGTTTTTCTTTGTATCTGGTGCATCCACCCCTGATTATGTGGAGCTGTATGTGTCCAGCAAGGACGGTACACAGCTAAAACGGCTCATCAATGAAAACGACATCAAAGCGCTGATTGCCACAAGCCTAGCAGGGGCAAACAAATATACTGTGGTAGATGATATTAATAAGCGTGATGAGCTATCAGGTGGCATGGTGTTTGTCAAAAATGCCACAGGTGACAGCAGTGTCAGCGCAGGTGGGGCATTTTATTTGCACGATGGAGCAACTTGGGTAAAGGTTGCTGAAGCTGAAAGCATGGATATGGCACTGTCTTGGGACGGACTGCTGGGTAAACCTGTATCAAGCCCAAGTCAGATTGATAATGCCGTTGGCAAAGCACACGACCACAGCAACAAAACCGAGCTGGACAAAATCGGTCAAGATGGTGATGGCAATCTGACTTATGATGGCAAAGCGGTTGGCGGTGTCAAACTTGTGGCAAATTGGTAATTGTGATGAGCTTTTCATTTGTAAAGACGGTATCAGCCCTGCCAAGCCCTTTAACCCCTAACACCATCTATGCGGTGCGTGTGGGGACTGGCTTTGATTTGTATGTGTCAGACATGACAGGCGGTATTGCCCACAAGCTCAATACCCCAACATCAGACACGCCTATGGCAAGCGTTGCTGACCTTGACTATTGGCGGGAGACGATGAACAGCCGCTTAATGCTCTACACCCAAAGTCGTGGACAGGGGCTGGTGAGCAATGGCTATGGGCTGATGCAAGACAACACCAATTTTAGCGGCTTTGTCTTTGATGCCAGTGATACACAAACAGGCTTTGGCTGTTTTAAAACCAGTGTGCTTAATTTTAATAAGTCCATTGATGAATTTATCGCCGTCAATCCTGAACGCACTTATGAATTTAGCTTTTATGCCAAGACACTACAGGCAGGAGCTAATAATCTAAATTATGCGTTCATTGAGTGCTTTGATTTAGACAAACAGTCTATTTTGCCCCATAACTTGCCAATGCTGACCTTTAGGGTTACCCAAGATGTCAATGCTGCAAATCCAACACTGCACATCCACCCTGATGATGACATCACAAGGCTGGTGCAGTTGTACAATGCCAATAAGTCAAGTACAGCGATATTCTATCTAAATAACCCAGTTTATCAATCAAAGACAGGCTTTACTTATCCATTTGCAACATATACAAGGGCGCATCATACCAATGCGGTGCGGTTTAGTAGTACAAATTTGGATGCACAAAACAGGATATGGGCAGGCATTCCTTTTCTTGCCACTACAGACATCAAGGCAGGGGACACCATCAGCCTTACCATGAGTGGCGGTAGTTATCTGTATGTCTTTTCGCCATCTTATAAAACCAATAATTGGGTGATTGACTATACAAGAGACTTATCAAACCATACCATTCCAACTGAATGGACACAGTATCGTGCCAAGTTTCTTGCCAAAAATCTACTTAGGGCAGGAACGGCACTGATTAAGATTGGCTGGCTGTTAAACCGTGGCAGTACCAATAACGGCAATACAACAGGCATCTGTGCGGTGGAGTTTCGGGAGGTATCAGGCTAAGCGGTAAACCTTGGGCGATAGATGGCGAGTACCAGTCGCCACCTATCCCGTCAGACAATTAGGCTGTCATCAGGCTAAGGCTTAAAACTACAAGTCTAAAAACAGGAGTGGAAAAATCATGACAACCCAAATCATATTAGACCTACAGTTGTTCAAGAGATGTTTGAATGGGTTGATTGTTAATTTGTAGATGCTTGATAATAATTTAACAAAAAATCCTGCTTTTTTGGCAGGATTTTTTTATGAAAAATCAAATAAATACTTGATTTTTTATGTAGGTTAATCTATAATAAACACCATCAAGCAAGGGGTGCTTGATTGGGATAGCGGTAACCATCGCTACCGCCACAAAACAAGGAAAAGAACGATGAATACCTTAATCAAGCTCATCGTCCTTATTGTCTTGCTGCTCATTAGCAATAATGCTTGGTAAGCAATAAGCCCACAAGATAATTAGCAGTTATCAAGTGGGGTGTTAGATGGGGGTGGCACCCTATCTAACACATTCCTTGCCCCCATCTTAGCAATATTTTAGGAAAAAGTCAAATGCCAAAGTACACCACAAGCCCAAAATCACGCAATCAAATCCAGTACGACAGTGACGAAAAAAGAGGCGTTAAAATCAAAGCCTTCAAGCTGCACATTGATGACATTGCCATGATTGAAACCGCTGCCAAAACTTTGAATATACCCCAAAATCGTTTGATTGTGGAAGCAGTTAAGGCATACTTGGCAAACCATCCCCACTGAAGTCTATCATCTTATCACTATTTCAAAGCCCCATTAAAATCCCCTTAATATACCATTTAAGGGGATTTTTTTATGAAAAATTTGGACACCGCATTAACCATACATGCAGGCGTCAAAGGCATTAACGAGTTAAAGCGTTTGTCCGATGAGATAAAGGCAGCAGGCACCGCAACGGACAGCTTAGATAAAGCTGCCGATGAGCTAGAAAAATCATGGAAAACTCTATCCACTGATGAGCAGACCAAAAGAGTCAAGGCGCTAAGTGATGAGTTTAAACGCCTAAAAAGCCTCAGTGATACCAAAATCGCTGTCGGTCTTACTGACTATCAAAAGACTCAAGGCGAACTTGCCAAGCTCAAACAACAATTTGAGCTACTAAAAAACAGCGGCACACTCTCCAAAAAAGAACTTAAAATCGCCACCGAAAGCTATCACGCTAAAGTCAAAGAACTAAATGGCGAGCTTAGCAAAACCCCTGCTCAAGTCTCCAGCCTAACCAAAGGTGTAGGCGGTCTTATGTCCGCCCTTGGGGTGAGTGTGGGTTTATCTGAAGTTGTCAAACTATCAGATGAGTTTAACACGCTAGAAAGTCGCATTAAGCTTGCCACACAATCGGGTGGTGATTTTAATAGCGCGATGGCAGCCATCAAAGAGATTGCTGACAGCACAACCATGCCTTTGACCGCCACTGGAGATTTATTTGCCAAATTAACAGGTGCTACTAAAGAGCTTGGCTTATCGCAACATGAGGTACTGGAATTAACACGCACCATTAATCAAGCCATGGCGGTAAGTGGCGGGAGTGCAGACAGCATGAATGCTGCCATTACCCAGCTTGCCCAAGGGTTGTCAGCAGGAGCACTACGCGGGGATGAATTTAATTCAGTGGTTGAACAGTCTCCACGTCTTGCCCAAGCGTTGGCAGAGGGTCTTGGGGTAGGTATTGGTCAATTGCGCGAAATGGCGTTTGAGGGCAAGCTCACTGCCGAGGTGGTGGCAGATGCTCTTAAAAGTCAAACCCAGACAATTGCCCAAGAATATGCTCAACTGCCAAAAACGGTTTCTGGCTCACTAACAGTATTAAAAAACACCCTGCTAGGCTTTGTAGGCGAGCTGGACAATGAGCTTAATTCGTCATCCAAGCTTGCTACTATCATTCAAGGCATTAGCGATGGCATCAAGACGCTTGATGATGGTGCTATTGTTGGTCTTAAAGACGCGCTTAGTGCCTTAGGTATTATCGCCAATACGCTGTATGAACAGGTAATGCTCACAGCAGAAGGGGTGCAATCACTCATCAATGCGTTTGCAGGAATATCCAGCACCGATGAGCAGGTGTCGTTTTTGACACGCACCATGCAAGGGCTAGCCATCGCCACAGGCACAGTGGCAGATGGTATCAGCGCCATACAGATTGTCATCCAAACAGTATCAGGCTATGTGGTGCGTGAGGTGGGGCGCATGGTCTACGCCTTTAGTCTGATAACAGGACAAGGCAAAACCATGGCAAATGAGCTGATAGCGCAAGGGGATGAACTGCTACAAAGCGCCAAACAAAATGCCCAAGATTTTGAAAGCGCTGCCAAAGCAGCACTTGACAACACAACCAAAACACAAGCACAGCGATTACAAGAAAGCGCTGATGCTGCGCGTGCAACTTATGAGCAAATGGCAGCAGATGGCGCGGCAAGTTTGGAACAGCTACAAAATGCATTTATTGACTATGCCCAAAAAGCCATCCAAGCGAACAATGGCGTGGTGGATAGCACGCTAAAGCAAGCACTTGCCGAGCGTAACTTACAAGCTGTGGTTAATGAGACAGGCAACGTCACTGTCACAGCTATGAATGCTATTAAAAGCGCTACAGAGGACATAGATTTGTCTAAGTACGCCGAGAGTTTTCGGGCGCTTGGCGTAGATATGGGCGAGTTTGCAACAGGGGTAAATAGTAAGCTCTCCACAGCCTTGAGCGCATTCAATGAGCTGGCAGGCATAGCAAAAGACAACATCGGTCAGCTTGCCATAGCTTACAATGGCGCTGCCAATGCCATGGCAACCCACTCTGATGGGCTAAATCAGCTTGATAATGCGCTATTACAAGCCGTTAACAACAATAAAGAGTTAGCAAATGCCGTCAAAGCTACTGCTGCTGCCCAAAAAGACGCAAACAGTGCAAGCGCTGACCAAAAAAAAGCACTTGATGCTCTTGGTGTTTCCATAGATGCCATCAATGCAAAAATGAGCAGTTCGGGATATAACATGGTGCAGACGCTACAAGTGGGATTGACAGCCATTAAAGCACAAGCCCAAGGGGCTGATGCGCTAAAAGTCGCATTGGCACAAGCGCTGGATACCTCGCTTAGTGCTGCAAAGACTCAGGCGGATTTTGGCGCTATTAAACACGCCATAGACAGCGCGGGTCTGTCAGCACAGGTATCAGCTGCACATACAAAGGTACTGCAAGCGGGTATGAGTGGGGGTGCAGCGGCTGTTCATGCCCTAAAAACGACAACAGAACACACAACTGCTGCCACTACAAAGCATACCCAAGCATTAACAGACAATACACACGCCACAAAAACAAACAGCGCCGCCAAGCAAGCCTTAGCTGATAGCACCACGCAAGCTGTCGATGCAACAGATAAGCTTAATAAAGCTACCCAACAATCAGGTGTTCATTTTCCTGCTGCCGTGGCTAATACGCGCGCGCAGGTGCAAGCTTTGACAAGCCTTGGTGCAAGCGCTGATAAAGTAGGTCTTGCGATGAGCACCATGTACCAAAAAATAGCAGGACATCACGGTAGCATGACAGGCTTGGCAGATGCCATAGGACGCGTTAATGCAGACATACAAGCACAGGTTCTGGGCTTTAAACAAGCCAAAAAAGCGGTAGACGATGCCAGTGCCAGTTTGTCTTTGGCAACTGTGACGATGGATGATGTTAGTCGCGCTCAATCAGCGCTGGCACGCGCAACCAATGCTTCGGTCAATGGCATTCGTCTGATGGACAGCCAGACGCTAGATAGGCTAAAGCAGCAAATAGACAGTGCAAAGCAGCGACTACAAAGCTTGGCTGACAGTGCCAAAACAACCGCTGACAGCTTAGAAGCTGAATTGGCAAGACTCAAAGGCGATGACATCACTGCTTTGCGTCTTGAGCACACAAAGCAGCTTAGTGAGCTTGAGGCAAAACTTAATTATGCCAAAAAACGGGGTAATCGTGATGAAATTGCCCAGTTGCAACGCGCCTTATCCCTACAAAAACAAATTCATCAAGAGCAGCTTAAAAAAACCCAAGCGGAGGCTACAAGTGCATCGACAACACATAGCACCACCACAGTCAGCACTACCATCCTTGCGTCTGACACCCAAGATGCGACCGTCAAAAAGATTGTTGACAGTTGGGATGAGCGCTTACAGCAAGTAGAGGGTTTGGCGCTTGAGCGCTTTGCCCGCCAGCTACAGGATGAAATTAAGCGCAGACCACGTTAAGGAGCTAAGATGAATTGGACATTGACAAAGAAAGATACCAATGAGCAGCTTGCATTGCATTCACAATTTCACTGGAGCGATGAATATGATTGGACGCCCATTGCTCAATCCGACCCTGTTTACACCATCACAGGGGCAATGATAATAGAGCAAGGTACCAAAAAAGCAGGTCGCCCCATGACATTGTCGGGTGCGAATGTATGGATACCTCGGCATCTGCTTGCTACTTTGCAAGCATGGGCAAGTGAGCCTAAGCTGATTATGCGCCTTGGAGTACCTGATGGACGCAGCTTTGATGTGGTGTTTAATCGCCCTGCCATCAGTGATATAGAAGCTGTTAAGTCTTATCGTCATGCTGACAGACAAGATGACGACCACTTTAGAGCAACACTTAATTTTTTGACAGTATAGGATGCCTATGACCACCAAAATTAATCGCAGTGACCTGCAATTTTACCCCTCTGAACGCTTGAGTGATAACCCAGATGGAGGTGGATTAGCACTTGGTACACCTATTTTGGATGTGGCTAATGCCGTTTTTACACCCATTTCATCGGTGGCGCGTGTCAATGGTGATTTTAATACGCGCTTAATCTATGCTGGCGTATTAAGAGCAGATGATGAACCGTTGATTGGCGCTCATGTTGCACTGACCAGACCACCCAATGATGAGTCTGTCAGTTATTTGCTAGCACAAGCCAGCTTTGGTGAGTCTCGCAAAACTGCAGTGGCAAGAATGGAGAGTTATAATGTTGCTACTATTGAAAGTGCCATGACACTGCTGTCAAACCCCGCCAAAGGCTCAAAAGTCATACAAGTGTATCAGCGTACAGGCGAAAAATTGCCTCAAGTGGGTGATGTGTATTGCCTTAAACAAGACAAAACAGGCTATCCATCACTTGAGCAGTATATTCAAGTGGTGAAAGTGGATGCAACAGAAAGAGTGTTTGTTCAAGGTGAGCGTGAGTTTAATAGGGTTGTGATTAAGCTTGAGCTAAGCCAAGTGTTGCTACATGAGTTTGTAGGGGCAGACTACCCCGTCCCTGCTTATGCCAATGCCCCTACAAAAGTCTGCGAAACTCATGTAGCAGACGCAGGGCAATACTATGGTGTTAAGCCGATTGTCAAAGCCATTGACAAAGGTAGTGCCAGCTGTCAAGTTGCTAGTATCATGGAAAAAGTCGTGCCCACTGCAACAGTAGAAACCATCTTAGCAGACCAGTTTGCAAGCCCTCAAGCACGCACGCTAAGCGACAGCGCCAATCAATCTATTAGCATTGCGATTAATGCCACTGTCAGTAGTGCACTTCTTTTACCTATTGTGCCCAATAGCCTTACTATTGGCGATGTGACAGATGCGGCTGGACAGCTTGTGCGAGCAGGACGGGTAATTGGACGTGTCAATTATCAAGATGGGGTGATAAGCTTGGATGCGCCTACACATCTTGGGGTGGCACGTTTTAAGCCTGCTACAGTGAATGTCATGCGCTGCGATAGTGCGCGCATTGATATTGATGTCAATAATCGCAGCTATAATCATGTGATTAGCTTACCAAAATTGGGTGCAGGCTCTCTTAGAGTGTCTTATATGGCACAATCAAAATGGTACACGTTGACAGATGATGGCAATGGCAAGCTTGTTGGCACAGGCTCTGGCAGTATTAACTATGCCACGGCTCTTGTGACAGTGACTTGCGCTGAAATGCCCGATGTGGGCAGTGCGATTGTATTTAATTGGGGCAATGCCGCTTATCAACAAGTACGCCATGACGCACCCATCAAACTAGAGACCACCCCTGCTTACCAAGACAGTGACTACCAAAGCCTAAGCATTGAGCGCCCAAGTGTAGATGGCACAGAGGCGGTTATCAAGGTAGCAGACAGCCCCTTGGCAAAAGGCGCGGTAGAGCTTATTTTTAACGCGACACTTGCCATTGATACCCAAGGCGTGTTGGATAACAAGGGCGTTGCAACTGTGCGTCTTTATGACGATGGGCAGGGCAAGCTTAATAATGTGGCGGGTGTTACGGTGGGTAGTGTTAATTATGACACAGCAACCGTACGCTTTAAGCTGCATTCAGCAAGTACCCTATTGTCACCAAGCTATGTGACAGAAAGTTATACGGTGCGTCAATCTAGAAATATGTTTCGTGGTCCCAAATACATCACGCAGACTAGAGAGGTGTATGCAGGGTTTACACCAAGTCCTGCAATAGCGATTTTTGATAATAAGCAGGTCATTGTCAATTATGTACTTAAAAGCGCTATTAGTGCTACCACAAAGACCAGCGCCAAGCTTGAGCTGTCAGCAGGTGAGCACATTGTGCCTTCATCGCTGGTCATGATGGTAGATGATGCGCTATGTTATGACAAGCTAGGCATACTCTACACACACCACAATGCAACCACAGGGCTTGGTGTGGCAGTGGGGACGGTGGATTATGGACTTGGGGTTATAAGCTTTAAAAATAGTGTAAGCTCAATTTCTCTTATCAGCTGCGCTACAAGCTCTGATGATATCACCACAGATAGCATAAGCTTTGCAACCCCCACCAGTCCAATTCGCCCAAATAGCTTGCAAATCAGCGCCATCATGGCAGATGGCACCCCTGTTAATGCCATTGCCAAAGCAGACGGCAGCTTTGAAAATGAATACGTCACAGGCATGATAGACGTCAAAACAGGCTTAACCACTTTAGACTTTGGTGATTGGGTAGAGGCATCACAAGTGCAAGATATGCCATGGTTTCATCAAGACAAAGTGGTAGATGGCAGGATTTGGCAGTCAAAACAAGTGATTGCCAGCAGTGTTAAATACAACGCTGTCGCAATCAGTCATCTGTCACTTGGTGAGCAGATAAAGATTGATACAGTGCGCTTACCAAGCGATGGTCGCGTTCCCATTTTTCGCCGTGGTGATACCATCTTAATTGGTAATCGCATCACAACTGATATCGGCTCTGCCCATCAGTCTGGTCAAACTGTGCAGCTGCCACGCCAACATCTTGACCGTATTTGTGTGATGGACAGCAATGACAAGCCAGTGTTAGCAACCCTGTGGGATTATGATTTGGATGCAGGTACGATTACTTGGGCAACACCTCTTGATTTGTCAGGCTATAAATTACCCATCAAAGTCATGCACGCGCAAGAAGAAAAAAATCGCGTCACAGGGGTGGATATTGATGGCACGCTCTCGCTCATGTTTGCACTCAAGCATGATTATCCAATAGAGAACACCTACGTATCCTCTGTGCTATTAGGCGGAGATTTGCAGGTGCGCGCCTCTGTTCCTTTCACCCAAAAGCATTGGGATAATGTTTGGCGAGATGTACCAAATGGCGCAGAACTATTAAATCGCCTCAATGTCAAAGACTATCCTATTGTCTTAACGGATGATGGCGCTATCACAGAAAAATGGCTCATCAAGTTTACCAGTGGTAATCAGTTTGAGCTATATGGCGAAACTTTGGGCTTTGTTGTAAAAACTGACACATTGCAGAATTTAGCACCCACCAACCCAAGTACGGGCAAGCCTTATTTTACAATAGATAAGCGTGCGTTTGGGTCGGATGCGCCGTGGGCAAGCCAAGATGTGATTCGTTTTAACACATGGGGTACATTATTACCCGTGTGGATAATCAGAGCAGTACAACCAACAAGCACCACCCAAGATGCCCCCGATGGCTTTACAGTGTGCTTGTTTGGGGATACGGTGGAAATTTAGGAGGAAGGCATGAGTTTAAGACAGCCCAAACGTTATCCTGTCAAATTTTATTCTTGGCAAGATACAGGTGCACCGCAGTTAAGCAATAATGATGGGGTGATTAAAACCATTTTAAAGGCGTGTTTGGTAACAGGCTATGGCAACAAAGAAGGCGCAGCGTGGCAAATGCCCTTTGAAGATGACTATCGTATGGTGCTTAAAATGCCAATGCGTACAGGCAATCCACCTGACATCCGCTTAGAAAATGGCATAGTCAATAATGTAGGTAGTCATAGAATTTGTGGTATTGCTGCTGCAACAGGGCTAGATGACACACCATTGACAAGTACACCCATTTTGACCAAAGACGCCCATGTCGGTCAAGAA
Organism: Moraxella sp.; assembly: GCA_041773075.1. GTDB lineage: Bacteria > Pseudomonadota > Gammaproteobacteria > Pseudomonadales > Moraxellaceae > Moraxella. The sequence continues at coordinate 33,805 of JBHBMT010000017.1, forward strand.
TGGTTTGTGGTGGCATCTGATTTTGCGTTTTGGTTTTATGCAAGGCTTGGTGAAAACGGCTATGCTGACAAAACAAGAAAGCATCATGTAATGTATGTGGGTGCTGTATCACCTATGAAAAATGAGCTACCAAATTATATTATTTCCTCTGCAGGAAATATAGATGCTCTATCAGGGCGTGGCGGTGCTTGGCTGTATGGTATGAACTCTACTAGCATAAATATCAATATGCTCAATAATCTTATTACAAATGTCAAAACAAGCCTATCCCTAGCCACACTGGCTGTTGATGAATTAGAAAGCGGTGGTTATGTGGGGCAACCTGCATTTATGATGACTGGGGATAGACTCCCCATTTATGCCTCTTTAAGTGAGCGATTTGACCAAGCAGACACACTTGGGCAAATAAGCTTAGGTGGTCGCCCTATGCTGCGCACACCCCAAAGATATTACCAGTCATCGCTACATTATGGGGCAAGAAATTACTACGTGCCATTGGATTATTGGGAGTTGTAATGTTATTGGATGTTTTGATAGGTTATGGCAATCACACACCAAAGGGTTATGTTGCAGGAATGGGGGATGGGATTGTCACAGTTGGTGGTGTACCCTCCGAACGTGATATTTATGTGCTAACTGCTGATGGCTTTGCACAAATTGGGGTATGGGCTAGTCTCAAAAACGGACATTATCTGATTACTGGCTTAGACCCAAACAAACGCTACCTTGTCTTGTGTCGTGACTATAAGCAAGAATATGAGCCTGCCGTTTGGGATTTTGTTGCTCCAAACACTGATTTGAACATTGAAGAGCAACAAGCTTTGTGGGAAAGCTGGCAATAATGAATACAACCCGCCTACCCTTGACGCTCAAAAGACGCATTAATGAGCAACCGCCAAGTACGCGCTTGCCTTTAACGCTTGGGCGCAAACTTGGTGAAATAGATTCTGCACACCCCATTATACCACCAACACCCCCTGTTACACCAGTAAAAAGACGTATGATGGTGATGTCAGAGCATCATATATCCATTGAGACGGGGCGTATTGTAAGCCATTGTCTAAGCGATGATATGCTCACAGCTCAGTTATCTTATTTGTGGCAGAATAAACAGAAAATAACGCAAGCGGTGGCGTACTGTAAAATGTATCTGACGGCGCCTTTTGTGCCACTGGCGTATAGCCGTATTATCAGAGCTGATGGTGGCATGGTGTTTTGGCATTGTCAATTTATTCCAAGTGGTCAGGCTGTACACTACCAGTCATGCAAAAGCTTGACTACAGCGGCGATTTTTGGGTATAGCAACTGCTTTGGTCTTGGTATTATTGCATTATCTTTGCAGCAGTGCCACACAGCAAAAACAACTCAAGCGGTGTCTTTTGGTGAGGCGCAGACACAAAGCCAACGCGGGCATTTTTTGGCAGAGTGTCGCAGTCTAAACACAAGCCCCACCTATGCTGTACCATGCCGTTTTTACCCCATTCCAGAGCCGCCAATTACGCCCTCTGTGCAAGCTTGCCGCATTCGTCCGCCATCTTATCGCTTGCCCTTAGCATTAAAGCAAAAGACTCACAAAATCCAAGGGTTTTCGTCATCTGCATTGCCTTTTAATTTAAGATGTTGGCATGATGATGCGCCAGATATCATTCCCTCATTGAGAGCTTATATTATGCATCATACCATTTCTGCAACGATTGCAGGTATTCATATTAATCCCATTTCTTTTCATATTAAAACAGAAATGAGCGGATTTTGTTGGCAGGGTCAAATTGAAATTAGTCAAGACGAGTACCTGAAATTGAAACCTAAGCTAAACGTAGCAAAAGGGCTTGAGCCGTTATTGGTGGTTACAATTGATGACGTTCAATTTTGTATTATTTGTGAGCATATCACCCATCAAAGGCGTTTTGCGCATCATAGCGTGTCTTTGTCAGGGCGCTCACTCAGTGCTAGGGCTTCTTCTGACTATAGTTTTGCGCAAGCAATGCAAAATACTGACTTATACGCAAGTCAGCTGGTGCGCGCACAATTAACAAACTTGCCAATTACCGTAGATACTTGGGCGGTTGCAGATTGGCTTATCGCACAAGACATCTACACAGGCAATGATAAGGCACCCATTGCAATCATTAATGATATCGCTCAAGCCTGTGGCGGGTTTATTTATAGCCATCCAAGTGAGCCAAGAATTTCATTGTTGCCGCGTTATAAAGTGGCAGCTTGGGCGCTTGCAACATCCAAGCCTGACAAGGTAATTTCTATTGATTCTGTTTTAACGATGACCGATACAAAAAGGGTGAATCCGCGTTATAATACGGTCACATTAGTGGGCGCAGCTCAAGGTGGTATTGTTTATCGTGAGCGCGAAGCAAGAGACCAAGATGCGCCCATCGTGGATAATGCGCTTATTTATGATAAGACATGTATTATGCAAGCGGGCATTGCTGCGCTCTCAGACAGTGGCACGCATTCGCAGATTAGTCTTGAAATGCCGTTTTTTGGGGCTCATGCTTTGGCTGTGCTTGGTGATATATGGCAGGTGAATGACGTAGTGGCAGGACAGAATGTTGCGTGGATGGGGATTGTTCAAAACGTTTCTATTGATGTTAAAGTATCAGATGGTGTACCTACTGTGACTCAAACAGTAGGCTTAGATAGATATGAGGATGTGTGATGAATTTACTAGAGCAGCTAACACACTACCTGACCCCACAGAGCAAATACATTGCTACAATTGTGGGTGAGCGTGATGGCGTTTGGGTAGGTAAAACACTAGATGAAGCCATCATCCTTCTTAAGGTAGGGAGTGTAGATATTAAGGTGGGTGATAAAATCTATTACGATAAAATCACTGGCACTATTTTAGGTATCGCCCCTCAGGTGAATTTTGAAGAGTATGGTGTATAAATAAGCAATAAAAAAATCGTACATATTATGCACGATTTTTTATATTTTCCATTTTTATTTATGCACGATTTTTTATGATTTTATGCACGATTTACGCGCGGTTTACAT
>JBHBMT010000018.1:0-21011 GCA_041773075.1 Moraxella sp.
AATGGATAAACTTGACCGCCGTATCATTCAGCTCAAAATGCAATTAGAAACGGTGAAAAAAGATGATGATGTGGGCAGTCTTGCTGAAGTGAAACATCTTGAAAGCCAAATTGATGAATTATCCAAAGAATATAATGATTTGGAAGAAATTTGGAAAGCTGAAAAGGCATTAGTTGAAGGTACAAAACAGGCACAAGTCAAACTTGACCAAGCCCGCATTGCCTTAGAAAAAGCCCAACGAGATGGCGATTATACCGAAGCTGGACGTTTGCAATATGGTGTGATTCCAGAATTAATGAAACAACTGGAACACGATGAACAAGCCGAAGATAACGAAGCACCAAAATTATTGCGTGATAAAGTGACTGATAATGAAATTGCAGAAGTCGTTTCATCTGCAACGGGTATTCCAGTAGCAAAAATGTTGCAAGGTGAACGTGAAAAATTATTGCAAATGGAAGAGTTTTTACACGCCCGAGTCGTTGGACAAGATGAAGCCGTGGTTGCGGTTGCCAATGCTGTTCGCCGAAGCCGAGCTGGGTTATCAGACCCAAATCGTCCAAGTGGTTCATTCTTATTCTTAGGACCAACAGGTGTGGGCAAAACAGAATTAACCAAAGCCTTAGCGAATTTCCTATTTGACAGTGATGATGCGATGGTGCGTATCGATATGTCAGAATTTATGGAAAAACATAGTGTTAGTCGTTTAGTTGGAGCTCCTCCAGGGTATGTGGGTTATGAAGAGGGTGGAGTATTAACCGAAGCGGTACGTCGTAAACCTTATAGTGTGGTCTTGTTTGATGAAGTGGAAAAAGCACATCCAGATGTATTTAACATCTTACTACAAGTCCTTGATGATGGGCGTTTAACCGATTCTCATGGTCGTGTTGTAGATTTTAAAAATACAGTGATTGTGATGACATCAAACTTAGGCTCTGCAGATGTTCGAGAATTAGGCGAAGATGCGACTCCTGAACAAGTCAAAGCGGTGGTGATGAATGCGGTTGGACAACATTTCCGCCCAGAATTTATCAACCGTATTGATGAAGTCGTTACCTTCCATAGCTTACAAAAAGCTCAAATGCGTGGTATTGCAGATATTCAATTGGCTCGTTTACGCAGTCGTTTGGGTGAACGTGAAATCGGTTTGGAGGTGAGTGATGAGGCACTTGACCAATTAATTGAAGTTGGTTACGACCCTGTTTATGGTGCTCGTCCATTAAAACGTGCGATTCAAGCCCAAATTGAAAACCCATTGGCACAAAAGCTGTTGGCAGGGGAATTTGTGGCAGGAGATATCATTCAAGTGGAAGCAGGTAAAGAGGGCTTTGGGTTTATCAAGCACCGCTTAAATTAACCTCTATGGCAATAGAGCGCAATGAGCTTGCATGGTTTATCAAAATCGCTTCAGCATCACTGCTTGAAGCGATTTTTGTTGGGTGTGAAAAATGTATGCAAAATCTAGCAAACTATGGCAAAATACCCTTTTTTTTTAATTAAATAAGATAGAGCATGAAAGAATCTTTACGTTTTCGTCTTGATCAAATGGTGGATCGCTTTGAAGAGGTCACGGCGTTATTAAGCGATCCTGATACTATTAGTAATAACAAAAAATTCCGTGAGTTATCAGTTGAGCATAGCGATCTATCTGAAATCACGGCTGTTTGGAAGCGATATACGCAAGCCGAAGAAGACTTGGCAACAGCACAAGAGTTGCTATCTGATCCTGATATGAAAGACATGGCAGCAGAAGAGATGGATAGCGCCCAAGCGATTATTGATGAGCTTGAGAGCGTGCTAAATGTCATGATGTTGCCCAAAGATCCCAATGACAAGGTCTCTGCCTTTTTGGAGATTCGCGCTGGGACGGGTGGCGATGAGGCGGCGATTTTTAGTGGTGATTTGTTCCGTATGTATCAAAAATACGCCCAATCTCAAGGTTGGCAAGTAGAAGTGCTCTCTGCCAATGAAGGTGAGCATGGTGGCTACAAAGAGATTATTAGTCGCGTATCAGGGGCGGGTGTTTATGGGCGCTTAAAGTTTGAAAGCGGTGCTCATCGTGTGCAGCGCGTGCCTGCAACAGAGTCGCAAGGACGAGTGCATACATCGGCATGTACGGTTGCGATTATGCCTGAAGTGGAGGTGGACGATACGGTAGAAATCAATCCTGCTGATTTGCGTATTGACACCTATCGTTCGAGTGGCGCAGGCGGGCAGCACGTCAATACTACAGATTCGGCAGTGCGTATTACCCATATTCCTACAGGGGTGGTAGCAGAATGTCAGCAGGAGCGCAGCCAACATGCCAACAAAGATAAAGCGATGAAAATGCTGGTTGCTAAAATTCAGCAAGCCAAAGTACAAGCACAGCTAGATGCCACCAGTGATATGCGCCGCAATTTGGTGGGTAGCGGTGACCGCAGCGAGCGGATTCGCACCTATAATTATCCACAAGGACGCATGACTGATCATCGCATCAACCTGACATTGTATAAATTAGATGCCATCATGGAGGGGGATTTGAGCGAATTATTGGACAGTTTATTGCGTGAGCATCAGGCAGATTTGATGGCGAGTGTGGGTGGTGAGTTGTAACAATTTATTTGATTTAAGATTAGGACATCCTGACATTCCATATTTACCATTAAACTCAAGAAAAATTTCAAGAGTTTCAGTAAAAATTGCACCATTGATATTGAAATATCAACAAGCAATTTGACAATGAAAACGAAGAGTTAGTCCCGCTTTTTAACAAACAGATAATGCAAAAATGTTATATTTTTTTCTAAATTATTGCTAGATAGCAATTAGTGTTATGAAGTGTCAGGATGTCCTAAAAATAGCCATAAAGCATTTAAAACTTTATGGCTATTTTTCTAGGGATTATTTTACCAATCCTGAAATGGTTTTAAAGGCAGGGTCTTTGGCATCTCGGCATAATTCAAATAAAATAGCTTCGGTGGTGGTAATCACCGCACCTGCTCGGCGCATACGGCGTAGCGCCAATTTTTTATCATAGGGATTTCTTGAGCCTACTGCATCAGCAATAATGACAGGCTGCATACCATTGTCCAATAAATCAAGGGCGGTTTGTAATACACACACATGTGTTTCAATCCCAAAAATCAAGGCAATTTGGCGATTTTGGCGAGTGATGTGTGCCCATGAAGGAGGGTTGTCACACGCGCTAAAGCTTGTTTTTTCAAAGCTTTGGCGATTTTTTTCACCAAGTAAGTCATACAGCTTGGCAATGGTATTGCCCAAGCCTTTTTTGTATTGTTCGTTTAGCATGATAGGCACACCAAGTGCTTGTAAGCCTTGGATTAGGATTGCCATTTTATCAGTAATGGCATCATGCTCAAAGATGTGGGGTGTGAGCTTTTCTTGCACATCAATCATCAAAGCTTGGGTGTCATCGCGCAAGATACGATAGGGTACAGAAAAAGTTTTGATGCTCATCACAAAGCTCCTTTTGTGGTGTGGATTTTTAGTATCATAACAGGTTTTGTTGAGATTGGGTAGGGTGTTTTGTGTCAATTTTTGCTGTATTTTTTGCTGTTGGCTAAGGGATAATCTGCTATAATAATGTGTTTTATTTGTTACCAAAGGGGTCATCATGACGCAACACCATCAAACAACTACCGAACATACCATATCTGAAAATGAGCTTATCGCCCAGCGTCATGCCAAATTAAAACAGCTAGAAGAAAAAGCCCAGGCACAAGGCAAAACTGCCTATCCTAATACGTTTAGACGCACTGAGTATTGTGGTGATTTGCAGGTACGATTTGAGGGTGTAGACAAAGCAAGTATTGAGGCGAGCGACAAGGTATTTGTAAAAGTGGCAGGGCGTGTGATGCTCAATCGCGGCTCATTTATTGTCATCAGTGATGTTACAGGGCGCATTCAGCTATATGTGGATAGAAAAGGCTTGTCTGCTGACACATTGGAGTTGATTAAATCGCTTGATTTGGGTGATATTGTGGGGGCTGGCGGCTATATTGGGCGCTCTGGCAAGGGAGATTTGTATGTGCATTTGGAAGAGTTTGAGCTTTTGACCAAATCTTTGCGTCCTTTGCCTGACAAATATCACGGCTTGACAGACACTGAGGTACGCTATCGTCAGCGTCATCTAGATTTGATGACCAATGATGACAGTCGCCGCACCTTTGTGATTCGCAGTCAGGTGATTGCAGGGATTCGTAGCTTTATGCTTGGTGAGCGTTTTATGGAGGTGGAAACGCCGATGATGCACGTCATTCCAGGGGGTGCTGTCGCGCGTCCGTTTGTAACGCATCATAATGCATTGGATATGCCTTTGTTTTTGCGTATTGCACCCGAGTTGTATTTAAAACGTTTGGTGGTGGGTGGTTTTGAGCGTGTGTTTGAAATTAACCGAAATTTTCGTAATGAAGGGGTGTCAGCGCGCCACAACCCTGAATTTACCATGATTGAGTTTTATTTTGCTTATGCAGATTATCAAGATGCAATGGCGTTGACCGAGCGATTGCTAAGTCAATTGGCGGTGGATATTTTGGGTACTACTAAGCTCACCTATCAAGGTGAGGAGCTTAGCTTTGAAGCTCCTTTTGAGCGTTTGCCGATGACAAAAGCGATCGAGCGCTACGCCACGGATTTTGAGATGAGCAAGATTGCTGACCGTGATTACTTGGCAACCTATGTCAAAACAGTGCTAAAACAAGAGGTTAAGGATAATTTTGGCATTGGTAAGCTTCAGACCATCATCTTTGAAGAAACCGCCGAACACAAGCTGCGCCAGCCCACCTTTATTACCGAGTATCCAGCAGAAACATCACCACTGGCTCGCCGCAATGACAACAATCCTGATGTTACTGATCGCTTTGAGCTGTTTATTGGAGGGCGTGAAATTGCCAATGGCTTTAGTGAGCTTAATGACCCTATTGACCAAGCAGAGCGCTTCCGTCAGCAGGTTGCCGAAAAAGATGCGGGTGATGACGAAGCTATGCATTATGATGGCGATTATGTGGAAGCATTGGAATATGGCTTGCCACCAACGGCAGGAACGGGCATTGGGGTTGACCGTCTGGTCATGCTGTTTGCGGATGCGCCAAGTATTCGTGATGTGATTTTGTTCCCACATATGCGCCAAAAAGCATAACTGATTGATGAAAAATAACCCTATTTTTATCCAAAGATAGGGTTATTGAATAATGCTATGGAAGATATTTTTGAATTTATTATTAAATCAATTCTAAAAGTATTTAAAGTTATTTTTAGAGTGATTTTTGAGGCTTTCTTTCAAGGGGTGTCTGACTATTTGATTGAAAAATGTTATAAAAAATATCCAAAAACTTGTATTGCTATTTTGGTTGTTGTATTTGCCATCATTATTTTTTCTATTTATTATGCGTGGTAAAAGTAAATTAAAATGGATGAGTTTTTAAAAGGCTTATTTGCTATTTTGCGTTTTATTGTTTATTGCTGGGTTGATATTTGGTTATATTTAAAATGGGATAAAATTTGGTATAAATATACCAAATTATGTATTTTGATTCTTGTGATGTTGGTCGTATTGGCAATCTATTTGATTGCTAATTCTTAAGTATGTATTTTATGAAGCTTTAATTAAGGTGGTGTATGGGCAGTTTTATTTTTTTGGAAATATTTGCAATTGTGTGTTTGGTGTCTATTGCAACCACCTTATTTAATAAACGCATTTTGGGATTGCCTCAAGCCATTGGCGTGCCTATTGTATCGGCATTGCTTGTTTTTATTTTGCAATGGCTAGCCACATTATTAAATGGCAATCAATTTATTAATATTAATATTGAAGCCATTGAAGAGGCGGTACGCAATATTAATTTTTATGATTTTTTGATTAATGGGGTGATTTGTTTTATTTTGACATCTTCAGCCTTAAAATTTCAAATTTCTGATTTAAGAAACTATTGGAAGCCTATTGGCATTTTGGCAAGCTTGGCACTGTTATTATGTGCGTTGGTGTTTGGGGCAATGCTATTTGGGTATCAAACCATCACAGGTCATGCTGTACCACTGATTGTGTTGCTGCTATTGGGTTCGGCACTAGGAGCAACCGACCCTATTGGTATCAAAGGTGTTTTAAGCTCTATTAAAGCACCGCGTCATCTGATGGTAAAATTAGAGGGTGAATCGTTATTTAATGACGCCATGTGTATTGCCATTTTTATGACCATTTTAAAAGTGATTCAAGGTAATGAATTTCATTTATTAACCACCATTGAGCATTTGGCGTATGAAGTGGCGGTGGCTGTTATTATTGGCATTATGTTTGGGCGTAGCGCACTTTATTTATTAAAAGGCAAAAACGAGCCAGAGTCTTTGATTTTGATTACCGCCTTGCTAGCGGTGGGGTCTTATTTGGTGGCGCTATATGCTCATGCGTCTGCACCGATTGCGTGTGTAATAGCAGGATTGATTGTGGGTAATCGCTGGCAAAAGATTCTATCAGAAGAGGAAATTGAAGAAATTAATCATTTTTGGCACACCATTGAAGGAATTGTGAATGCCTTTTTGTTTACGCTGATTGGCTTGGAGTTGTTTATTTTGGACTTAAATGCCAGCGTGGTGATTGGTGGTGTGGTGGCATTTATTTTGTTGCATTTGGCGCGTTTTATTGCCAATTTTGTGTCATTTGCTTTTTTTCCATCGGTACGCAAAAATGCTTACAATGGCAGTCTTGAGATTTTGTCATGGGGTGGGGTGCGTGGCGGTATTTCGTTGGCACTGATTTTGGCGGTGGCAAACGTACCACAGTTACACCCTTATAATAACATTTTGATTGGTTATACCTTTATTGTTGTGCTATTGTCAGGCGTGGTGTGTGGTTTGGGGCTGCCTGCGGTGCTTAATGCATTTTATCATAATGACAATGCTGCCACGACAGGGTTTGCAGGGTGGTATCAGCGGCTGATGAATAAAATGAATCGTTCTGGCAAAAAATACATCTTAGAAGAAGATGAAGCAGGCAACCAAAGCATTCATTTGTACAATCCGTATATGGAAGATAAAACCCAAGAGCTTGCCCATGACCCTGACCGTTTTTGATAAGGCAGGACTCTGGTAAATCACAAAAAGGGGCAAAACATGCAGCAATATCAAGTGTTGGCGCGTAAATATCGCCCAAAAACGTTTGATGAACTTTTAGGGCAAGCGCACGTATCAACAGCGCTTACCAATGCCATTGATACAGGGCGGCTACATCATGCGTATTTGTTTACAGGGACGCGCGGTGTGGGCAAAACCACCATTGCGCGCATTCTTGCCAAATGTCTCAATTGTGAAACAGGCGTGACTAGCCGCCCTTGTGGGGTGTGTGAAGCGTGTACGGCGGTGGATGAGGGGCGGTTTTTGGATTTGATTGAAATTGATGCCGCCAGTCGCACCAAGGTAGAGGATACCAGAGAGCTTTTGGAAAATGTTCCCTATGCTCCTGTCCAAGGTCGCTACAAGGTGTATTTAATAGACGAAGTGCATATGCTGTCCACACACAGTTTTAATGCGCTCTTAAAAACACTAGAAGAGCCACCTGAACACGTCAAATTTTTGTTTGCAACCACCGACCCTCAAAAGTTGCCCATTACCATCATTTCTCGTTGTTTGCAGTTTGTACTGCGTCCTTTGCCTCAAAGTTTGCTTAGCGCTCATTTACACCATGTACTAGAGTGTGAGCATATTAGCCATACACAAACTGCCTTGTGGCAATTAGCCAGTGCTGCCAAAGGGTCTGTACGCGATGCACTGTCTTTGACTGACCAAGCCATTGCCTTTGGTGGGGGGCAGATTCATGATGAGACAGTCAATGACATGTTGGGACTTGTGAACAGTACCAATGTGTTGGGGCTGCTGTTGGACATTTATCAAGATAACCGCTCTTTGGTGGCAAAGCATATTGAAGAGATGCGCGCAAAAATGGTGGATGCATTGTCTATTTTTGATGCGATGGCAGATGCTTTGCACCAAATGGCGATGATACAGATATTAGATGATGTATTTATAGATGTCAGCGAGGAGCAAAAACAGCAGCTACTACAGTTGTCTGCCTTAATCCCCAAAGAGGTGGTGCAATTATATTATGACATTACCATCAAAAGCCGAGATATGGTGCGCCTAGCAAGCACGCCCATGCAAGCACTGGAGATGGGGATTTTGCGTTTGTTGGCATTTCGCCCTTTGTCTGTTGGGCAAAGTGTACAGCAAGCGCAGACAAGCACATCGTTGATGATGGATAATCACAGTGCAGAGATTGGCAAAAACAGTAAGACTTATGACACACCTGATGCTAGTGATATTGATAAGTTAAGTACTGATGAGTATGATACAGATACAAAACATCACCCTTCTGCTTATAACGTAACACAAGTGCAATCCAAATCATTGCTGTCTTATGAACATCGCGTAGATGATACAATGACAGATGATGAGACTGCTGCTTATCAGGCGGATGTACTTGATGACATACCGGAGGTTGTCATTGAGACAACAAAAGAACAGGCAGAAGATGTTGCTGCTGCTTATCAGGCAGATACTGCGTCCTTTGTTGAGGATGTGCAGGAGGATGCGTATCAGCTTGCACAAGAATCCTTGATTACCGAGCAGTATGATATCTATGATAATCATCATCCTAGCAATCAGGGTGGTAATGACGCACCTCATGCTAGCGCACTAGATGATGACAAAGCGATGCTAGAGGGTATCAGTGGTGATGCGCCCTATACCAATGATCACTCTGGTAGCACACAAGATGGTTTGATGGGTGAGGGTGTTTTTCAAAGCACTGTTCATAGCACCTCTGAAATGTCACAGTTTATCCCTAGCGCCAAGCTAAAACAGGCATTGGAGCCGATGCAGGTGCCACTAGAAGGGCAATGGACGGCAGAAAAATGGGACTGTTGGGCTCATACTGCCTATCAAGAGGGGATATTGAGCGCTGATGAATTTGCTTTGGCAGCTCATGCTTTGATAACAGGTGAGGTATTGGGTGAGGCGATACTTTGGGTGCAACATATTAATTATCAAACAGGAATCAGCTTTAAAAATTTAGCGCAAAAAATTCAAAAAAATTTGGGGACGCAATTGGACTTGCAAATGCAGTCAGAGTGGGATTGGGTAGATACGCCCAATGCTCGCCATCAGAAGCGTCGCCAAATGGTATTGTTGCAGGGTCAAAAAAACCTAGCAACAAGCCCTGTGATGTCTATGTTGGCAGCGCAAGGATATTTAAGTGTGCCTGATACATTTTTGGCGCTTAGTCATGTCAAACCTTTGATTGCGTTAGAAGATTAGGTGTTTTGCAAGGCAGTGGGCTTTTTGGTATAATTTGAGCCCCACTTAGGGTGTGTTGATATGTCACGCGCCTTAAGAAAAATGTTAAATGCAGGGCTTTAGACGTACTTTTGGTGAAAAATAAACTTGCGCTTTTTGTTGTTGATATCCTTGTTAATAAGACGATATTGCCTCAAGGTTATCATCCAAAAAGACTAACAACTTAGCTTACTTTTTTGCTCAAATTGAAACGTTAACACGCCCTAGTAAGGATAAATTATGAACATTCATGCACTTATGCAACAAGCGCAAGCCATGCAAAAGCAGGTAGAGGCAAATGTTGAAAAAGCCAAAAAAGGCTTAACGGAAAAAGAAGTGGTTGGCGTAGCAGGCAATGGCTTGGTTAAGGTTGTGATGACAGGTCGTCATGTGGTCAAGCGCTTAACGATTGACCCAAGCTTGATGGGCGATGACCCTGATATGATTGAAGACTTGGTGGCGGCAGCAGTCAATGATGCGGTGCGTCAAGCAGACGTGTTATACGAAGAGGCGATGGCAGGTGCTACCACAGGTATGGGTTTGCCACCTGGTATGCAGGGATTGTTTGGTTAAGCCATCATCATGCTTACACCCAAATTTGATGCACTTGTCAAACAGTTGCAAATTTTGCCCAGTGTTGGACCTAAATCAGCACAGCGTATGGCATTGCATTTGCTTAGCAAAAAACGCACGCAAGGAATGGCATTGGCGCAGGCGTTAGAAACTGCCATGACAGAGATTGTGGAGTGTCGGCGTTGCCATTCCTTTAGTGATGAGGACATTTGTCCAATCTGTGCAGATGAGCGCCGTCATGACCGACAGCTGTGTGTGGTGGAGCAAGCAAGCGATGTGATGGCAATCGAGCAGGGCGGTAGCTATCGTGGACGCTATTTTGTGCTTGGTGGGTATTTATCGCCTTTGGATGGGATTAATGCCAGTGATTTGCATATTGATGAACTGATATTGCGTCTAAAGACTGACCCTGTCGATGAGTTGATTTTGGCAACAGGAGCAACCGTAGAGGGACAGACCACAGCTTATTTTATACATGAAGTGGCTTTGACACTTGTGCCAAAAATTACACGTCTTGCACAGGGCATTCCTATCGGGGGTGAGCTTGAGCAATTAGATGGATTAACAGTCAATCAAGCTTTACAAAATCGCATACAGTTTTAATGTTTTAATAAAAAGACTGATAAGACATCAGTTTTTTTATTGCTTGCTTTAAGTTGTGTTTTAGTGTATTTTAATCTGCCCATTGATTAACCGACACAAAACGATGACCACAGTAAACACGCCTTTTGCCAAAACCAATTTTGATGCTCACCGTGAAACATTGGATAATCTGCCTGTACACTGGGTTAGAACCAAAAGTGAATTATATCGTTTGATTGATGACATTGATGGTATTGAGCGAGTGGCGTTGGATACTGAATTTATTAAGCGCACCACCTATTTTCCTATACTTGCTTTGGTACAGGTGAATACAGGTCAGGCGATTTATCTGATAGATGCCCCACGACTTGATTTAAAAGAGTTTTGGCAAGCGCTATCAGAAATTCCTGAAATGATTTGGTATGCGTGTGGCGAAGATTTGGGTATTTTTTATTTATTGTCAGAGTGCCCACCTTTGACCAATGTGATTGATGTGCAAATTGGTATGGCGTATTTAACAGGCGATTTGCAGATGGGCTATGGGCGCGCACTTAACATGACATTTGGTTTGGAGCTAGATAAAAGTGAAAGCCAGTCTGATTGGCTGATGCGCCCTTTGAGCGAGAATCAAGAAAAATACGCAGCAGATGATGTGCGGTATTTATTGGCGTTGCATGATGCGGTGCACTTGGCATTGACACAAAAGCAGATTGCAGCGTTTGCCAAAGAAGATATGGTATTGTACGCCAAAGAACTATACGATGCGCAACATCTACCTGATGACCAGCTGTATAAAGAGTTTTTGACACCTATTTATACTCATGAGCAAGTGGCTGTCTTACAGGCGCTGACCATGTGGCGCGAGCGTTTGGCACGCTCAACCAATCAGCCGCGCGCGTTTATTATCAATCGGCAGGCAATGCGCGAAATTGTCTTTGCTATGCCCACCACCATCAAAGCTTTGGCAAAGACCACCATCAACCGTAGTAGCTTGCGTCTGTATGGCAATGAGATTATTCGCTTAATCAAAGAGGCTAAGCAACTGCCTGACAATGACAAGCCACCCATGCCAAGTCCAACATATGAAGTAAAAAATAAAAAATTAAAAGATAAAATTAAAAAAGAAATACATCACTTTAGTGAACAAACCAACGTGCCTAGTATTTTGCTATTAAAAAATCGCTATCTAAAAGAGCTGGCAACACTGGTAATGACCAAAGAAGTGATTGCGCCACCATTGATAGAGGGGCTGAATGGCTATCGTCAAGCTTGGGTGCTAGAGGTGATTATTCCTTTGCTACAAGAGCATAAGGCATGGATTACCGTAGGCGAAGAAGGCGGCTATTAGGGCATCCTGACGCTTCATAATACTCATTACTATCTAGCAGTCATTTAGAAAGAACCTAGCTTTTTGCATTAGATATACTGCAAAATAGAATATTTGTACTTGCAAACCCTGATATTTTCCAAGATTTTAAAATTAAAAATGCTGTAAAATTGTTATTTCGCAGCGGCTCTATTAAAACTGGTCAATTCTTCGTTTTTATCATCAAATTGCTTGTTGATATTTCAATATCAACCGCGCAATTTTTACTAAAAACTTTTGCGATTTTTCTTAGACTTAATGGCAAATACGAAATGTCAAGATACCCTAGCGTAAAAACTGCCCATGTTGCAAAAAATATAATAGCTGTTGGTGCGCGCGTGGGTGATAAATCAGCCCTGTGTGCGTACTTTCAATGACCAAATGGTCACATGCATTGGGCAGATAGGTTTCGTGCACATAGACTGTGCCATCATTGGCTTTGTTGTCACCTACTAAGTGTTGGCTATGGCTATAATGAGCCAAAAAAAGCCGTCCAATGCCCAAAGGTTTGTTGCCAGCAATCACCCCAAGTTTGATGCCATCAGGTAAGGGTGGGCAGGTGCCATCTAGGGCTCCAAAATAAGCATTGCCAATGAGTGGCGCAGTATAGCGCTTGGCATAGTTGGCACAAACACTACCTGCATGAGGTGTGCCTAGTGTCACTATTTTGTCAATATGCCATTGTGGATAGGTGGCAGCAAAGTGACGCGCAACCAAGCCGCCCAAGCTATGCGCGACAATATGTAAGCGAGTGTTGGTATGGCAGGTGGCTAAGAGATGTTGGTGTAAGCTTGCGCTATGCGTTGTGATGTCATCTTTTAGGCTGTAATACCGATGTGCATAGGTGCGATAATGATGCTGTTTTAGTAGTTTGACTAAGGGTTGGACAAAAATAGGTGAGTGATGCAACCCATGCAACACAATAACCAAGTCATCAGCGTGTGCGCTAGTCATAATATCTTACCAAAAAGAATATCTGCACCGATATAAAAAGGTTACTTTGTTTGACAAAATAACCTTAATGAAAGTGACTGTGTGATAGTTAAGCAGCGGGGTTATTTGCCACGATAGGTAATGCGACCTTTACTTACATCATAAGGAGTCATCTCAACTTTGACTCTGTCACCTGTTAAAATGCGAATATAATGTTTGCGCATTTTTCCTGAAATATGGGCAATGATTTCATGTCCGTTATCAAGGCGCACTTTAAACAAAGTATTGGGCAGTGTGTCAATGACTTCACCTTCAAATTCAAGAATATCGTCTTTTTTTGCCATAATGTCTTCAAATTAAAAATAGTAAAAAACACAGTATTGTATCAGTTTTTTGTTAGTTTGGCAAGTTTAGCCATGTGGGTGTCAAAGGCAGCTTAGGCAAAAGGTGTTGATATTCATCAGGATAGGTGGCATTGATAAAATACAAACCATCTGCTGAAGCGGTAGGAGGGGCTAGGCTTCGGTTTTTTTGTGCTAATAAATGGTCAATGGCATTAACAGGCAGTTTACCCTCACCAATGGCAAAAAGCGCCCCCATAAGATTGCGCACCATATGATGCAAAAAGCCATCAGCCTCAATATCCAATACCAAAAACGCCCCATGAGTAAACAAATTGGCATGATGCACGGTGCGCACAGGCTGACGTGACTGGCATGAGGCGGCGCGAAAACTGCTAAAATCATGCACGCCAACAATACTATGGCTGGCATGTATCATCGCAGAAATGTCCAAAGGCGCATAGTGGTGGGTGACTTGGCGATATAAGATGGCAGGGCGCTGTGTCTGGTTTAGGGTGATGTAACGATAACGGCGTGTCATTGCCTTAAAGCGGGCATGAAAGCTGTCTGGCATAGGGACAAGCCAGCGTACCGCAATGTCATTGGGCAATAACGTATTAACCCCTCGCAACCAATTGTAATCATCGCGATAAGCATGGGTGGTAAAGTGGGCAATCATATTGCCTGCGTGCACACCTGCATCAGTACGTCCTGCAGCAACCAATTCAATGGGTTCATTGGCAATTTTACTAAAAGCGCTTTCAAGTTTTTCTTGAATGCTCATCACTTCTTGTTGGCGTTGCCAACCACGATAACGTGTGCCAATAAATTCAATGCCAATAGCATAGGTAAAAGAAGGGGTTGTCATGAGTTGAAACTGTGAATAAAGTGATGCCATGTTTGTTGGCGTTGATGAGCAGGTAGGGTTAAACAAAGCCAAAGTGCTTGAGCGTAAATGTGCGGTAGACTCATGTCTTTGCTAGGTAGGACACCAAGGTCGTATTGCCACGCACCAGCTGCGTAGGTATCACTGCGCGCCCCAAACAGACAAGAGCTTGCCATAATAACCAAAAAGTGCTTATCAACCAGTGTGCGTAAAGCTTCTTTTAGAATATCTGAACAAGGTAGATTACCCGCCCCAAATCCTAAAATAATGACAGCGCTAGGTTGTTTGTGGTTTAATTGTAGGAGCGTTTCTGCCAAGTCATCTGCACCATTAGGTACACAGTATAATGTATAAATGGGACAGTGGACATCGCAAAAGGTGATATTTGTTGGGGGATGATGTGGGTGGGGTTTGTGATTGGCGTGGTCAAAGACTTTGCCAGAAAAGGCATTTTTGTCGCTACTGTGAATTTTTTGGACACTATTGCCATAAAAAATTTGTTGATAAAAACTAACGTAAACTCCTGATATGTGCTGGCGAACAAATCGTAGAGCGCCTTGTAGATTATCCCAAGCATCGCTAGTATCATCAATGGTATAAGGGCTAATGGTAGGATTAAATAAGGGCAGCATACTGCCTGTGACAACAATGCTCACATTAGTATTGGCAAAAGCAGTGCTTAAAAACGCTGCTAAAAAACTAAGCGTATCTGTGCCTGTAATCAAGACAAACTGGCGCACGCCTTTGGTATAAGCCTGACAAATCAGTTGATAAAAATGGACAAAATCAGCAGGTGTCAAAGTGCTGCTGTCTTTGACGACAGGATTGTCCAAAAGGGTGACATCAAAACCGTGGTGGGCAACTTCTTGCAAAAGTTTGGGTAATAATAGCTCGCTAGATAAGGGTGATAAAGGTGTGCCATAAGAGCCAAATGTGCCACCTGCATAAATAAGATGGATAGAGGGGGTGTGCATAATGGTTATTAACTATACTTATAAAGTCCATCACTCATTTGATAATAAAGCACTCATCAGTGAGCTTAGGGATTAAGATTTTATTAATTTTTGCTAAATGTTAAAATAGGAAAAAGCTAATATTGGCGCAAAAAGTTGAGTACTGCTTGCCATACACAGATAAAAAAGCACAGAAGAAAGAACTGTGCTTTTTTGTGTCTTTAGCCTAATCGCTCAAGTAGGGATTGAGCAAAGTGTTGCTGTTCTTGAGTACCTGTATAAACCACCTCTGCCAATAGGCGTTTGGCGCTATCATGCTCTCCTAGATCAAGATATTGTTTGGCTAGATCAAGGGTAATTTGAGCTGTATCATCAAACTGTACAGCAGGTTGGATGATATTAGTGGGAGGGGTGGCGGATGCTACAGCTGGGGTATCAATAATGGCATCGTGCTCAATAACACTGTCTTCTACGAGAATGTCTGTAGTAACTTTATCATCCTGCCATGTAAAATCATCATCTATCAGAGTGTCATCTGAAGTTGTAGCAGGTGTGGGGCTTGCCACTTGATCAATGACAAGAGAGATGTCGTCAGTGGTGCTATCAGCATGATTGTCATCCAAGGATGTATCATCAATGGCGATGTCAAAATTGGCAGTTGTATCAAAGGCTACAGTATCCACTTCTAAGGCATCCGCCACATCTATGGATGTCGTTTCTGTGGGCGCTGCCTCTATAGATGGTACTTCTGAAGAAATGTCATCATTTAAGGCAAGGTCATCTAGGGAGCTTTGAGCGCTTAAGTTGTCACTAAATTCAAAGTCTTCAGTGAGTGACAACGCATCTATAGATGCTTTGGAAGAATCAAAGAAATTGACATCTAGTGACTGTGTGTTATCAATTTGAGTGTCAAATTCAAATGATTCTGTTGCAGCAGAAAACTGATCGTCTGTCTCTATATCAAGTGATAAATTATCACCATCTGATACCAAAGCTACTGAGCTATTAGATAAAGTACCAGACTCTATATCAAGTGCTAAATTGTCACCATCTGATACGGTCTGTACTGATGTGTCATTGAAATCAAAATCTGCTAGTCCAAAGTCGGCATCTAGCACGCCATCATCTTGAGCATTAATGCTAAGCTCAAGATTGTCGGTGCTGACATCAGGCTTGGGTGTGTCAAATTCATTATCTGCAATATCCACCGCTTCAATGTTTAATTCATCAAATTGAGTAGTTTCATCGAAGAGTGGCGAGATGTCAGATGGTGTGGATGGGCTTGGTGCCTCACTTGTATAATGAGTTGAGGTGTTTAATAGGTCGTCAAAGCTAAAGTCAAAGGCATCCTCATTTGCTGTGCTATCAGCACGAGCAACACTGCTAGACAGGTTGGCAGACTCATGGTTATCAATGCTGGTTTCAAACAACAAGGCATCTTCACTTTCAAGTAATAAGGCATCATTACTTTCAAGAGATGGTGTGTTATCACTTAGGGTGTTGTGAGTTTGTGCGCTTACATCATCAAAAACAAACTCTAGGGTGGAGTCATCAGGCGCTTCTGTTGGTGATTCCACCAAGAATGATTCAGAAGGAGTGGTGGAATTGTTTTGGGTGGGTTGATTGGGTGTATCAAAATTAAAGTCAAAGCTAGTAAGCGTATCCCCATAGGTGGGGGTGGCTACTTGGGCGGCTGGTGTTGTTTGTTCAACAACCAAATCTTCCATACCAAAATCTTCAAACAGTAGCGCCTCTTCGGCATCAGTAGCTGATGGTGGCGTTGTTAAGGTGGGGGTGATGGTGCTACTCTCACCTGTTTCAAAATCTAATACCTCTAGGGTGGGAGCGGTGCTAGCAGGACTGACGGATGGCTCTTCAGCAATTAAAGAGGCGTAATAGTCTGCTTGAGCAATGGCTTCGGCACTACCCACTTCATGTATTTTTTGATGTAGTTTTTCAAAAGCAGCGGTATTGTTGGTAATGCCATAAACTTGCAGTAGTTTTAGTACAGCTTCTTCGTGATTAGGGTTGGTGAGTAGAATTTTTTTGAGACTGGCAATGGCATTGTCATATTGTTGTTGCTCAACAAAAGCGTTTACTTCCGCCAATGTATCCTGCTGTACAGGAGGTGTTGTTGCTTCTGGTTGTGGGATTGGTAAAGGCACTTCTTCAGCTGTGCTTGGATGTTGTGGTAGGGGCAAGCTGCCTGCTTGTTTCTTTTTTAAGAATAGTAATACTGCCACAGCAGCAATCAGCAGTAGCGCCACAATAGCCAAAAGTATCTTCATAAAAACTCCATGCCAGCACTAGGCTGGCGTAATCTGTATATCAAAACCTATAATGGGTAAACTTACTTTTCTTTAAGTGCCTTTAGGCGCGCTTCTAATTCTGCCAGTTTTTGGTTTTGTAGTTGTAACTTATGAGTGGCAGATGATAACTGTTGATTTAACCCATTAAGGCGAGTGGCATTGGCAGCTGTTTGTGAGCGGGTGCTTTTGAGAGTGCTAACCAATTGATTGTTGTTTGTGGCAGTACCAACACCACTACCTTTGGCAGTTGTGCTTTTGCTCTGTCCTGTTGCTTGACCACCATTGCTAGGTGCAACCAAGGTCATTTGCGCTTTAGGTAGTGGCGTGGTTGCTGTTTTTGGACGAGATTGCGCTTTGGTTGCTTGTGTGCTGCGAGAACTGGTTTTTTTGGCTTGAGTATTGCTTGCTTTGGCGCCTTTATTTGAGCCTTTGGCGGATGCTTTGGCTGTGGTGTTGGCGCTGGTTGCCTGACGTTTGGCAGCAATGGCATCTTGGATGGCTTTTTGTGATGGCACTACATCATAGCTTGGAATGGCTAAATTGGCATTGGCTTTTAGTTGATTGATTTTTCCTTTATTAAAGGCATCAGGATTTTGCTGATGGAGCTCATTCATCACATCGGTAATGTTAATATTATTGGCTTTGGCAATTTCATTGGCAATGCTCCAAAGATTGTCACCGCTTTGTACGACATATACCGCACCTGTACTGGATTGAGTAGCAGGCTCTGTCTCTGTGCTAGTGGGCGTGTTAGCCTCTGAAGTGGGCGTGTTAGCGACCAATGCCTCTTCTGTTTTTGGTGCATCATCAACAGATTCTGCCTCAACCATAATGGGTTGGGTGGCTTTGGGTGCTGCACCTGCAGGGAAGTACCGTCGCGTCACCTGCTCTGTCAATGTCTGTAACTGCTGATTGGCGCTTTCAGGTGTGATAGCAGCAATAATGGCAGCCTGCTCATCATTAGAGGTGCTTTGTGTGCCATTTGTTTCAACAACGGTTGCAGGCGTGGGTTCTATCGTTGGTGTGCTAGCAACCAATGGGGTGTTTTCAGGAATTTCTTCACTAACCTCAGGGAATAAGGGTGGGGGTGCAATGTTTTGTACTTGCAAAGGATTGCCAAGTGCCACCTCGGGATTGCTAGCAACTGGTTCAGGATTGCTGACAACAGGTAAATTGGGCATTTGTTCAGCCGCCACCATGATGGGTCTGCTTAAATCAGGCGCAATGTTACCTTGTTTTGGAAGTGGCATGAGCAGTGTCTGTGGCTCTAGATGCTGTTCGCCATTGTTGTTTAGATTTAGCACAACGTCAGTAAATGGCTTTGAAATGGGTGCGCTAGAGCTTAAAGTAAGTTTGCCTGATTTTTCAGAAGTGGCAGTAAACTTAACTTCGATGGGGGTGTCTTGATTCAATCCCATTTGCTCATACACTGTGGTAGGAGCAACAGAAGCATTGAAGTTTTTGGCATCAATATTTTCTACAGGAATGGTTGCAAATAGTGGCTCATGTTGCGCAGAGTCCACTGTGGCTTGACCCAAGCTTACCGCCTGTGCAGACATAACGCCCATACCAAACAAAGTGCTGGTAATAATGGCTTGATGAATCAAAGTAAAACGATAAGATGGTTTAGACATAACCTTCCCTTAATGAATAGGTACAACCAAGATGCTTGAAAAACCATGCATTATTAACAACCATCTTGATAAACATCATAAAAAAATATTTTGGCTAAGAAATGAGCGCCTTATTTGAAATAGATAGGCAGATCTTAGCTTTCTTTATACCAAAAAACCATCAAAAAAGCCAGTATATTCTGATAAAACAGTGCTCTTTTGGGTTATTTAGATAATATATGCAAAAATTATGCCAAAATAAGCCCATCATGCGTAATGCAGATGGGCTTGGGGTGTTAGATACGACCTTGAATAATGGCTAACATACGGCGCAATGGCTCGGCAGCTCCCCAAAGTAGCTGGTCACCAACAGTAAAGGCGCTTAGGTATTCACCACCCATATTGAGTTTGCGCAGTCGTCCAACGGCAATTTTGGGTGTGCCCGTGACGGCAACAGGGGTGAGTCGCTCCATGGTATCGGGTTTGTGATTGTCCACCACATCCAACCAAGGATTATCGCTTTGTTTTAAGGCATTAACAATGTCTTCTAGGGCGATGTCTTGTTTTAGTTTGATGGTTAGTGCTTGACTATGGCAACGCATAGCACCAATGCGTACACATAAGCCGTCAATATTAATCAGCTCATCGGCATTTTTGCCAAGAATTTTGTTGGTTTCGGCTTGTCCTTTCCATTCTTCGCGTGATTGACCATTGTCTAATTCGCTATCAATATAAGGAATCAAACTGCCTGCCAAAGGTGCGCCAAAAAATTGCTTAGGAAAGTCATCGCCGCGTTGCAATTGTGCTACTTTGCGATCAATTTCCAAGATGGCACTGGCAGGGTTGGCAAGCTCATCTTTGACACCGTCATGAATATAACCCATGCCATGAATCAGCTCACGCATATTATTTGCGCCCGCCCCTGAAGCGGCTTGATAGGTCATGGCAGACACCCATTCTACCCAATCACGGCGGAATAGCTCGCCAATTGCCATTAACATCAAGCTAACAGTACAGTTACCACCAATAAAATCTTTTTTACCTGCTTTTAGAGCATCATCAATAACATGGCGATTAACAGGGTCAAGAATGATGATGCTATCATCGTCCATACGCAGGCTGCTGGCAGCATCAATCCAGTATCCTGACCAGCCTAATTGACGTAAGGCAGGATGTGTTGCTTTGGTGTAATCCCCCCCTTGGCAGGTAATGATAATGTCGCATTTGGCAAGCTCTGACAGTTCGTTAGCATCTTTTAGGGTGCCTGCCTCAATGCCTCCAAAATTGGGGGCAGCACCACCTGCATTACTGGTAGAAAAATAAACAGGCGTAATGTGATTAAAATCGCCTTCTTCTACCATGCGCGCCATCAATACCGAGCCGACCATACCTCGCCAGCCTACCAAACCTACGACAGTTGAGTTTGACATTTTTTTATGACCTTGATAATAAAAAGTTAAGTAAATCTTGCCAGTGAGCACCCCATAAAGCGCTTGGCAAGCCCTTAAGTTTGCCTTGTTTTTACCAAAAGGTCAAGGGGTTTTTAGAACAAATGTTGGGTGTGTTTATCAAATACAGCTAGGGTTTAAAGAGGATTCTGGGGTGAATCTTTTGTGGTGCTGTCATTTGCCAAACTTTCATAAACCAAAATGGTTTCATTAACCATATCATCAAGCTCATAGGCATGAGTTAGGGCGGGGCGGATACCAGAATCTAGCTGCGAAGATACAGCGCGAATCAGTGCTTTGGCGGTAGCATCTTTGATAAGTCCGCGCGGATATAGCTCTTTTAAAATATCGCCATAAGCCCCTTTATTCCAGCCAATCACGGGGGTGCCTAGATGAATGGCTTTTAGGACGTTAATGCCAATGCTTTCAGGTTGGTTGGCAAGTGCAAGTACCAAGTGCGCAGAACACAGCCATTCTTTTAAATCAGGAGGGCGTTTGCCAACATAACTGATATATTCAGACAAACCTAAGGTTGCTGTACGTTGGCGAAAGTCTTCATATGCCAAACTAGGACTTAAGTCGGTTGATTCATCACTATCATCATCAAAAATGATAAGATGGATATTGGGGTATTTTTCTTTAAGATTGCCAATAATATCTATCAGCCATTCTTGTCCATATTC
>JBHBMT010000019.1:0-13512 GCA_041773075.1 Moraxella sp.
CCTCAGGTGAATTTTGAAGAGTATGGTGTATAAATAAGCAATAAAAAAATCGTACATATTATGCACGATTTTTTATATTTTCCATTTTTATTTATGCACGATTTTTTATGATTTTATGCACGATTTACGCGCGGTTTACATTACCTTGCGTGAAATTGACTGGGATGATTTAACCGAAGCCGCCCCTGTGGCAGTGATTTTGCTTTTGATGCCCTTGACATTTTCTATTGCGGACGGCATTGCACTTGGGTTTATTACTTATACCATTGCCAAAGTTGTCAGTGGTCGCCATAAAGAAATCAGTTTGGCTGTTTGGGTGATGACGGTAATTTTGCTATCCAAACTGGTGTTTTTGGGATAGACAATCTCTTTGTGCTAGGGCGTGTTGATATGCCGCACGCCTGAAGAGCAAATGTTACATACTAAGGCTTTAAACGGGCTTTTGGTAAAACATCAACTTGTGCCTTTTGTTGTTGTTAGCCTTGTCAGTGGGATGATATTGTATCGCCTAAAAAGGTGAGCGTTTGGCTAAATTTTTCACTCAAATTAAACCATCAACACACCCCAAGCGCTAGGTAGCCTTTGGGGTATTTTTTTTGAATATTGTTTATTAAATCAAGTGGTTGCAAAAAGTTAATGGATATAAACACCTATATGTAACAAAATGTATTTGAAAAATACGCCAAGCTAAATTACAATGACGATAAGCAGTTTTACAAAATAATAGCATGGGGGGGTGTATGAGGCAAAGTATTAAAATGGCACTATGGATGCCTTTGTTATTGAGTGCTCTTGGGTGTCAGCCTGATGCTGTCAATCACCCCACAGAGTCATCTTCTGACAAGCTTCAGCCGCCTGTGGATATCGGCACACAAATCGCCAATGTCGCAAAAATTACCAAAGTAGAAGATGTGCGTTTTGATGCAGTGCCTTATGCTTATGAACTGCCAAAGACACTGCGCGAACAGTGTCAAATGCCTAACGAACAACCTACCACGACAGCGCTCATTGGCTGCCCTGTTATCAGCGTTAAATTGGCAAAAATTATCCCCGCTTGGGTAGAGCAGGCAGTCAATCATGCGATTACCGAAGATAATGCACCTAAATATGCTGAATTTAAAAAACAGCTGGATATGTTTGCGCAGTCACAGCTAGAAGAGGCGGGAGGGGAGGTGTTGCCCACTAGTATGGCGTATGGATATACTGTCTATCCAGAGATGCTGCCTGCACATCGTAATGTGGCGCAATTTTCCATTTATCGAGAATTGTATATGGGTGGGGCGCACGCCATGCCCAGCTTACAGTATTTGTTGTTTGACATGAGCACGCAGCAGCCGCTCACCCTTGAGGGGGTGCTGCAGACCAATAAGACAGCAGAGATTGAAGCGCTGATGTATGAAGCTTATGAGGCTTATGCCAAAAAACAGTTGGCTAATAGCACCATGACGTTGGCGGAATATCAAGAGGCTTGGGCGTTTGAGGTGACTTGGGATTTTTATTTTGATCGCTATGGCATGGTATTTGTTTATCAACCTGCGGTATTGGCAGAGCGCAACAAAGGATTTGTGGAGCTTGCCATTGCTTATGAAAAATTAACCACTGTGCTAAAACCTGAATACCTACCTCAATCATCCATTCAATAATAACCTATTTATTTTAAACTGGGCGTACATAGAGGTGTTGGTGTGCATGATGTCACACGCTTTAAAAAAACAATTCTTTAAAAGCACCGCTCTTTTTTGATAAAAAATACAGCACGTATTTTTTGTTATTTAACTGGATTAAGATTGGTATTTTGGGGTATTTATCAATCAAAACACGGATCATTTTATAAAGTTTTATAAAAATTAAGATGCTCATTATGTAATACATGACCACTTTGTCCTAGATTTATCTTAGATGTTATGTACACTGTTTGTTGATTATTATTAATTGGATTGGTGTGTCATATGTCAAAACAAATAATGGCATTTATGTTGGTTCAATAAAAAAGCAGACGTTGATGGTCTGCTTTGTTGTGGTTATTGCATAATCTTAATATAGGCTGAAGAGCGTAATTCTTGTAGCCAGTCTTCGCGTGCTTGTGGTGCCATGCGATTGAATAAGATTTCTTCAGCGCGCGCGCGGCGGTACTGCTCAGTGGCATCGCGTTGGCGAGTATCATTGATGCGCAAGATGTGCCAGCCGTATTGGGTGGTGAATGGCGCAGAAAAGTCACCTCGTTCAGTATTTTTCATGACCGCTTCAAATTCAGGCACCATTTGACCTTCATTCACCCAACCCAATACACCGCGTTGGGTGGCAGAGGCGGTATCATCTGAATAGGTGGCAGCCAAGGATTCAAAGTTAGCACCTTGTTGCAGGCTGGCATAGAGCTCGTCAATTTTTTGTTTGGCAAGGGCGCTGTTCTGGCTAGCATCTACCCGTACTAGAATGTGACTGGTGTGCCATTCAGGAATCATAATTTGATTGGCAGAACGCTTATCGGTGAGCATGACCACATCTACACCTGTGGGCGTGATGATTGGTTGGCTTACCGCCCCAACTGCTAAATTGGTAATGATGTTGGTGAGTTCATTGGGTAGATTTTTGGCTTGATTGTAGCCTGTGTCCGCCCCTTGCAATTCTTGAATATAGTTGCCACGAGCTGACAGCATCGCCTCTTGATAGGTTTGTCCGTTTTCTAAAGCGGTTTTGACGCGTAATGCAACTGCTAGTGCTTCTTGCTGTTGAGCATTGGTGGGGTTTGCGGTATTGCCTACATAAGGTACGCGAATATGAATGGTGCGATATTCATCTTGGTTGAGTGTGCGTGCTTCTGGTGATGCCAAAAACGCATTAATTTCTTGGTTGCTGATTTTGACACGATTAGAAATGCTATGTTGTGCTAGGGCAGATAGCGCTGATTCTTCAATGACTTCTTGACGCAGCTTGGCATAGCTGCCTGCTTGTTTGGCGTCCAAACTGCTTTGAAGTTCTTCTAGGGTCTTAAACCCTTGTGCTTGAGCAATGCTGAGCAGCTGGCGATCAATTAATTCATTGTTGGCAGTCAAGTCAGCACGCTTAATAATACCAAGCTGTAGTTTGCGCAAAATCAACGCATCCAAAGCCTCTTGTTGAATGCGCTCTTCGCTCAAATTCACACCCGAGGCGTGCGCTTGAGCGTTAATGACATTCATGGCATCCACCAATTCACTTTTTAGAATAATTTCATCATTGACCTTAGCGACAATGCCATCGGTGCTTTGATTAATACTAATAGGAGCAGCGATGGCAGTATGGGATGCTATTGTCAAACAAAAAAGGGCGCTCAAACGTGTCAAAGTTGTTTTCATTGTCATTCCTATCATAATAAATAGCGCTAGTTTAGCATTTAGGGGGCGACTTGGCAATTTTTTGTCCGTGATACTTTGGTAAAGCTATGTAAAGCGCTTTTGTCAGCCTAAGCTTTTAAGTTAGCGATTGCCTTGCCATGTATTGCGAATGCTTTCAAAACCCAAAATGCGCTCACTTAAAAGACGATTTAGACGACCCTTACCTGCCAATCCTGTGAGGCGCACTTCTGCCATAATGGCGCGATTGGGTTCTTGTTCGGGATATAATTCATTGCGATAATGGCGAGCATAAATAGACATACCAAGGCAACAATCCTCATAGTTAATACCAAACAAGGCATCCATAAATAAATTGCGATTGACATCATATTGCCCTTGAGCTACTACTTGCCATTTGTTATTAATAGGAAAAAGCGCCGAAGCAGTATAGGCTGATAAAGCAAGTTGCCCTAAGGCGTCATTTTGTTTGCGCTCAATCACTCCAACATTAAACAAGGTATTGGCTTTGGGCTGGTAACGCGCTGCCAATACTAACGTGTCTAAAGCGTAATTTTGTGTAAAAGAGCCTTGGGCATCCAGCCAAAAATCTTGCTTGGGCTGTATCGATGCTTGCCAAGCCAAGCCAGATGAAGAATCGGTAAAAGTAGTATTGTTGATACTGACATTGACATCATCTAAATAGTACTGCTCTGCAATACTGGCATCAATGCGTGTTAAGCCTTGGTTGTCAATATAGCGATAATTAAGTGCAGGCGTGATGGCGTGTAAGTCTGCCAAACGGTCATATCCCAAAAACCAAGTATCAGCCAGCAATTGGTCGTAGCTGATAGAGGCGACGCTGGTATCAAAAATAGGCATATCGCTTTGGTTTTTGTAAGGTGAATAAACGTATTTAAGACGAGGGGAGAGTATTTGATAGCCTCCTGTGGCATCTGTTAGTCCAAAAGGCGCTCCTTGTTTTTGCAAATACACACCCGTATCCAAACTAAAACTAGGCAAAGTCACAGAAAACCTGCCATCTTCTTTGGATAAATTTTGTCCAGCAAGGCTGTCTTCGTCATAGGACATTAATAAATTGGTTATGGCAACTTTTGGGGTGACATACCCCCAAGAGTGCAAAAAAGGACGACTGGCAAACAGCTGATTGTACATACGCACGCCACTTTTTTCGGTGTCCGAACCATCTTTGATGGATTTTTTGAAGTAGGCGGTATTGTGAGTAGCGCCGAGGCGAAAGTTTGTTAAATCACCACCCCAGCGTTCGGTAGGCGCTAGATACTCAATTGACAGCTGTGGCAGACGGTTGTAGGGGCGATCTTTGTCCATGACGGCATTGCCACTGCTATCAGTGCCATCTAGATGATGATAACCTTCAACACGCAAATTGGCGCTTAATTGATTATTAAAATAACTGGTGGAGATACGCCAAGGTAGATTTAGCGTGTTATTTTCCAGACCTAAATTATCAAAATCACTTAAATAATCACTATCAGAGACATAGCGATAGCTGGCAGAAGCCTCCAAATTTTTAAAACGTGTTGAGCGCCAAAGATGATCAAAAAACAGATGGCTGCGATTTTGGTGCTGATATTGACGGTCTTTGTATAAATACCCTGCATCAATACGTCCGCCACCATAGGCACCTGTCAAGTAGCGAAATTCCCCTGTGATCAGCGGATTTTTGTTGGGATAAAAGGTGGGGGTTAAGGTGGCATCATAATTGGGTGCCAAATTAAAATAATAAGGTGTGCTAACCTCAACACCAGCATCGCTGTTAAACCCCAAGCTTGGCAATAAAAAACCGCTAGAGCGACGGTCATCAATGGGAAAATTAAAATAAGGCAAATAAAAAACAGGCACGCCTTTCACCTTTAAAGTGGTGTTTTTGCTAATGCCACGCCCACTGGCGGTATCTAAGGTGATGTGTTTGGCATTTAATTCCCATTTGCGTGCATTTGGAGCGCAGGTACTAAAGATGACTTGGTTTAGGTCGTACTGGTTGGGGGTTTGGGTGCTCAAAGAATCAGCATAGCCGTGAGCGTGCAGTTGATTGCTTGCAAAAGCAACGTGATTGGCATTGGCTTGCCCTGTTTTGGTGTTGTACTGTAGTGATTGTGCAATGCCTAGCAAGGCTGTTGTGTTTGAGGTGCTTGCTGGTGTTTCGGTGCTGCCAAATAGCACTTGCCCTGTGGCATGACTTTCTCCTGTGGCAAGATTATGAGTTAATGCATTGGCTTGAATTTCATGATGATATTGACTGACAATCACATTGCCAGACAGCTCAGCGTGCGCCTGATTGTCATAGTAGCCATGTGTGGCACTGGCGTATAGTGTGCCATCGGTGCGCTTGGGTGCTTGAGTGGGATAAACCCAAGTGCCATGACACATCTCGTCACTGGCTTGGTATAGCTGTGTTAGCGCTTCAAGTTGTTGGGCGGCACCAGTTGCGTCTGTGGCATTTAGAGGGTGGCTGCGCTTGATGGTTGTAGGCTGATAATCGGTATTTTGTGGTAATGTTGCTGTGGTTGTATTGATAGGTGTGGCAGTAGAGTCTGTGGTGCTGGCTGTAGTTGTGGCGTGAGCATTGGCGACAGGCTGGTGATATTCTGTCTTGGGGGTGTTGTTGGGGTGCTGCGTATGTTGGCGTGACACCAAAGTAGTTTGTTTGGGTGTGCTATGGGGATTGATGGCAGATGGTGTTGTGGTGACAGTGGGTAGTGTCGTGATGGCGGTGGGTTGTGTGCGCTTAATCAAAAGATGCTCATCATTTTGATTGGCATATACCACTGGCACAAAGGTGGCACATAGGCATACTTTGACGCTGACACTAAGCACAGTCTGGGCAAAAGAGTGCTGTAAATTATCAAAGAGCATAGGATGTAAGCGTGCCATGAGTAACTACCATCAACAGAATTTGGCTTATTTTACACCATTTTTGTACAAGTTATCAAAATTAAGGTAAACTAAGCACTTTTCATCTAAGAGTTTTGTTGGGGACTGTATGAGTCAAGCAAATGAGGTGCGTTATGCACAATTACGTTCATTTTTGGATGCGTATTTTACACAGCCATATCAAGTAGAGAGTTTGGCAGGAGATGCCAGTTTTCGCCGTTATCATCGCATTTATGTGGGCGATGAGCAATTTTTGTTGATGGATGCACCACCTGACAAAGAAGATGTTGTGCCATTTGTGACTGTGGCAAATGTTTTGTCTACAGTGGTGAATGTGCCTGATATTTTGCAACAGGATTTAACCCAAGGATTTTTGCTATTGCAAGATTTTGGGACGGTAGAATTTGCGCATCTCATTGCTGATACCCAATTTGGCGACAAACAACAGCACTATACCAAGGCGCTGCAAACCTTGGCAGACATTCAAAAGTTAGATGTCACAAGCGAGCAGGTGAGCGCGCATATTGCGCCTTATAGCAATGAAAAACTTGCTGTTGAAATGAATTTGTTTAGTGAGTGGTTTTTGCCTTATATAGGTGTTGAATTAAATAAAGATGAGGAGGTGCTTTGGCAGACACTAAAACAAACCATCATCGCCAAAGTGCTTGCTCAACCCAAAGTTGTGGTACACAGAGATTATCATAGTCGCAATTTGATGCAAGATAAAAACAGTGAGCACCTTGGGGTGATTGATTTTCAAGATGCACTGGTTGGGGCGTATAGTTATGATTTGGTGTCTTTGGTACGCGATGCGTATATTGATTTTGACGAAGCATGGGTGCATGAAACCATTCGCCAGTTTTATGACTTAAAAGAGTTGGCTGATACATTGAGTTTGGAGCAGTTTATTGCCGATGTCAATGTTATGGGGGTGCAGCGCCATCTTAAAGTATTGGGTATTTTTGTGCGTCTATATCAGCGTGATGGTAAGGCGCGGTATCTGGATAATATCCCCAAAGTCATGACAGATTTATGTGTTGAGCTTAATTGGCTTTGCCAATACGAAACCAAGTCAGAGGATAAGGCAGTCTTTGAGGCGTTTACTGCTTGGCTAACCACACAGGTATTACCAGCATACCATACCAAATTTGAAAAGGCGGTATCATGATAACTGGCACAACCCCAAGCATCAAGCAAGCGATGATTTTGGCGGCAGGTAAGGGTACGCGTATGCGCCCCTTAACTCTGACCACGCCCAAGCCTTTGGTGTCAGTTGCAGGCAAGCCGTTGATTGTATGGCATATTGAGCGCTTAATGCAAGCAGGCATCAGTGATATTACCATTAATGTGGGATATTTAGGTGAGGTACTAGAAGCGGCTTTATTGGCGATGGATTTGCCTGTTAGGCTGCATATTTCAAAGGAAGTGGGCGAGCCCTTGGAAACAGCAGGGGGAATCAAATATGCTTTATCGCAAGGACTGCTAAAAGAGTCTCCGTTTTTGTTGATTAATGGGGATGTATGGACAGAGTTTGATGTATCACCATTATTGACACATCACCTAAAAGACAAGCAAGCGCATTTGGTATTGATAGACAATCCTGACCATCATCCTGATGGGGATTTTGTCTTAACACAGGGACAGGTATTGCCAAAATCAGAACAGACGCAAGCACTGACCTTTGCAGGAATTAGTGTGATTTCACCGATATTGGTGGATTCGGTGCAGGCAGGGCGGGTGGCACCTCTAGCGCCTTTGTTGCGTCAAGCCATGCTCAATCATCAAGTGACAGGTGAATATATGCAGGCAAAATGGGTGGATGTGGGAACGCTTGAGCGCTTGGCAGGGCTGGAGGCTTATTTGTCAAACAAAGTCTGATGGGGGTAAATCAAAGGTGATGTGCTAATTTTTTGAAAATTTTTCTAAAAGTGTTTGACAACCAAAAAATAATGAGTATAATACGCACTCACTTAACCAATTTACTCAAAATAGTTTAGGGTAATTTGATTGGGGTGGTTAGCTCAGTTGGTAGAGCATCTGCCTTACAAGCAGAGGGTCAGCGGTTCGATCCCGTTACCACCCACCAACCTGCCTTTGATTAGGCACTTAAGTTAAGTAGCGACCTTAGCAGCGGTAGTTCAGTTGGTTAGAATACCGGCCTGTCACGCCGGGGGTCGCGGGTTCGAGCCCCGTCCGCTGCGCCATTTTTTTTGTGTTAAGCATAAACAGTTTTTGCCCCAAGTCTCCCCTGGCTTGGGGTCTTTTTATGTTATAGGGTTTAAATTTTTCTTTTTGATGCTAGGGTATGAGCAATGTCAATACACCCTAAAGTATTGACGTGTAGAGCGCAAAAAAAACCGCCAACATTTTTGCTGGCGGTTTTGATAACAAGGTTTTGATAGCAAATAATGAGTAAACTAAAATACCCCTTGTGCTAGCATGGCATCAGCAACTTTGACAAACCCTGCGATGTTGGCACCATCCACATAATTAACAAACCCATCTTCTTTGGTACCATAGTTGACACAATTGGCATGGATGTCTTGCATGATAGCTTTGAGGCGTGCATCTACTTCTTCTTGTGTCCATGATAAGCGCATGGCGTTTTGACTCATTTCAAGTCCAGAAACAGCCACGCCTCCTGCATTAGAGGCTTTGCCAGGGGCGTATAAAATCTTGGCATTCACAAATTTTTCTACCGCGCCCAAAGTGGAGGGCATATTAGCACCTTCTGCCACACAGATACAGCCATTGGCAAGCAAAGTGGTAGCATCATTGTCGTCTAATTCATTTTGAGTGGCACAAGGTAGGGCAATGTCACAAGGAATATGCCAAGGAGTTTTGCCTGCAAAATATTCAAAACCATGTTTTTGGGCAAATTCCAAAATGCGTCCACGTTGCTCATTTTTTAGTACCATGATTTCATTAAGCAGGTTAATGGTGAAGCCACTGGGTACATAAACAGTGCCGCCTGAATCAGAGAGGGTGACGACTTTTGCTCCTAACTGTAGGCATTTTTCTAGGGCGTATTGTGCAACATTGCCAGATCCTGAAATGGTTACTGTTTTGCCAGATAAGACATCGCCACGTGTTTTGAGCATTTCTTCTACAAAATACACTGTGCCGTATCCTGTGGCTTCAGGACGAATCAAACTACCCCCAAAGGATAAGCCTTTGCCTGTAAAAACACAGCTGCTGTCATTGCTGAGTTTTTTCATCATACCTGCCATATAGCCTACTTCACGAGCACCCACACCAATGTCACCTGCAGGCACATCGGTATTTGAACCAATATGGCGATATAATTCTACTATCAAAGCTTGGCAAAAACGCATGATTTCATTGTCGGATTTGCCTTTGGGATCAAAATCGCTGCCGCCTTTGCCTCCGCCCATGGGCAGAGTGGTTAGGGCGTTTTTAAAGACTTGCTCAAAGCCCAAAAATTTAAGAATAGATAGATTGACTGAAGGATGAAAACGCATCCCTCCTTTAAAAGGACCAATGGCGGAGTTAAATTGTACGCGAAATGCACGATTGACCTGTGTTTGTCCTTGGTCATCAACCCAAGCAACGCGAAATTGAATGGCGCGTTCAGGCTCAACCAAGCGCTCAAGCAAGCCTTGTTTGGCGTATTTTGGGTTTTTTTCAATAAACCCCCACAGACTGCCCATGACCTCTTCTACAGCTTGCAAAAATTCAGGTTGATGAGCATCGCGCGCTTTGACAGCTTGCATAAAGTCCTCTAATGTGGCGTATTTCATGGGGGTATCCTTAGGTTGCTATTAAAAATATAAATGTCACGGACATGGGTAAATTTATCATTATTTTTGATAATGTAATGACAAAATATCATAACAAAATTTAGCAAACTTTAGAAAATAATACAAGAAGAATCATTTTATATTTACAATAATATAAAAATAGAAATATTTTAGAAATAACCTACTTGCTTTGAATGCTACAAAAAAAAGCGCTCATAATAAGCGCTTTATTAAAATAATGTGATACTTATTTTAAAGTATATAAAATATCAATACACCCGAAATTTTATTCAATTTGTTGCTTGATACGTTAAAAAGTGTAAATAACTATGGGTTTGGTGTGTGTTGAGTTTCGGCATAAATGGCAGCTTGAAGCCAAATATTGGCTTGGATATAGTCATGCACCGCAATGCGCTCGGTGGTAGGACTGGTTAAAGCGCCAATACGCACCACAAAGGGGTCGGCATCGGGCTCGCGCAAAATCACCACGTCAAACAACGTAATGTCCTTGTCAAAAAACTGGGTATAAGATTTGCCCAATACCTGCCCTTGGCACCATGCTTCGTCTTCTTGACCAAATGTTTCACCAAATAAATAAATGCAGCTATGTCCTAGGTTGATTTCTACGGGTGCTAAGGCATCTGCGCTAGGAGGCTGCCATGCTTTGATGCGTGCGTCAAGGTCATCAGGGACAATGCCACCATTGGCACTAACAATATCATTAAAGGCGCGATGATAGCGAATGGCATCGGGGTCTTCTACCAAAATCACTTCGTCTTCACGACTTTTGTCAATATGATATGCCCATGCTGCCAAATTAACATAGTAGCGAGTATTGACATCGTAATGACAATGGTTAATAGGATAGAGTGTATCAAATGCATAAATGCTGGTGCCATCTTTGGTGTTCAAATGCAAAATGGCATCTTGGCTATCGGGGCAGGCAATGATTTCTTGAATACGGCACATCAGCCCATAGGGACTGTTGATGGCAGGATAGACATTGAGCAATTGGCTAGGATTACCATCTTGCAAGGCAAACACTTGCTTGATGTGACTGGTGTCATTGCTAGCAACAACCAAATGCTTATCGCAGGTTTTGGCGCTAGCAAGTCCAGTGGGGACACTTGCTTTTTCAAGGCTTGCTTGTAGCCAACGAGGCAAATCAGAGGTGGGGTTGTCGCTTAAGATTGCCCAGTGGTCACCGTGCCCCGCATTGTCACTGGGGTCTAGTAGGGTGGTGGTAATGGCAATGGGTGCGTGATATTTGCCTTGTTTGGGTTCGTGATGATATTGATAGCGCATGGTGCTCATAGGTAAAAAAATAAACTTGTGATGTTAATGGGGAATTTACCAAAAAAATTCAAGAGGTTTATCAAAGATTTGACCAATGGGGATAAAAAGATGTGTTTTTTGCCCCACAATGAAGGTTAAATCGTGTAAAATGCAATGTTTATTTTAACAACAATGAGAAAGTTATGTTTCGTCCCTTGGCGCTGTTTATTGGGCTTCGTTATACCAAAGCTGAGCGCAAAAATGGCTTTATTTCTTTTATTTCCTTGATTTCTATGATTGGATTAACCCTTGGGGTGGCGGTGCTAATTACGGTATTGTCAGTCATGAATGGCTTTCATAGCGAAATCAAGACGCGTATTTTGGGTATGGTACCACAAGCAGCGGTAAGCTCTTATGATATTATTACTGACTGGCAGGTACTGGCAGATGAAGTCAAAAAAAATCCCAATGTAGATGCTGCTGCCCCCTTTATTCAGCTGCAAGGTATGCTGACGGCAAATGGGCAGGTGGCAGGTGTGATGGTTACGGGTGTTGAGCCTGCTTATGAAAATAGCGTCTCTATTACCCATGAATATATGACCAGTGGGAATATGGAGACGTTAACCGCAGGCGAGTTTGGCATTGTACTGGGTGATGATATGGCGCAGTCATTGGGGTTGATGATTGGAGATAAGGTGACTTTGGTGTTGCCTGAAGCATCGCCATCACCAGCAGGCGTTATCCCTAGGTTTAAACGCTTTACATTGGTGGGGACGTTTAATATTAGCTCTGAGGTCAATAGCGCGATGGCATTTATTGCTATGCGTGATGCAGGTGTGTTGTTGCGATTGCCTGATGGTGCACAAGGGGTGCGCATGAAGCTAAAAGATGTATTTTTGGCACCCAAAACCGCCCAAGAGGTAGCCAGTCTTGCACCTGATAGACTTATGCCAAGTGATTGGACGGCAACGCACAGCAATTTGTTTGGGGCATTGCAAATGGAAAAAGCAATGATTGGGCTATTATTATCCTTAATTATCATTGTGGCAGCATTTAATATTGTTTCAAGTCTTGTGATGCTTGTCACAGACAAAAAGCCCGACATTGCCATCTTAAAAACTTTTGGTGCAAGTCCCAAGCTGATTATGCAGGTGTTTATGGTGCAAGGCATGATTATTGGGGTGATTGGAACAGTAGCGGGTACAATTTTGGGGGTGGCATTTGCATTGACAGTGAGTGATTTGTTTGTGTGGGTGAGTTCAGTGTTTGGGCTAAATTTATTAGATGCCTATTTTGTCAATTATTTGCCCTCTAAGATTGAGGTGGTTGATGTGGTGGTGATTGTGGTGGCGTCATTTTTGTTGAGTTTTTTGATGACGATTTATCCTGCACTTAGAGCCTCAAAAATTGAACCAGCACAAACATTGCGCTACGAATAGGTGTTTTTTATGAGTGAAATTTTAACTGCAACCAATATCAGCAAAACCTACCAAGATGGCAAAATTAGCACCACAGTACTCCAAAATGTCAGTCTGACTGTACAAGCAGGGGAGCGCATTGCTATTGTGGGAAGTAGTGGCTCGGGCAAATCTACTTTATTACATATTTTAGGGGGGCTTGACACACCTAGCACAGGAGAGGTTCGTCTGCATGGTAAGCCTTTGAGTCACCTAAAAGAAACCGCGCGGGGTGAGCTGCGCAATCAACACTTGGGCTTTATTTATCAATTCCATCATTTATTGGCGGAATTTAGCGCCACTGAAAATGTTGCCATGCCGCTATTAATGCGCAAAGAGGTTTCTATCAAAGAAGCAACAGAACGTGCCAATGAGCTGTTGGTGCAGGTGGGGTTGTCGCATCGTTTGACGCATCGCCCAAGCGAGCTATCAGGAGGTGAGCGTCAGCGAGTGGCAATTGCGCGCGCGCTTGTGACACGCCCTTCATTGATTTTGGCGGATGAGCCCACAGGTAATCTTGATGAAGAAAATGCCAAAAGTGTTTTTAATCTGTTGGCGGAGTTGCAGCAGCATTCAAAAACAGCGCTCTTGATGGTGACACACGACAAAAGCTTGGCACAAATGGCGGATAGGCAGTTGGTGCTAAGTAGCGGACAATGGGTATAGGCGCTTTTTTTTATTGTTATTTGATTTTAAAACGCTACCTCGTTAACGCGTCTTATTGTACTGCTTGCATTATTTTTTGGCTTGTTGCCTTGTTTTGAGCTTAAAAGACGTTATTAAATTAATAAA
>JBHBMT010000020.1:0-31236 GCA_041773075.1 Moraxella sp.
CACATCTACAAAATGCCCTGCAATCGCTGCTGCGGCTGCCATTGCTGGACTAACTAAATGTGTACGTCCGCCATTACCTTGACGACCTTCAAAGTTACGGTTACTGGTGCTGGCACAATGTTCGCCTGCTTGTAATTTATCGGCATTCATCGCAAGGCACATTGAACACCCTGGTTCACGCCATTCAAAGCCTGCATCGATAAAGATTTTGTCCAATCCTTCTTCTTCCGCTTGTTTTTTCACCAAACCAGACCCCGGAACCACCATCGCCTGTTTAATCGTGTCTGCAACTTTACGCCCTTTTACGACTTCAGCCGCCGCACGGATATCTTCAATGCGTGAATTGGTGCAAGAGCCAATAAATACTCGGTCAAGCTTGATATCAGCCAGTGTCTGTCCTGCGGTTAAGCCCATATATTGGTAAGCACGTGTCCAGTCATTTTTTTGTACATCGTCTTTTGCTTGCTCAAGGGTTGGTACATTTTGGGTGACACCAATGACCATTTCAGGTGATGTTCCCCATGAAACTTGTGGCTCAATCTCTTCGCCCTGCATCACAATTACGGTATCAAAATGTGCATCATCATCAGAATGTAAGGTATTCCAATATGCTACGGCTTTGTCCCAATCTTCCCCTGTTGGGGCATACGGACGACCTTTAACGTATTCAATGGTTTTGTCATCAACCGCAACTAAGCCGACTCTCGCTCCGCCTTCGATTGCCATATTGCAAACGGTCATACGTCCTTCAATAGACATATCACGGAACACTTGTCCGCCAAATTCGATGGCGTGTCCTGTTCCGCCTGCTGTACCAATTTTACCAATGATGGCAAGTACCACATCTTTAGGGGTAACGCCTTTGCCAAGTTTGCCGTCCACACGAACCAACATATTTTTCATTTTCTTTTGCACAAGGCATTGTGTTGCTAAAACGTGTTCAACTTCACTTGTGCCAATACCGTGTGCTAAACAGCCAAATGCTCCATGTGTTGCAGTATGGCTATCACCACACACAACGGTCATTCCTGGTAAGGTCAAGCCTTGCTCTGGCCCTACAACATGGACAATCCCTTGACGTACGTCATTAATGGTAAATTCGGTAATGTTGAATTTTTGGCAATTTTCGTCCAAGGTTTGTACTTGAATGCGTGAAGTTTCGTCTTTGATGCCGTTTACGCCCTCAGAACGCTCTTTAATTGATGTAGGCACGTTGTGGTCAGGGGTTGCGACATTTGCCGATAAACGCCAAGGTTTGCGACCTGCAAGCTCCAAGCCTTCAAATGCTTGTGGTGATGTGACTTCGTGTAATAATTGACGGTCAATGTAAATCAAACTTGAGCCATCATCACGTTGTTTGACCAAATGGTCGTCCCAAAGTTTATCGTATAAAGTTTTGCCTGCCATGTTATACTCCTAATGGTCTGGGTAATTTGACTATGAATTGTGCATTGTGTGTTTAATGATACCATTATAACAACAATAAAAACATAAATATAATTTATAATTTTTATAAATTTGATAACTTTTTGGAATATACTACAAGGATTGTGTGTCCAAAATAAACGCTTGATTGTATTGCAAAATGGCTTTATCTGCGGTCAATAGCTGTAAATTTTCACTTTTTGCCTGCATGATAAGTAGGCGGTCAAAAGGGTCTTTATGAATCATTGGTAAATTCACCACGCCATACAAATGAGACAGCTCAATATCCAAACACAAAAACCCCAATCTTAACAGCTCTTGCCCAATCTCTTGCGGATTGCACTCAAAATCAGGCTTACCTAAGCTGTGTTTGATGGCAATTTCCCAAATACTCGCCTTGCTAAAATACAAATGATTGCTTTCATCTAGCAGGATTTTTTGGCAAGTTGGCGACAGCTTTGCTAAATTTTCGGTTAAAAACCACAATAAAACGTGCGTATCTAGCAAATATCTCATTACTCACCTTCAAACATCTGGGTAATCTCATCAACAAAAACGCTATCAAAATCATCAGTAATGTTGATTTTTCCCTTTAAAGTTCCCATTTGGCGTTTGATGGGTTTATTCTCAATCGGCACTATCATCACCTTGGGTGTTCCTGCTTTGGCAATGGTAATGGGCTTACCTGTGGCAACCACTTCTTCTATTAAACGAGATAAATGGGTTTTGGCATAATGAATGTTGATGTTAGTACCATTCGTGGTTATCATGATTGCCCCCTTATAAACTTAGTTTATTAGTTTAGCTAATTTTAGTGATACTGTCAAAATGATTGTCAATGTGGATAAAGATTGATGAATTATTTTAATAACTCTGCCCAACTGTCCTTATTATCCCAAGTTACCTTTTTGCCTGCCCATTTTTCATTATAAGAATGCACATAATGCCAATGCTCCCAAGTGGGCACAAGACTGCCTGTAATCACAGGTTTGTCATCAACGAGTACATCGCCACGCACCCATGTTTTGTCTTTGGTCAAAATAATTCTTTGTGTCCATTCAAACCCCAAATGCTTTTCCACCCATGCAAATTTTTCGGCAACACAGTGGCGATATTCGCTGATTGGGGCGGTACAAATGCGTACGTCCTTACCCGCCTGCAATAGCGTCTGTAGTGCATCAATCGCCCCTTTTATGGGTGGCAAATTTTCAAAAAAGCCTTGCGTGGTATAAATCTGCCTTAAAATTTCCTTATGCTCTGGATAATCATCTGCCAAATAAAAATTTTGCCGACCGTGGGGCAATGGC
Source organism: Moraxella sp. (assembly GCA_041773075.1). Taxonomy (GTDB): domain Bacteria; phylum Pseudomonadota; class Gammaproteobacteria; order Pseudomonadales; family Moraxellaceae; genus Moraxella. The sequence goes on from JBHBMT010000020.1 coordinate 2,733, forward strand.
GGTAATGATGAGCCAAATTTGGCTTGGTAAGCAAGATTGACCCCCTTTTCAAAATCCGCCAGTACACCATCTTGGTCAATTAAAATCAGTTTGGGCATGGTTGCATCCTTAATATTTACCAATAAAAAGATAGGACATTGTAACCCAAAAGGAGTCACCACGGCAGATTAAATCTAAATATCTTTAGCCTTGGTAGTAAGATCAAATTTTGTCCAAATACCCACTTGTTCTTTGTTTAACGTTGCCACCTGTCCAAGTTTACGCCATGGAATATTTGTACCATGAAAATCACTTCCTACCGATACCAATAAGCCATGTTGCGCAATACTTCTATCAATCATTGCACGAGTACTCGCTGGCTCACCAATAGCAGGTAATTCGCACGCATCACCCCCCAACTGCGCAAATTCCTCTATCAAGCGGCGGACACGTGTAGCAGATAAATTGTAACGTGTAGGATGTGCCAACACCGCAACTCCACCACACTGATGAATCAGCTGAATTGCCTGTGCCATTTTCAGGCTCTCTAGCGCCACATAAGCACTTTTGCCATCTGCCAAATATTTATCAAATGCTTGCTGCACCGTTTTGACCGCACCTACCTCATAAAGCACCTGCGCAATATGTGCACGCCCCACCGCTTGCTCATTGCCCCCAACCCGTGCCAATACCAACTGCCACAATTCATCAGCTGTTATAGCTAAATTGATCTTTTGTGTCAAAATTTGCGCCATATTTTCTACCATTTGGCGTCCACGATTGGCACGACTATGTTGTATCTGACTAAGTGCTTGCTGTAATGTTTCAATGTCTAAGCAGTTTAACGCCACCACATGAATGATTTTATCAATGCTGGTATGCTTACCATAGCCACCCATCAGCCTATGATGGCAGCTAATTTCCACTCCTGAAATCAGCCTAATACCCATACGAGCAGCCATTGCTTGCGCCTTTGCAAATCCTGTGGTGGTATCATGGTCGGTAATGGCAAGTACATCAATAGCTGCTTGTTTGGCAAGATGAATCAACTCATCAGGCGTATAAGTGCCATCAGATGCTGTGGTATGAGTATGCAAATCAATGCGCATATACGCTCCAAAAAAAATAAAGCCACTTGCCCAACCAAATCCACCTAAAGTCTCTTTGGTTAAAGCAACTGGCTTACATAGCTAAACTTAGACTTTAAAATTAGCCACGGCTTTTTAGATAACTTGAAACATCAAGCTTGTTGTTTGTGCCACCCATTGGCTTGACACCTGAAGTTGGCTGTGCCACTTGGTCAGTAGATGTAACCGCAGCGGTGGCAGGTTGTGCGACAGGCTGGCGAGGCGCAACTTTAGGACGAGTATCTAGGGTCAGTCCTGTGGCAATGATAGTTACTTGAATATCGTCATCACCTATGCTCTCATCCTCCACAACCCCATAAAAGATATTGCCCTGATCCAAATCGGTAATACTACCAACAATTTCAGCAATCTCATCAGGCTCGCTCATCATCACTTCTGAGGCAGCAATATTTACCAACAAGCCTTGAGCATTTTCTAGACGTAAATCATCCAATAATGGAGAGCGAATCGCTTTTTCGGCAGCTTGACGTGCACGATCTTCGCCACTGGCACGTCCAATCCCCATCATAGCATAGCCTTTGGCACTCATGGCTGTACGAATGTCATTAAAGTCAATATTGATTAAACCCGGTGAATGAATGGTTTTTGCCAAGCCATTTACCCCTTGCAAGAGTACGTCATCCGCTTTTTTAAAGGCATCGCGCATAGACAGCTTAGGATAGATTTCAAGTAGCTTTTGGTTGGGAATCGTAATAATAGAGTCCACATGGGCTGATAACTGCTCAATACCATCTTTGGCGGCTTTGGCACGTTTTTCACCCTCAAACTTAAAGGGTGTGGTCACCACTGCTACCGTCAGCTTGCCCAATTCCTTAGCAATGCGAGCCACCACAGGTGCACCCCCCGTGCCCGTGCCACCGCCCATGCCTGCGGTAATAAAGACCATATCAAAGTCTTTTAAGATGGCTTTAATCTCTTCTTCATCCTCTTTGGCAGCAGCACAGCCCACCTCAGGATCGCCACCTGCACCCAATCCACGAGTGAGCTGCACCCCTAATTGAAATTTATTAGGAACTGTTAACATATCTAGCGCCTGACGATCAGTGTTGGCACAAACAAAGGTTACACCTTGAACCCTTTGATTGACCATATACTCCACAGCATTACCACCGCCACCGCCAACACCAAAGGCAATAAAGCGCGCTTGACCTGCTTTTAAGGCGCTGTCATCTTCTTCTGACATACCATATTTCATTGTTGCTCTCCATCAATACATTTAAAAAATAGGCTAAAAATCAATTTGGGCACCGTTAGCACCCAGTTACTCTCTTGCTACGCTTACGCCTAGCAATATTGACCATATACTTGTATTTGTTTAAGTACGCCAGCCACCAACCTGTGTCACATACCACACTTACGTCAATTTACTTTAGCAGCCAATCTATCAATAGACCACCATATCCCTCTTAATTTTGGTTTAGGCTAGCATGCTAACACCGTCATCATTTTTCAACTCTGTCATCATTTTTCAACTAAAGCAATGCACCCAGAGGGATTGTTTGTGCATAACTATAAACGTCCACCCTATGTATTTATCATATCATAAATTACAAACGCTTGCCCATCCAAGATGAGCGCCACCATGAGGACACCTTCTCTGACATAGAACCAAACAACCCTTCGGCGTCATCTTCAGCATGGGAAAGTCGCTGCTGATAATCAAAATCATCACTCAAATGATAAATCATCGCCCCAAACGCTGTATGTAATTGTCGCTGATTAATCAATGTAGAAAGCTGTCGAATACTGCTATTTCTCAAGCCTTTGGTATAAATTGCCAATTCCACAGGCGGTGTGCTGGTCAAATGCACAGGCACGCCCCAACGCTTACGCAAATAAGGCACCAGCCCTTTGATTAGACTACCACCCCCTGACAATACCACTCCCGCTTCAAAAAACTCTCGACCCAACTGCGCCTCATTAATGGCAGTCATAATACTGTCAAAAATTAAATCATAGCGTGCTTGTGCTATTTGGCATAGCGCCATTTGACTCACCACGCCCTCATCATGACCTTGTGGTATGAACTTAGACTTCATGTCAGCAGTCAATTGCAGCGTTGCCTCATGGCATTTTAGATGTTCCGCTTCTTTTAGGGGAATGCCCAACTGTGCACTGATATCTTGTGTTACCAGATGCGCCCCCACATCAAAGCACTTACTAAAAATTAAAATATTCTCATTATAAACTACCACATTGACCAAATCACGACCAATGTCAATAAAAATAACCCCACGTTCACGCTCTTCTTTCATCAAAGCGTACTCTGCTCCCGCCACCATACCAAATACGGTATGATCAACGCTGACACCACAATCTTTAAACACCTGATGCATTTCATTGACTTGGCGACTAGGCAGACTCATTAGATGATATCCCGCTTGAATATAGTCAATCCCTGTCATACCCAACGCATCACGCACCTGACGAGTACCCTCCTCTTCGCCAAGCCACATCATCAAAGGACAAAATTGCACCAAATATTCATCTGCCTGATGAAAAGATTGTTTAGCCACTTGCAAGGCGCGCGCCATATCGTCATTGGTAATGGCATCACCCAAAACCTCTGCACGCCCCAACCGATTGTCGCTAATCAACTCTGGTGTGGAAAAACACAAAGTCACCGAATGAATGCGCATATTTGCCATTTCTTCGGCATCACTGATGGATTTTTTGATGGCAGTAATCAGGCGATCGCGATGCACAATTTTGCCCGCGACAAAGGCATCGGTCTTTGCAATACCAATGCCTGTAATATGCAATGTGTCAATGCGCTTTTGATCTGTGGTTTTGGTATGGCGAGCCACCACTGTATAAACAGCATTGGCAGCCAAATGAATGACCACAGGATTATCTACCAAATATTTCATTAATTTATCACACCCGCTCTGCCTTGCGATACCTTACATTGTTTTCCATGCAATGCTAAAGCCATTTTTATAACGCAAATCAACACTTTCAATCTTTGACATTTCAATACCACTGTTTTTATCCGCCAATACGCCTGATAACATATACAATTTTTCATCACTACGGTCATGATCTACCACAACCCGCAGTCCATTATCAAAACGAATTAACCATGTACGTCGTGGCATCAAAACAATATCCTCAACAACCAGTCCCACAGGAGCGTACCACTGATTCAAGCGATACATTTTTTGCATAATTTGACTGGCATCCTCTCCTTCACCATACAAGGTTGCCAACTTTGTATCACCCAATGAAGCGGCGTCTGCAGGACTAAATACCGCACCATGCGCATCCACCAAACGTTCACTGCCAAAATTTGCCACCGCCGTCTTGCTGGTAGCGTGCACCACAATACCTTGCTGCCAGTTTCGCTCTACACGCACATTATCCACCCATGACAATGTAAGTGCTTGATGTCCAATTTGGCTTAAATCTGCCCGATAAAAAGACACCTCGCCCAATTGATTCATGGCGTTTTGTAGCGCAGTGTACTCTGCTGGATTCAATGCTGATGCTGCCACAGTAATTTTTTGTGCAGGGCGCAAACTCATGATATAAACAAATGCCGCCATCACCCCCAACAACACCACAACCAGCCACACTGTGGTATGCCATGAAGACATTGTATTTTTATTAGCATCACGCTGCGTCATTACCACTCTCGTCTTGGTTGAGATGCCCTGATTGACAGTAAAAAATCATAAAATTGGGTAATTAGCCCACCAAATCACTTCATCCTTTAAATAAAGATGAGGTGACATTGACCACACTCCACTCAAAAAAGTTGTCAATCGCAAAGAATGCGCACATATTAGCGTATTTTTATTGCAAACAAAAGTCATGTCATTCATATTTAAACATTTTTTTGCCAATATTACAATATTATGACAGTTCATTAAGATTTAACGACAATAAAGCAATATTTCATTCACTATTTAAGCCATTCTTTTGATTAACACCTTGTCGTCATAATGGCTTTATTGAGAGGACAAAGTAGTCTCAAGTACACGCACGCACAAATCTGCAAAATCCATGCCTACTTGCTTGGCAGCCATAGGCACAAGGCTATGACTGGTCATGCCTGGTACGGTGTTTAATTCAAGCAAATATAATTTGCCATCATTATCCTTCAAAAAGTCCACACGCCCCCAACCTTTGCCATCAATTGCTGCAAAAGCTTTTAATGCCAAGGTGCGCATGGTTTTTTCCTCTTCTTCGCTTAAATCCGATGGGCATTGGTACACTGTGTTATCACTAAGATACTTGGCTTCATAATCATAAAACTTACCTTCAGGAATAATACGAATGCTAGGCAATGCCTCACCATCTACAATAGAGCACGCATATTCCCCACCCATAATGGCAGGCTCTGCCAAAATAGCACCATGGTACTGTTTTAAGGTTGGATAGACTTTTTTCAACTCTCCTTTTGCTTCAATCATTACCACACCAACGCTACTACCTTCTGCAGCTGGCTTAACAAACAAAGGCAATCCAAACTGTGCTTCCACCGCCTCAAAATCACTGTCATCGCTCAATACCACATAAGGTACATTGGGCAACCCTAGACTTTGCCACAACAAACGACAGCGAAACTTATCCATGGTAATTGCTGATGCCAAAACACCACACCCTGTATAAGGAATGCCAAAACCATCTAGCACACCTTGCAAACAGCCATCCTCACCAAAGGTGCCATGCAATACATTAAAAACGCGGTCAAAGTCACGCAACACCAAAATGTCTGTTTCTTTTGGGTCAAAGTGGTGCGCATCCACGCCCTTAGAGCGTAGTGCTTCCAAGACCGCCTTACCACTATTCAAAGACACTTCACGCTCTGCGCCATTACCGCCACAAACAACAGCAACTTTACCAAACTTAGTCATAATCCTGCCTTATTTTAGCTCATCATTATTTAAATTTATTTAACAGTTTTAGCTCAAATACAACTGGTGATTTGCCAGCTCAAGGCAAATTTGACCAACATTGCCTGCTCCTTGAGTAATTAACAAATCATTAGCTTTTAAGATATGCTTCATGGTGGCTGGCAAATCTTCTTTATCTACCAAGCTTAAATTCATCATACCCCGATTGCGCAAATGCTGTACCAGCGCCTTACTGTCTGCCCCTGCAATCGGTGCTTCGCCAGCACTATAAACATCTAGCAATACCAGCTCATCTACTTGCTGTAAGACATTTAAAAAGTCATCAAAACAATCCTTGGTGCGGCTATAGCGATGTGGCTGAAATATCATGACCAAACGGCGATCAGGATAACTTTGACGCGCCGCCTTAATAGTTGCCAAAACTTCGGCAGGATGATGACCATAGTCATCTACCAGTATTACATCACCTGTTTGATAGGGATAAACACCTTGATGCTCAAAGCGTCTGCCCACTCCTGCAAATTTTTCTACTGCACGACGAATGGCATCGTCATCAACCCCCTCATCGGTTGCCAAGGTGATTGCTGCCAAGGCATTATAAACATTGTGCTCCCCTGGAATATTCAAGGTTAATGCTAAAGGCGCTTTGTCTTTGCGCAAGACTGTAAAATGAGTTTTTGTACCATCAACCACCCTATCTACTGCGCGCACATCATTGTCTTCCCCAAAACCAAACGTTAAGACAGGGCGCGCAATATCTGGCAGCATAGCGCGCAAATCTTTGTCATCGCCACACACCACCGCCAAGCCATAAAACGGCATATTATGCAAAAACTGCAAATATGCCGCTTTTAGTTTTTCAAAACTGCCCTCATAAGTATCCATATGGTCTTCATCAATATTCGTCACAATCGCCGCCATAGGACGCAATGACAAAAATGATGCATCGGATTCATCCGCCTCTGCCACCAAATAGCGACTACTTCCCAAGGAAGCATTTTTGCCTGACGCATTGAGCTTGCCACCAATCACATAAGTAGGGTCAAGCCCTGCTTCTGTGAGCATCATCGTCAAAAGACTGGTAGTGGTGGTCTTGCCATGCGCTCCTGCCACGGCAATACTGTGGCGATAACGCATCAACTCCCCAAGCATATCGGCACGACGTACCACAGGCAGATGACGCGCCAATGCCGCCTTAATTTCAGGATTGGTTTTTTCAATCGCACTAGACACCACAAGCACATCCGCACTGGCAATATTGTCTTCATGATGTCCAATAAACACCTGCACCCCCATGTCTTTTAGACGGTTGGTGACAACGCTTTCTTTGACATCCGACCCTGTTATTTTGTAGCCTTGATTAAAAAGCACCTCAGCAATGCCACACATACCAGCACCACCAATGCCCACAAAATGCACCGTACCAATACGGCGCATTTCAGGAATCTCAATCAATTGCTTGGAAAAATTGTTGCCCAATTGCACTGTATTTACACCCATGTTTTTTCCTTAAAAAAAATAACGATTGCACTACATTTAGCATAAATCAAGTGCAAGTTGAGCCACCTTAGTTGCTACATTGTCTTTGGCAAATTGCCTTGCCTTGGTTGCCATCGCCAAGCAGTCCGCCTTTGTTAATGCCGCCAAAGCTTGGGTTAAACTTTCTGCCGTCAGCTGACTTTGAGGCAACAACAGCCCTGCACCATGCTCTGTCAAAGAGTTGGCATTGGCAGTCTGATGGTCATCTACTGCGTGTGGCAAAGGCACAAATATCGCCGCCACCCCTGCATTACTTATTTCTGTGACTGTCAATGCACCCGCCCGACACACCACCACGTCTGCCCACGCATATGCTTCACTCATATCCTCAATAAAGGGCGATAGCACAAAAGTGTGACGATGGGTATCAATATTGGCTTGGGAATAAGCAACCAACATATCATTATGGTTATCCTTACCACACTGATGGCGCACTGACAAAGGGCGCTCACTTAATTGTAATAAACCCACCACGGCATTATTGAGTGCTTGTGCCCCTAGGCTACCTCCCACCACCAACACTTTTAATGGTTTGGATTCATCTGTATCATAACGCTCGCTAGGTGCTGGTAAGGCACCAATATTACCCCTAACAGGATTGCCCACTGTCATTGCCTTATCGCCAAACGCCCCATCAAACGCTTGCAATACTTTGTCAGCATATGGTGCTAAATTGCGGTTACTCATACCTGCAATGGCATTTTGCTCATGGATAATCAAAGGTTTTTTGCATAATTTTGCTGCCAACCCCCCAGGCGCTGTAACATACCCACCAAACCCCATCACCAAGTCCACTTGATTGTCTTTGATGATTTTTTTGGTGGACATCACCGCCTTAAATAACATCATAGGCAGCTTGATAGCACGCATCAATCCCTTGCCGCGCAACCCTTGCATATCAATCGCAAAAAAAGGATAATGGTGTTTGGCGACCAACGCATTCTCCATGCCTGTTGGCGTGCCTAGCCATAGCACGCGCGCACCCATTGCGGTCAATTCATCTGCCACCGCCAATGCAGGGAATACGTGTCCACCAGTGCCTGCTGCCATCATCAAGATGGTGGGTGCTTGTTTTTTTGTATTCATAACTGCCCTTGAATTACTCCAATATGCTTTTTTTTGCTACAATGCAATTCATGCAAATAGATATTGGTTTATAAAAAATCCCAAACTAATAATAATAGCATTGTTTATATGTACAATAAAGTATTTTTTGGTAACTTATCGTGTCATCAATGGCACAAAAAACACCCCAACGCTTTGATAAGCTTTGGGGCAAATTCAAGATACTTAGAATGCATTCCTTAACCTTGTTAGGTCATCTGACTGCCACAACAAGGCAGGTCTCTTACACTCAAACCTTAATTCCCACGCAATTTTTCAATCAATTCTATTAGCTCTCCTGCAATGTTTGTTTCATATGCCTCATCAATCTCTCTAATACACGTAGGACTTGTGACATTGATTTCAGTAATATATCCACCAATCACATCCAACCCCACAAAGTACAATCCCTTTTCTAGCAACACAGGCGCAACCGCTTCAGCCAATTGGCGCTCAACATCGCTTAATGGCATGGCAACACCACGTCCACCTGCTGCTAAATTACCACGAGTTTCGCCATCGCTAGGAATGCGTGCCAAACAGTAAGGCACAGGCTTGCCCCCAACAATCAAAATGCGCTTATCCCCCTCTTTAATTTCAGGAATGTAGCGCTGCGCCATCACAGGCAAACTGCCCATCTGTGTCAATAGTTCCAAGGTTGAGCCAATATTGGGGCTATCTATATCCAAACGAAAAATCCCCATGCCCCCCATGCCATCTAGTGGCTTTACAATCACATCTTTGTGTTTGTTAATAAAGGCGCGCAAATGCGTCTGCTGACTGCTCACAGTGGTTGGCGTCATCAGATGGGCAAACTGGGTAGCAAACAACTTTTCATTACAATCGCGCACACTACGCGGATCATTAATCACCAATACCCCTTGCTTTTGAGCATATTCCAACAAATACAAGGCATACAAAAATTTCATATCAAATGGCGGATCTTTGCGCATCAAAATCACATCAAATTCACTCGCCACCCTGACATCACGCTCACCCAATTCATAAAATCTTTCAGGATGACGATAAACCTGCACAGCCGTTGCATCTACTTTTAGCACGCCATCATCTAGCCACAAATCCTGAATTTGACAATATGACAGGAAATGTCCACGCTCACTAATCGCCCACATCATCGCTAGTGTAGAGTCTTTTTTGTAATTAATGGTAGCAATATCATCCATTACAATAAGAAATTTTAGTTTTTTCATAATCAACCTTTTATTCTTGGTTATTGCAAATATAGGCGTTCAGTCAAAACTCCGCCTTCGCCAAACTTAGTAAGGGCACCATGAATATCCACGCACTGGTATGTCTGTCTAAACCACCCAAATCATAACCTGCCCAAGTCAATACACCCAACAAATCTTGCAAGCTGCCATGTGTCATGATTGTCACTTCAAATTCAAACACCACACCCACCCCTATCACAGCAACCTAATTGAAGTCATTGTTTTGTCTGATGGTTTGTGTTAGCCAATGTGGAGCACCATTCACACAAAATGTTGTATGGTTGTGGCTGACACTGACTTGGCAAGCATCTGCTGTGTCTGCTCACAAATATCATAATAAGGCTTCTTTGTCAGCCGCATTGGTATCTGTTTGGTGCTATCTAGGGCGTGTTGACATTTCACACGCCTTAAGAAAAAGTGTTAAATGCTAAGGTTTAAATGGGCTTTTGGTGACAAATAAACCCTTGTTTTTTGTCATTGATGCCCTTGTCAATATTATCTAATCTCAAACTCCGTACTGCTGGCGGTATGTCATCATCTTGGTCAAATGCTCTGTTTCGCCCTTGGTTTGCAAAAAGGCAATAATATCATCAATATCCACCAGTGAATACACAGGTACCGCAAAATCATCGCGAATTTGCTGCACCGCCGAGCGCTCATCTTGCCCTTTTTCTTTGCGGTCTAGCGCAATGACAATGCCTGCAAGACTTGCCCCTGCATTTTGCAAAATTCCCACCACTTCACGCACTGCTGTACCCGCGGTCATCACATCGTCAATCACCCAAACCGCTTTACCCACCAAATCAGCACCGACCAAATTACCACCTTCGCCATGCGTCTTGGCTTCTTTGCGATTATAACCCCACTCTACATCTTTATCATACTGCTGCCATAAAGCTTGGGCGGTAGCTGCCACAAACGGAATACCTTTGTACGCCGCCCCAAAAATGGCAGCATTTTGAGTATTACCAAGCTCACTTGCCAAGACGTCAGCATAACCACTTGCCAACATACTAAGCGCCCTACCTGACGACAAAAGCCCTGCATTAAAAAAATAAGGGCTTATCCGACCTGATTTTAAGGTAAATTCACCAAATTTTAATACTTGATAATCAAGTAATAATTGAATAAAGGCTGTCTTGTCAAAATATGCCATAGCTAAATATCCATCATCGCAAAAGTTTTATTGTACCCTAAATTCTTTAACAATGGGAAATTTTGCGCTTTTTTGTTCAAAAAAAACACACCCAACCTACTGGCTAGATGTGTTTTTGCTGTCTATATAAGGCTTAAGCTTTGGCAGCGGCTTGTGCTGCAGCAACTTCAGCAGCGAAGTCCTCTTGCTTCTTCTCAATGCCTTCACCAACTTCTAGACGCTTAAAGCTCACCACTGTTGCGCCTTCTGCTTTTAAGACATCGCCAACTTTCTTTTCGTTGTCCATTACATAAGGCTGGTTGACCAAAGTGACTTCATTTAGGTATTTTTGCAATCCACCTGTAATCATTTTTTCAACCACATTGTCAGGCTTACCTGATTCTTTGGCTTTGGCTTCAATGATGTCTTTTTCGCGCGCCAAGATGTCAGCAGGTACGCTTTCTTCATTGACAGCGATAGGATTAAAGGCAGCCACTTGCATGGCTACTGATTTGCCCACTTCTTCGCTACCGCCTTCCATTGACACCACCACACCAATGCGCAAGCCATGACGATACGTGGCAAGATTTGCCCCTTCAATCACTTCAGCGCGGCGCACTTGAATATTTTCGCCAATTTTTTGCACCAATACAATACGCGCTTCCTCAACACTTTGACCATCACCATAAGGCAATGCGCTGATGGCGGCTACATCGGTTGTATTATTAGTCAATGCCAATTCAGCCACTTTGTTAGCAAATACAGTGAAGTTTTCATCTTTTGCCACAAAGTCTGTTTGACAGTTAACTTCTAACAACAGTGCCTTGCCTGCACCTTGAGCGATGATAATTGCGCCATCAGCAGCGATATTACCTGCTTTTTTAGCAGCTTTGGCTTGACCTGATTTACGCAAGTTATCAATAGCAAGCTCAATATCACCTGCCGCTTCTTCTAGGGCTTTTTTACATTCCATCATGCCAAGACCAGTACGGTCACGCAATTCTTTAACAAGTTTTGCAGAGACTTGAGTCATTTTTTATACCTTTATTAAATTAACTAATACTATCTTAAATCAATGAAAAAGGGCGTAAGTGTTGTTACTGCCTTACGCCACTTTTGCTTACTCAGCAGCTTCTGTTGTTTCTGCTTTGGTAGCGCCTTGAGTTTTGGCGTATTCTTTGCCTGCGATGATGGCATCAGCAATGGCAGTTGCGTACAAAGTCACAGCACGAATCGCATCATCGTTTGCAGCAATCACATAATCTACATTGTCAGGATTTGAATTGGTATCCACAATGCCAATCACAGGAATGCCAAGGTTTTTGGCTTCTTTGATTGCGATGGCTTCATGGTCAACGTCAATCACAAAAATTGCATCAGGCAAGCCGCCCATTTCTTTGATACCACCAAGGCTGCGCTCTAATTTTTCCATATCGCGAGTACGCTCTAGCGCTTCTCGCTTGGTTAGCTTAGCAAAGGTGCCATCTTCAGCTTGTTTTTCTAAGTCTTTTAGACGGCTAATAGATTGACGAATGGTTTTCCAGTTGGTCAATGTACCACCCAACCAACGATGGTCAATATAAGGCATACCAGCACGTTGGGCTTGTTCGCGAATAGCAGCACTGGCAGCACGTTTTGTGCCTACAAACAAGATTTTTTTGTTTTTGGCACCAGCATTATTGACATAAGTCAGTGCATCATTAAATTGACGAACGGTGTGCTCAAGGTTAATGATATGAATGCGATTGCGCGCGCCAAAGATGTATTGGCTCATTTTTGGGTTCCAAAAACGAGTTTGATGACGAAAGTGTGCGCCTGCTTCTAGTAGGTCGCGCATAGAAATTTGAGTTGGGTTCTTGTCTGACATAACAGTCCTTAAAAAATTGGGTTAGTACGTCCACATCATAAAAATTATGAATTCATTGGCACGCATCTACATGATTTGAGCATAGATATGCCCATCAAGTGTAAATTAATCAAGCCAACAAACACCCCATAATCCATCTCATGATGTGTGGTCGTTAGTTAGGTTTACTTAACATAAGAAAACGCGCAATTTTAACAAATTCACTCAATAAAATCAAGCGTTTCAATCCATTGCTTTATACATTAGCTGACAAGCGCATTACCCCAAGCAGGAACAACCACTTGCATCAAGGGTTTTAATAATTTTACATTACATGCAAAAATAGAGCCTAGCGCCATACTATCATTTCCGCCTTTGTGGTCAGCAATCACGCCACGCGCTTCACGCACAATCAGCTCGCCTGCGGCAATATCCCATGGTTTGATGGACATTTCAAAATACCCATCAAATCTGCCTGCTGCCACATAGCACAAATCAAGCGCTGCCGACCCCGTACGGCGTACTTGCGCACCTTGCTCGCACACTGCGGTCAATGCCTCAAAATGCTCACGCGCAAAGCTTTTGCGCTCACCCTCTACCATGCGCTCATAAGGATGTCCCGTAGTAAAAAATGACCCTGCAATTTCTTTGCGCTCGCTCACCTGCAATCTGCGCTGATTTAGCTTTGCTCCACGTCCACGACTGGCAGTAAACAGCTCATCGCGCACAGGGTCGTATACTACCCCATGCTCGGTCACACCTTTATGTTGTGCCGCAATTGAGACACAAAAATGAGGAACACCATGTACAAAATTGTGAGTGCCATCCAATGGGTCAATAATAAAGCACCAATCAGCATCATTGCCCTTGCCTGCTTGTAGTCCAAACTCTTCACCCAAAAATGAATGGCGCGGATAATTTTCTTGCAAAGCTTCAATGGTTAATTGCTCTGCATATCTATCCACTTTTGTCACCAGTCCATCCACTCCCTTGGACTCCAAAGACAGATCGATACGATGACGATTTTGGTGTGCCTTTAGGATTTCTGCACCTACTTTTTGGGCGGTGCGCGCCATAATAACAACCATTGGTTCCATAAGATTACTCACTTATCATTTTGGGTATGTCAAACATACCTTGAACATATATAGTTTATCTAAACAACTTAACACATCTTTTTGATGTTTAATACAAAGCTACCAAGATACTTGCTTCAACTGTTGGTGATGTCAAACTTGCGCTTAACCAGATGATTTTATGCCTCAATCAATGTCAGTATATGCTGATAAATACCTGCACTATCTAGTCCACACATCGCCAGTTGCTCGCTGTGGCTAGCATGAACAACAAAATCATCTTGAATACCCACATTTTTGATACGTATCATAGCAGCTGGGTGCGCCTGCAACATATATTCATTGACAGCACTGCCTGCTCCGCCCATCAGCTGATGCTCTTCTATGGTCATTATGTGGGTGACTTTTTTGGCAATCAGATCATCAATCATTGCCTTATCCAAAGGTTTCACCCAGCGCATATCTACCACACACACATCAGCCACATCACCTAGGCGTGCTGCTGCACTTATCGTATCAAAAAGACGTGTACCAAAGCACAAAAGCGCTACTTTGGTATGATTATCACCCTTAAACTCTTTGACCATCTTGGCTTTGCCAATAGGATAACTATCAGGATCAAAAGCAGCAATGTGCGCGCCCACACCCACACCTCTTGGATAGCGTACCGCTGATACCCCTTGATACTCATAACAGACATTTAAAAGCTGATAACATTCATTTTCATCACTTGGTGCAGCAATGACAATATTAGGCACGCAACGCATAAACGCCAAATCAAACACACCTGCATGCGTTGCGCCATCTTCTCCCACCAATCCCGCTCTATCAATAGCAAAAGTAACATCCAAATTTTGTAATGCCACGTCATGAATCAGCTGGTCATAGCCACGTTGCAAAAAGGTGGAATAAATTGCCACCACAGGTTTGACATAGCGACCATCCTCTTGCATGGTTGCCATGCCTGCTGCCAACGTCACCGCGTGCTGCTCAGCAATTGCCACATCAAAAAACCGCTTAGGAAACTTACTGGCAAATTCGACCATGCCCGAACCTTCGCACATGGCTGGTGTAATAGCAAGTAAGCGCGAATCTTCTGCTGCTTTTTGGCACAAAAATTCACCAAAAACATCTGAATATTTTTTGGGCGACTTCACAGAGGGCAAGACAGCTGGGGGAATTGGCACTTCTTTTGGCAATTTACTAATGGCATGATACCCAATAGGGTCAGCTTCAGCAGGCAAAAAACCCTTACCCTTGATGGTGTGTACATGCACCAGTACCGCACCTTTTAGCTGCTTAACACGCTCAAATACCTGTACTAATTTTGCCAAATCATGCCCATCAAAAGGACCAAAATAGCTAAAGCCAATGGCGCGAAACAGATTATCGCCAAACAAATTTTCTGCCAATTTACCCGCCAATTTTTCAGGTAAATGTGCCACATCACTAGGCGAAGGCAGTCCTTGAGACAGCTTTTGGGCAACCTTTGCAGGAATGCGTGCAGACAAATCACCAATGGCATCGTTTGCCATATGCAAATAATGGCGAATACGTCTGTCATCACTGGAGATGGTGCGCTTGGTGATGATAGGATTGCCTGCTTTATCAATATCTACCGCCAACCCTCGTTGCCAAAGTGTTGCCAAGTGCTTAGAAAATCCACCCGTGGCTTGTGAAATAGACATATCATTGTCATTTAAGATGACAAGCAAATCTGCATTTTGCTGCACAGCATCATTCATCGCTTCAAATGCCATGCCACCTGTCATCGCACCATCACCCACCACACACGCCACTTTAATATCATTGCCCAAATAGCGTGCTGCCAAGCTCATGCCAAGCCCTGCTGAAATGGCAGTAGAAGAATGTCCCACTCCAAAGGTGTCATACTCACTTTCACTGCGCTCAGGAAAGGCGGTCAGTCCATCTTTACTACGAATACTGGTTAGTCTATCACGCCTACCTGTCAAAATTTTATGCGCATATGCCTGATGCCCCACATCCCAAATCAGCTTGTCTTTTGGGGTGTTTAGCACTGTATGTAGTGCAATGGTTAGCTCCACCACACCCAAATTGGCACCAAAATGCCCACCACTTTGCCCAACAGAATACAACAAAAACTCGCGCACCTCATCTGCTAGTGTACGCAGCTCATCCACTGTCAGTCCCTTTAGCGCTGCTGGCGAGTCAATCGTATCAAGCAAAGGCGTGTCTGGGCGTTTTTTGGGCAAAACGTCAAACTGCTTGGCAAAAAAAGGCTGGGCATGATTGGAATTTGACATAATAAACAGCGTATAATAAAAAGCCAAAAGATTGGACATAAGCAAAAATAAGCGTGCCATGATAGCATTTTTTGGCACAAATTGCGCCAAAAGTTATGAATATTTTACAAAATCCCCTTTATTTTTGCCAGTCAAGCGCCATTTATTCATCAATTTTTCACAATCATTGGCTAGGGTATCTCACATATTGAGATTATGAGTGCTATTTTTGGCATCAACCCACCCTCATTTTTATTATAAAGGTTGATATACCCTATATTTTGGAGTTCTCTTTTGAGTTATCAGTTTGTTACCCAAGCTCATTTACCCACCGCGCATGGCGATTTTTTGATACATATTTTTGAAAATGAGCAAGGACAAGAGCACGTCTTACTAAGTCATAATCTGCCTTGCAAGGATAGCATTCCTTTGGTGCGCATTCATTCAGAATGTCTAACAGGAGATGCCTTTTCTTCTTTAAAGTGTGATTGTGGACCTCAGTTAAATACTGCCATGCAATTGATTGTTGCTCATGGCGCAGGGGCAATTTTGTATCTACGCCAAGAAGGACGAGGCATCGGACTAACCAACAAAATTCGCGCCTACGCCTTACAAGACCAAGGACACGACACTCTAGAAGCCAATCTACTGCTTGGTTTGCCTGCCGATGCACGCACCTATGAGATGTGCCAAATTATGCTGGCTCATGTTGGGGTAACAAAAGCCAAGCTTTTGACCAATAATCCCAATAAAATTCAAGGACTTCAAGACATTGGTATTGATATTGTAGAGCGCATTCCTTTGATTGTGGGTGTCAATGCCCAAAACCAAGAATATCTTAACATCAAACAACAAAAAATGGGGCATTTGATTAATAATCCATAGTTTTTATCAACCAAAAACATCGCTACTTATATCAAATAATCACACAAAATTTTAATCTAATTACAAGGTTTATTATGCAGCAACTTAGCTTTGAACAAAAACTTACTCAAGTGCGCACTTTTTTAATGCACTTACAAGAAACCATCTGCGCCGCTTTAGAAGAGCAAGAGCGCACAGGCGGTATTGATGGCGCAAGTCACACCAAGTTTATCATAGATGACTGGGAGCGCAATGAAGGTGGCGGTGGGCGCTCATGCGTCCTCTCTGGTGGTGAAGTGATTGAAAAAGCAGGCGTTATGTTTAGTCATATTCATATCAACCAACTCCCACCCTCCGCAACCACAAGACATCCAAAGCTTGCAGGGGCAACCGCTGAAGCAATGGGTGTCTCACTGGTAGTTCACCCAAAAAATCCTTATGTTCCCACCAGTCATGCCAATGTACGCTTGTTTGTGGCAACGCCTGATGACGGCAGCGAGCCTATTTGGTGGTTTGGAGGTGGATTTGATTTAACGCCTTTTTATCCTGTTATGGGCGATGTGATACATTGGCACACCATCTGTCATCAGCTATGCGCGCCGTTTGGTGATGACATTTATCCAACCTACAAAAAATGGTGTGATGACTATTTTTATCTTAAGCACA
The DNA here is from genome assembly GCA_041773075.1 of Moraxella sp. Taxonomy (GTDB): domain Bacteria; phylum Pseudomonadota; class Gammaproteobacteria; order Pseudomonadales; family Moraxellaceae; genus Moraxella. The sequence goes on from JBHBMT010000020.1 coordinate 20,445, forward strand.
GAGATGAGCAGCGTGGCGTGGGCGGATTATTTTTTGATGATGTCAATACCAGTAGCACAGGTTGGACATTTGAGCACTGCTTTGACTTTATTCAAGCGGTTGGTCTTGGTTATTTAGATGGGATTTTGCCAATTTTTGAGCGCAATAAACACACCCCCTATGGTGACAATGAGCGCCAATTTCAGCTATACCGCCGTGGACGTTATGTAGAGTATAATCTTGTTTATGACCGTGGTACGTTATTTGGCTTGCAATCCAATGGGCGTACCGAATCCATCTTGGTTTCTATGCCTCCTTTGGCATCTTGGACATACCGCTATGAACCTGTGGCGGGCAGTCCTGAATTTGAGCTCACAAGCTTTTATTTAAAACCTCAACCGTGGCTTGATTTGACTGCCACCAAGCCCTAATTGTAAGCCAAAAGTTTGCTAATTTGTTACTATATTTTGGCTATACATTGTTTATTTTATGTTATAATCCAAAGGTTATTTTCCTATTTTTAACAAAGTTTTTGTTTATTTTTTAAGACAACCCTCCCACTCAAAAGGACAGTTATGAGCACACTCACCCAACCCACCTTGGTACTTAACTGCGGTTCTTCTTCTATCAAATATGCGCTTATCAGCAGTGACAGCGATACACGCATTACAGGGCTTGCTGAAAATCTAGGACTAGACAATGCGCGCATCAAGCACACAGACGAAACAGGCACCAAAAGCGAAATCGCCTTACCAGCAGGTGCAGGACATAAAGAAGCCCTAAGCGAAGTGCTCAACCTCCTAAAAGCACATCAGCCTGTCGCGGTTGGACATCGCGTGGTGCACGGCGGTCATAAGTTTTCAAAAGCTGCCAAAATTGATGGCGAAATTTTGGGTGTCCTAAAAGAAATGACCCCACTTGCACCCCTACACAATCCTGCCAATATTTTAGGTATTGAAGCGGTACAAGCCATCTATCCTGAACTACCCAATGTGGCAGTATTTGACACTGCATTCCACCAAACCATGCCTGCCAAAGCCTACCGCTATGCCATTCCAAAGGCACTCTATGACGAACACCACATTCGTCGCTATGGCTTTCATGGCACAAGTCACAACTATGTCAGCGCGCGCGCCAGCACCCTTGCCCAAACAAACCAAAAAAATGGTTGGATTACCACCCACCTTGGTAATGGGTGCTCACTGGCAGCCGTCTATGATGGCAAAAGCCTCGATACTTCCATGGGTTTAACCCCCCTAGAAGGAGTGGTGATGGGCACCAGAAGTGGTGATGTTGACCCTGGATTACACATTCACCTACACAGAAGCTTAGGCTACTCTTTAGAAGAAATTGATACCATCCTAAACAAAAAAAGCGGTCTGTTAGGCTTATCTGGCTTATCCAATGATATGCGCACCATTGAAGAAGCACATAATGCAGGCAATGCCGATGCTACCCTTGCCTTGGAAGTGTTCTGCTACAAAGTTGCTCGCTATATTGCCGCTCTAAGCTGCGCCCTACCCACATTCACAGGCATTGTCTTTACAGGTGGGATTGGTGAAAATGGCAGTGTTATTCGTGCCAAAATCCTAGAAAACCTACCTCACTTTGGCATTGCCTTTGATGCTGATACCAATGCCACCTTAAGCCGTGGCGCTGAAGGCAGTTTTCATACATCAGACAGCCGCTTGCAGCTATGGGTAATTCCAACCGATGAAGAGGGGCAAATCGCCCGCGAAACCAAAGCAGTGTTGGGACTATAAATAATAAAAAACGCACTGTTTTTTAATGGTGCGTTTTTTTGCTTGGTTAAGCGCCCAAATTAAAAGATTGCACAAGAGATTGTCTGTATTTTAATTGGGCATGGTTGTTTCAAAGCTGTTGTACTTACTTATTTTACACCCTCTAAGATAAACATGAAATATACCAAAACCCTTTGGAAGCATGATTTAGATGGTTATCCCATTGCTTATTATTCAAAATTTGATGATAATGGCAATGAAATTTTGCGAATTGATGTATTTAAAACAGGCAAAATACTTTATGCCGACCAAAGTAATCAAGAAGGTATTGATGAAAATTGGCTTTGCAAAATCACTTTTGATGAAGTCATGCAGTCTGATTTGGACGACGAATTAACAAGCACACAAATTAGCCAAAACGAGTTTGAATTATTGTGGTTCTCACCCAATAACCCAAAGCTTTAACCCTTTTTGTAAGGAAAAAATTATGACCACCATTTTACTAACCCCCACCCAAGACTTTGATTTTGATGGCTTTGTTGCCAAAACAAACAAAAACGTCTTTAGCCCTTTAAGTCAGTTTGGCAAAGATGCCTTTGAAACAGCGCTAGCAAAGTCAAATTTGGACGATTTACTAGAGCTTATCTATGCCAAAGCCGATGAAAGCACTGATGAGATTAAGCTTGTTGCAGGTATTCCCCAAAGCCTACCTTATGCCAGTCGTGTTAATAAAGAGCTGGCGTTAGCATTGGATGCCGATGTGATTTTGGTGGGTGATGATGACAGTCTTATGGCGGTAAGTAAAGCCGACTTTGCTGATCGTGTACTAGGACAAGTAGCCACCACAGGCGATATTAGCGAGTTTATCAAAGCCAGTAGTCGCAAGTCTAATCTATCGCCATCGGCATTTCGGGTGGAATTGGTCAAAAAAGCCCAAAACGCCAAAAAACGTATCGTACTGCCCGAAGGCGATGAGCCACGCACCGTAGAAGCAGCAAGTATTTGCCAAAGTCGTGGTATTGCCCAGTGTGTACTACTTGCCAAGCGCGACAATGTTGAAAAAGTCGCTGCCGAACGTGGTGTCACCCTACCTAATGATATTGAAATTATTGACCCTGATACCTTGATTGAACACTATGTTGCACCAATGGTTGAGCGACGCAAAGGCAAGCTTGATGAAGCAGGTGCTCGCGAACAACTCAAAGACACCGTGGTACTAGGGACGATGATGCTATACATGGGTGATGTTGATGGCTTGGTATCAGGGGCAATTCACACCACCGCCAACACCATTCGCCCAGCGTTCCAGCTTATCAAAACTGCTCCACAGTATAGTCTTGTGTCTAGCTGTTTCTTTATGCTGCTACCTGAATCTGTTGTGGTCTATGCCGACTGTGCGGTCAATCCCAACCCCAATGCCGAAGAGCTTGCCGAAATTGCCATTCAAACCGCCGATTCTGCACGTGCTTTTGGCATTGACCCCAAAGTAGCGATGATTAGCTATTCTACAGGCACATCAGGGGCGGGTGTGGATGTAGATTTGGTTGCCAAAGCCACCGAGATTGTGCGTGAGCACAAGCCAAGCCTTGCCATTGATGGTCCATTACAATACGATGCAGCAACCGTAGCAAGTGTGGCAAAATCCAAAGCGCCCAATTCACCTGTAGCAGGGCAAGCTAATGTCTTTATTTTCCCAAGTTTATCTGTAGGCAATGCGCTATACAAGGCAGTTCAAAGAAATGCCAATGTCATTGCTGTAGGTCCAATGCTACAAGGCTTAAACAAACCCGTCAATGACCTATCGCGCGGCTGCTTGGTGGATGACATTGTTTATACCATTGCTTTGACTGCCATTCAAGCTAGCATGTAAGCACTTCTCACAAAAATGCCCTAACATCAATTAGGGCATTTTTAGGTTTAATTAGAGCAGAGCCTTCTTTTGCTAGTAACTTTTTATCAGCTCATCAAGATGCACACGGCTAGATTTACAATACGCTTCGTGATAAGCATCATCTGCCTCCAACTGTTTACCTAGCTTGTCAAACTCTGGCTTTAGCTCGGCTTGCACCTGCTGCACCAATGAATCAAAGGTGGCTTTTGGCAAGTCGCTTTCACATTGCTTGGCAAGTGGCTCTATTTTTTTAAACACCTTATCTTCTATAGAATCAAGATAGGCTCCATTTTGCTCGCACGGAATGGTATATGCAGTCATCAATTCCACATCTTTGATAAGTTTGCGGCACTGCGCTTCTAGGTTAGATTGATTTGCGTACGCTGATGATACACCAAGCACACCTAATAACATCGCGATAGTTACTTGTTTAAACATACTAATACTCCTTTTTTTGGGTTAAGGCTGTTTTTGGCAACTAAACGCCTTATCAAATTCAAGCAAAAAATCACCTTTGGGCAAACCATAAATGGTTTTATAATCCACAACCAACTCACGCTTCGTCAAAGTGCGAATGGTCATTTGCTCAACATGGGTGCCACCAATCTTCTTGGTCTGCATATCGCCACGCCCAACTTTTGTTGTTAATAGATCGGTCTTGGTCACAATGGCTTCTTGGGTAGAATTTTTATCCAAAAATACCATTTGCCAAACACCCCCAAATTCCATATAGGTAGGTGTCTTATAGTCCAAGCTCTCTTTTGGTGACATATTCAGACTGTAATTGAAAACATCAAAATCAAATCTCATCGTCACATCAGTAATCGCATCCACCCCAATAAAGTCACCAAAAAACTCTTCAAATTCAGTGCTCATCTGGCATTGCCAAGTCCCAAACAACATCGCCTTAGATGAATCAGCTCCAAGTAGATTTGGTGTTGCCTCATTGACCGTCTGTGTCACCTCAGCCATTGCTGGTGACGTGCCTAGCAATGTCATCAACACGACACTTACTATCATTCGCTTCATGAGTTCTCCTGATGAATTTTGTTAGCCGTCATTATAACACAGTTCATTACCTACCCAACTATCTTTTAAAAACACCCCAAAGGTTGTCTAACTTTTGGGGTGTGATTCAGGTTGCTTGGAGGTGTTTTGCGATATTTTATTGTTTTTTGATAAATCGCGGATTGGAATTACCCCAAATGGTATAAAGGTCGGCCAATAGCGCCCCGTTAATATCCTCTATCTCCGCTTGGGTAATTTCGCCAGCTCCTTGCTTGCCATAAATTACCACCTCATCTCCTGCTTTAATATCAGGAAAGTCGGTCACATCCACCATGGTGGTATTCATAGAGGTTTTGCCCAAGACAGGTACTTTATGTCCAGCAATCAGCACGTGTCCTTTGTTGGTAAAGGCACGGCGATAGCCATCAGAATAGCCAAAGGGTAAGTTTGCCAAATAAGAATCTCGCGTCAATGTGTATGTTTGGTCATACCCCACTGTTGTTCCTGCTTTATAAAACTGCACCGATGCTACTTTGGATTTAAATGCCATCACTTTTTCATAAGCAGGATTGGCATCAATGGTATCTCCATAAATCAATCCGCCAGGACGCACCATATCCAAATGCGATTCAGGCACCGCAATGGTGGCATAAGAATTGGCAGTGTGTAAGATAAGCTTGCTGCGGTCTAATTTGGCAGTATCAATCAGCCACTGCGCTTGGGCGTTGAATTTTGCCAATGCCTCTTTGACAAACGCCACATCTTCCACCGCAAAATGCGTCATAATGCCTGTCAAGGTCAAATTAGGCAAGCGTACAATCTCTAGCGCCTCATTTTTGCCTCGTGGATTGCTCACATCCAAGCCATTTCTATTCATGCCCCCTGCATTGAGCGCCAGATGGTACTTAATGGGCTTATCCTTGGCAAGCTCATTGATAGCGCGCGCATGAGCAGCACTGCCCACCAATTCTTCAATATCATATGCCATACCATGCTTAATTTCATCAATACTGGCAGCACGCACCCGCGCAATCACCCCTTTGTAGCCATGTGCTCTAGCCACTCTTGCCTCTTCATTGCTGGCAATACCAATACAAGGAACATTCAGCTTAATCACACTGGGCATTAATAAATCAATGCCATTCCCATAGGCATCTGCTTTCATAATAGCGCAGATTTTACTTTTATCACCCAAAACACCTTGCAGGCGAGTAATATTACGCTCAAAAGCCGCCACATCAATCTCAAGCCACGCATTGGCAGCGGCAGCTTGAGCAACATCATAATTGCCTAAGGTCTGAAGCATAGGGGCGGCATGGGATTGGCTAGCAAGCGCCATTGCAATAACCAAAGCAACTGGTTTAAACCGTCTTATCATAATACATTCCTTTTGATATAACTTACTATGAAAAATGCTCCTAAAGAGCACTTTTTATTTTACAAGAATTTGCCAATGAGTAAAGCTATTTTTACATTTTTAGTCTTAAATTTTCCCTTATGCTAAACAAACATAAGGCATCAACCAAGTGACGCCCTGTTTTGTTTACAGATAGCCATCTATGTGGCTTAAAGGTGAACCATGAAAGCTCACTACTTAGCATCATTGACACGCTGACAGCGGAACACATCAAGCTTGGTAACAATACCATTGGTGTAGCCAAATTCAAATCTTGTGTCATTTAGCATTCCAACAATCATGTCTGACACACGACTTGTGTCCTTGGCAAACTCTTGTAAGTTTTGAGCCTCCATAGGATCAACGTTGTGGCTATCAAACCGAGTTAAGGCGGTGTTTTGTTCAGCAATCAACAACAAATCCGCCTCTTGGTACAACCGCCAACGTCTGTCGGTATCCACATGATACACCCCTTCGCCCCGCTCACTGGTTACTTTACTGACTTTGGATACCTTAAGTGTGCCATCGGGCAAAAACTGATACGTAGCGGATACTTCGCCTTTATACTCCTCGTTCATTTGTGGTGATGACTGACACTGCCAAGTGCCAAGTAGGAGCTGTCTTTTGATGGTCAAATCAGACGCTGGGACGACTTTTTTGGTTTGGGTGCTGTTATCTATCAGTTCAGCATGGGTCAATAAAGGCAAAGCGCACAATAAGGCTAGGGTGAGTTTTTTCATAACATACTCCAAACAGATGAAGTTTTATTATAACAAAGTTATCTTAAAAAAATCCAATAAAAAGACGAACTTAACGTCCGCCTTTTTATCAAAACCCACTTAACGCATCGTAACAAACTCTTCACTACCCGTTGGGTGAATGGCGACAGTGTTATCAAAGTCCGCTTTGGTTGCGCCCATCTTGATGGCAACAGCGAAGCCTTGGATCATCTCATCTACCCCAAAACCAATGCCGTGCAAGCCCACCACTTTTTCGTTATCGCCCACACACACAAGTTTCATGCGACATGGCTGACGGTGGCTGGTGATGGCGCTGTACATCGGGGTAAAATTGGACGTATAAACTTTGACCGCTTCGCCAAATTGGGCACGTGCCGCCGTCTCTGACAGTCCGATTGTTCCGATGGGTGGGTGGCTAAAGATGACCGTGGGCACAAGGGTATAATCCAAATGCTCGTTTGGTTTGTTATTAAACAATCGCTCAGACAGTCTGCGCCCTGCCGCCACCGCCACAGGGGTTAAATCAATGCCGCCTGCCATGACATCGCCCACCGCATAAATGCCGTCCACGTTGGTGTTTTGGAATTTATCCACAAGGATTTTGCCTTGTTCATTGACGTTTACGCCTGCATTTTTTAGCCCCAAGCCTCCGGTGGCAGGAGTACGCCCCACCGCCCAAATCAAACAATCAACCGTCTGCGTACGTCCGTCCGCCAAAACCAACGTCAAAGACTCATCGCTGTTTTTGATGACTTCTTGGGGAGTGGCTTTGGTGTGTAGTGTCAAACCGTCTGTTTGCATCACATTGGTCAAAACGTCCACAATGTCAGCATCAAAAGCACGCAAAGGACGATCGCCACGCACAAATAAATGTGTGTCCGCCCCCAAACTGTTAAACACCCCTGCAATCTCAACAGCGATATAGCCTGCGCCCACCACCGCCACCCGCTTGGGAAGCTGGGTTAATTCAAACAGCCCATCAGAGTCAATGCCGTATTCTGCGCCTTTGACATCGGGGCGACTTGGCTTACCGCCCACCGCAATCAAAATATGCTCGGCACGGATTTGTTCGCCATTGACTTCTACGGTGTTTTTGTCTATAAATTTGGCATATCCTGTGATGACATCTACGTTATTTTTGGCAAGTACATTGTTGTATGACGTGTGAATGCGACTGATGTAGGCGTTGCGATTTTCTACCAATTTGCCATAATCAAAACTCTTTACGTCCACATCAAAGCCATAATCAGGAGCATAATGATACAAAGCTTCTGCCATATTTGCCCCATACCACATCACTTTTTTGGGCACACAGCCGACATTGACGCAGGTGCCACCTAGATGCTTGCCTTCAATGATGGCGCATTTTTTGCCATAACTGGCTGCACGGTTAATGCTGGCAATGCCGCCACTGCCGCCACCGATGGCGATGTAATCGTAGTGTTTCATAACTTTTCCTTATTCAACTGTGTTGTTGATAAGCCATTGTAGCACAGTTTGTCTGTGATATTTTTTAAAAAAACCAACCCTTGACTCTTAAAAAATAAAAAGCCCAACCATAACTCATATCGTTGGGCTTAAGCTCATCTGTGATGTATTATAATTTGGCAATCAGCTCTGGCACAGCTTCTGTCAAATCCGCTTGCAAGAAGTAATCTGCCACTTGCGCAATAGGTGCTTCAGGGTCAGTGTTGATAGCGACAATCGTTTTTGAATCTTTCATGCCTGCCAAATGCTGAATTGCGCCAGAAATACCCACAGCAATATATAATTGTGGTGCCACAATCTTGCCTGTTTGACCTACCTGCAAATCGTTTGGCACAAAGCCTGCATCAACCGCTGCACGGCTTGCACCTACTGCCGCACCCAATTTATCCGCCAAAGGCTCAATATATTGCGCAAATCCTTCACTACTACCAAGTGCGCGACCACCTGATACCACAATGCTTGCGCTGGTTAATTCTGGGCGTGCCGATACCGCCAGCTCCTCGCCCACAAAGGTGGATTTGCCCAAATCTTGAACACTGGTGACAGCCTCTATACCTGCACTACCCTCATTACCCACCGCATCAAAGGCGGTAGTACGCACCGTTGCAATGACAACAGGCTCGCTGACTTTGACAGTTGCAGTGGCGTTGCCTGCATAAATGGGGCGCTCAAATGTCTTAGCATCCACCACCGCACTAATGTCTGACACCATATTCACATCTAATAATGCCGCCACTCGTGGCAAAAAGTTTTTGCCGGTAGTGGTTGCTGGCGCTAGAATATGGCTATAGCCACTTGCTAAGTCTGTCACCAATAACGCCACATTTTCTGCCAACTGATTGGCATAAGCGCTATTATCAGCTAACAATACTTTGCTCACCCCTGATAGGCTCGCCGCTTTTTCTGCCACCGCCTGGCAACCACTACCCGCCACCAATACATGCACCTCGCCCCCAATTTGGGTGGCGGCAGCCACGACAGCAGCTGTGGCTGATTTTAGCTCTTTATTATCATGTTCAGCATAAACTAATACAGTCATTGTTTTATCCTTTTGGTTATTTTTGGTCAATTAAGCAATAGCTTTGGCTTCATTTTTGAGCTTGTCAATCAGCTCATCAACAGACGCTACCTTGATACCTGCTTTACGTTCTGCAGGCGGTACAACCTTAATGGTCTCAAGGTTTGCACTCATTACCACCCCAAAATCAGCAGGCGTTTTGGTTTCTAGAGGTTTTTTCTTAGCAGCCATGATGTTTGGCAATTTTCTAAAGCGCGGCTCATTTAATCGCAAATCAGCAGTGACCACCGCAGGCAATGGCAAGCTAACTGTTTGTAATCCACCGTCAATTTCACGCACCACTTTGGCAGTGCCATTGTCCACGGTCAATTCTGAGGCAAATGTGCCTTGACCGACACCTAGTAGTGCAGCAAGCATCTGCCCTGTTTGATTATTATCATCATCAATGGCTTGTTTGCCCAACAAAATCAGTTCAGCGCCTTCGCTTTCTGCCACCGCCTTTAAAATTTTGGCAACTTGCAATGGATATGTTTTATCCTCCGTTTGTACCAAAATGCCACGGTCAGCGCCCAAAGCAAGCGCATCACGAATCTGCTCTTGTGATTGCGCTGTGCCAATGCTCACTACTACCACTTCACTTGCCACACCTTTTTCTTTTAGGCGCACCGCTTCTTCAACCGCAATTTCACAAAAAGGATTGATGGACATTTTGACATTGGTCAAGTCCACACCTGATTCATCTGCTTTGACACGCACTTTGACATTATGGTCAACCACACGCTTGACAGCAACAACTATTTTCATAAGCTTCTTCCTGTTTCATTAAAATTAATGCTATACAATACCGATTTTTATGCCGTTTGTAAACCTTTTTTGGGTGAAAGGATGTATGCTTTTCTTGCCTTTTGCACCCTCCACAGATATTACACACCTGCTTTATTCTATCAATAAAGTAACTTGACAAACATCAGACAATCAGGCAAAGTATAATTAGGACAAATTCTGTCCATCACTAGGAGTTTTTATGACTTTTTTCAAATCTGCTTTGGCTACTATACTACTTAGCACTAGCCTCTATGCACAAGCCGCCCCACAATACACCCCCTCCTCCGAAGACTCTGCTGCCATGTGCTTACTATTTGCTCATATTGGTCTGGTGCCATGGTTGCTCGTCAATCAGGTATGAGCCAAGCAGATGCCTACCAAACCATCTATGAAAATCTTGCCAATGAAGCTGAGCCCGACCTTCTGCCTTTGCTTCAAAAACTTACTCAAGAAAGCGTCTCTACTGCTTATACCATCCCTGTCGCTGACACAGATGAGGAAAAAGAAGAGATTGCCACGATATTTACAGAAAGCATTATGACAGGCTGTGCTGAAGAAATGGGTTTATAACCTCAATAAAAAAAGACGGTGATGATATGAACCGCACCCCAAAAGTTAGACAACCTTTGGGGTGTTTTTATGACCAAATACACAATGGACTTTAAACTGTCCGTCATTCAACATTATTTAACAGGACATAGTTAC
>JBHBMT010000021.1:0-5032 GCA_041773075.1 Moraxella sp.
CAAGCCAAAGACCAAGCCTTTATTGACAATCCTGAATTGTCTCGTGGTCAAGATTTGGTCAAAGGCGAAAACCGCACCCCTGCGCAGATTCTTCTTAATCGCCTAGAGCGTCAAGAAGCCCAATTAAAGCGCCTAAAAGATGACGACATCATGGAAACTATCTTAAATACCGCCATGATGACTTATGACCCCCATAGCAATTATTTTGCGCCTGTACAAGCCAATGAGATGCACATTCAGTCCAATCTACAGCTTGAGGGCATTGGGGTGTCTATTCGTCCCGACCGCAAAAATCCTGACTACACACGCATTGTCAGTATTGTTGATGGAGGTCCTGCTGCCAAAAGTGGGCAAATTCGTCCCAATGATTTAATCTTGGGTGTGGCGCAAGATGGCGAAGCTATGGTGGACACCATTGGATTTAGTACCCGCGAAATCGTTGCCCTGATTCGAGGCAAGCGTGGCACTACCGTCACCATCAAAGTCAAACAACCAAACAGCCCTGATTCGGCAGCACGCAATGTGGTACTGGTGCGCGACATCATTGCCCAAGAAGAATCTGGCGTCCAACATCGCGTACTTGAAATCAATCATCATGGAGCAACCAAGCGCGTTGGCGTGATTGAAATCCCAAGCTTTTATCTTAACTTTCAAGCACGCCGCAGTGGTGCCACCGACTATCGCAGCGTCAGTGCCGATACCGAAAAAGCCATCAAAGCGCTAAATGCCGAAAATATTGACGGTCTTGTGGTAGATTTGCGTGGCAACCCAGGGGGCTCTTTGGATGAAGTCGCCAAAATGCTTGGCTTATTTATCAAACAAGGTCCTTTGGTGCAGATTCGCGATAACCAAGGCAATGTACAAGTCTATGCTGACAAAGACGGTGGTAAGCAGCTTTATGATGGTGAGATGGTGGTCATCACCAACTTAGCCTCAGCGTCTGCGTCAGAAATTTTTGCTGCTGCCATACAAGATTATGGGCGCGGCTTAGTTGTAGGTAGCACCACAACAGGCAAAGGCTCAGCGCAAGTACAACGAGATGATTTGGCGCTAGGGTCAGCCACCATCACCCAACGCAAATTTTACCGTGTCACAGGAGGCAGCACCCAAAATAAAGGAGTAGTGCCCGATATTGCCTTGGTCAATATCTATGAAGGGGTGAGCGAAGGCGAAAAAGACTACAAAAACCCCTTGGCATGGGACACCATCAAAACCAGCCCCTTTAAGCCTGAAGGCAAATACAGTCAAACACTGATTGACACATTGGCAAAAGAATCTGCCACAAGACAAGCAAGTAATCCTCAATTTATTTATTTGTCTGAACTCAATCGCATTCGCAACCTAGACGATGACAAAAAAGCCGTGCCTGTCAATTTAGATGCCAGACGTACGCACAGTCTTGAGATTGAAAACAAAACATTAGCTGCCGAAAATGCGCGCCGTCAGGCAGTTGGTGAAGCACCTTATACCAGTTGGGCAACCTATCAAGCCGCTCAAGATGCGTTGTTTGAAGAATGGGGAGCAATGAAAGAAAATGAGCGCCCCAAGCTCCCCGAAAATGAAGCTTATATTTTAGAGGCAGCAACACTCATGTTTGATGCCAAACAAGCCAAAGCGGGCAATTAAGGTTTTTTACAAAACGCCAATTTTTGTAAGAAAATGCTTACATTAATTGGCGTTTTTTGCGTCTTGGCAAGACCTTCAAAATCAACGATAATACGCACACAGCAAAGGGATAGGGTTTACGGACAAACCACATGGATGAACTGCTGTAGATTTTAACTGCCTTAGTGCAGTTAAGCAAGGAAGTAACTTTATGGAAAAAAAATGACAACGTCCACCTCCTACGTTGTCTAGGAAAAAGCCACATAGCACCCCCTATGTGGCTTTTGTTTTTTTATGCTTAAAACGTAAAGCGCTAGAGATGGCAAGGCATAAATGGTGTGGTGTATAAGAAGAATAACAATACACAATTCTTGAGTTCAATGGTTGTACGACAAAAAGATATTGCACTCTCTTGCCCTACTAGCTCACCTAGACTGGAGTTCACACAAATACCGATAATATCCCCCTTCCTTGGCGAATAAGACATCGTGTGTACCCATTTCTACAATATTTCCTTTATCCATAGCAATAATGCGATGAGCATGGCGCACAGTGGAAAGTCTGTGAGCAATGATAAGTACAGTGCGTCCTTGGCAAATAGCATTCATATTGCGCATAATAGCATACTCAGACTCGTAATCTAAAGCGCTGGTGGCTTCATCAAAGATAAGAATGCGTGGATTGGTGATGAGTGCGCGGGCAATGGCAATACGTTGGCGCTGCCCACCTGATAGCCCTGCACCCTGCTCACCCACCATAGTATCATAGCCCTCGGGTAATTCCATAATAAACTCGTGCGCTCCTGCAAGGCGAGCCGCTGCCATTACTTGCTCTAGTGGCATCCCTAGATTGCTAATGGCAATGTTATCTCGAATGCTTTTATTGAGTAGCGTGTTTTCTTGTAGCACCACGCCCACTTGTCGTCTTAGCCATGCACTGTCTGCCAATGCCAAATCTACGCCATCCACTAATACCTGTCCGCTCTCAGGCACATAAAGACGCTGTACCAGTTTGGTTAGGGTGGACTTGCCAGAGCCTGAACGCCCAACAATGCCCACCACTTCGCCAGCACGAATTTCAAGGTCAATACCATCTAAGATGAGTCTGCCTTGGGGTTGGTAGCGGAAATTGACATTATCAAAGCGAATATCACCCTTGATATTAGGCAAAGATAGGGTGGAGGCAGGGTTTTCTGTGGGCGAGTTTAAGATATCGCCTAGCCGTGCCACAGAAATTCCCACTTGTTGAAAATCCTGCCACAGCTGTGCTAGACGAATAATGGGAGCAGCAACTTGACCTGCAAGCATATTAAAGGCGATAAGTTGTCCAATAGTCATCTGCCCTTCTATGACTAAGTGCGCCCCAAGCCACAGGGTAGCAACCACAACAAGCTTTTGTACCAGTTGGATGCCTGACTGCCCTATGGTAGCAAGAGAGGTGACCTTAAAGCCTGATGCTGCAAAGGCGGCGAGCTTTTGATCCCACTGACGAGTCATCACAGGCTCTAATGCCATGGCTTTTAATGTATTAACAGTAGTGACACTTTCCACCAAAAAGGCTTGACTGTCAGCATTTTTAGAAAACTTATCATTAAGTCGCTTGCGCAAAATAGGGCTAATGATGGCTGACCAAATCGCATAGATGGGCAAGGACGCCAAAACAACAAGGGTAAGTTTGGGTGAATAATACCACATGACAAGAATAAATAAAAAGCTAAAGCACAGATCCAGTACAGATGTTAGCGCCTGTCCAGTCAAGAAGTTACGAATTTGCTCAAGCTCTCTCACTCGTGCTACTGTATCGCCAACACGGCGATGCTCAAAATACGCCAAAGGCAAAGATAGCATGTGGCGAAAAAGACGAGCTCCCAGCTCCACATCCATGCGCGAAGTGGTGTGGGCAAAGATATAGGTACGCAATCCGCCTAGCACTACCTCAAAGAGGCTGACCACCAGTAACGCTGTGGCAATAACATCCAAAGTAGAAAAGCCTTGGTGAACCAAGACTTTATCCATAACCACCTGAAAAAATAGTGGCGTAATAAGTGCAAACAGCTGTAGCACCACAGAGACCGCCAATACCTCCAACAAGATTTTGCGGTATTTGATAATGGCAGGAATAAACCAAGTAAAATCAAAGCGCGCAAGACTGCCTAGCACCGAGGCACGTGATGCCACAAGGATAAGCTTTCCTGAATACAGACGACTAAAGTCATTCTGATCCAAGAATGCCATCTGCCCTGTGGTACAGTACTGAATCAAATAGCGACCACCCTCTATCTTTGCTAAGATAGCATGGTTGCCATCATCCTGCCACATCAGTGCAGGCAGCGTAGTAAAGGGCAAGCGTGCTACAGACTGCTTAACCACCTTTGCCTTAAGACCTAGATGACGCGCAGCTAGTAGCCACTCACTTTGGCTCAAATCTGCACCTGCAGCATATTTATGGCGGATGTCGTAGGCATTGGGAGCGAGCTGATGGAAGCTTACCAATGTCATCAATCCATTTAATGCAGGGGTAGGTTTTGCCCCTGCATTGGATTGAACATCTATTGTTGATGAGTTGTGACTCATGGTTATAGTCCCACACCCAAAGATACATGGTTAAATGGCGTATATGAGTCATCATTGCTCATAGTTGGACTACCGACTTGTTCACCTGCCATTGTATTCATAGCTTGAGTAAGTCCATGCGCCCAACTGATACCAGTGTGTTCAGTAAGTTGGGTGAGGTTTTGAGTGCTAAAATCAAACCTTGCCAAACTTTGACTGGCATGGCTAATACTCTGTGATGATGAGCTTGGCTGTACCATATGCTCAAAAGGCTTGTAATCAGTATTGGTAGAATTAGAGTTTGTATAACCATTGCTAGCTTGATCACTTGAGACCCCGCCAATTTGTCTATTGGAAAGATTGAACAACTGAGTATTTTTGGAGGATATTGTGTCCACCGCCTTTAAGGCATTGTAATGGCTTTTCAAATCGTCTGCGCTTATCACTCCATCACTAAACTCAAAACGTTCAATCTGATAACTCTCACCCATGAAAAAATTCTGTAAGGTCAACTTATCGCCCTCGTGATAACCTGTCAGAATCAGATCGTTGCCTTGAGCATAATGCGACACCTCTCTTAAACTCACATCATCAAATCGCACAATATCTATAGGGCGTGGCGGATGATTCAGCATGCTTTCATTACCACCTATGGTATAGGATCTTTTTTGAGCAGTGCTATAATAGCTCTTGATAATCTCTACTTGGGATTTATCCTGAATGGTGGATACATATTCATAATCATGAATCACATCTTGTCCATGTCCTTTGGCAAAGACATAGGTATCAGCACCTGCGCTGCCATCAAGATAATCATTACCTGTACCACCGATAAGGGTGTCGTTGCCTGCGCCTGCGTGTAAAGTATCATTGCC
>JBHBMT010000002.1:0-17867 GCA_041773075.1 Moraxella sp.
CCCAAAGACCAAGAGTACATTCAAACACCCAAACAGCTTGCCAAATATAAGCAATACACCATGTGCATTAACTGTTTATTGTGTTATCAAGCCTGTCCGCAAATTGGGCTAAATGCCGAGTTTTTGGGTCCTGCGGCGTCTGCCTTGGCGCACCGTTACAATCTGGACAATCGGGATACGGGCGCAAAACAGCGGTTCACCGTCTTAAATAACGCCAACGGCATTTGGCCGTGTACCTTTGTGGGATTTTGTTCGGAAGTCTGCCCCAAACACGTTGATCCTGCTGGGGCAATTCAGCAAAGCAAAGCCGCCGCCATGCCTTATTGGGCGATGTCATTATTTGGGGGAGCGTCATCATGAACAGCCACAAAAAACCCTACATCAAAAAACAACCTGCCAACTGGTATCAAGAAAACCGCTTTTTTGGTTTGTATATGCTGCGTGAATTGACCGCCATTCCTGTGGCACTAGAAGCGGTCAATCTGTTTGCAGGTTTGGCAAGTTTGGCAAAAGAGTTGTCTACTTGGCAAGCGTGGCTGTCGGCGCAAACGCACCCTGCCATGATACTGTTTCACCTGATTGTCATCATCGCCAGTTTGTATCATAGCGCCACTTGGTTTTCTGCCATGCCCAAAGCCATTCGCATTCAGCAAGGCGAAAAGTTTGTGCCTGATAAACTTCTGATTGGTGGCAGCTGGGCGACTTTGGTGGGCGTGTTTGCCGTTTTGGTGGGACTGGTTATCTATTTTTCAAAATAGCATAAAATGACTTTTAATAAGTTAAGGGGGAGTCATGAGCGATAACAAACATTTAAAACCCTTATACTGGGGAATTTTTTCGGTGGGTGGCACGGTTGCTGCCTTAACCCTTGTGCCGTTGGTGTTGGTTTTTTGTTTGCTTGTGCCTTTTGGGGTGCTTGGTGATACGACAGCGTTTTATCATTCGGTACATTCTTTTGTGGCGCATCCCGTCATTTATGTGGGCTTGTCTGGGCTGTTTTTTACACTGCTTTGGCATGGGGCGCACTGTTTTTTTTACATTTTGCATGACATACATTTTCATGTAGGCAATGGGGTGCGGCTGTTTTTTTATGGCATTGCCATCATGGGATTTGTCATCAGTTTGGTTTATGGACTTGGGAAATGATGCAAGTATATTGGGCAGATGGCGGTACAGTCTAATATGTGGCGCGTGTTAGTGTGGCTGATGGCGATTGGCTTGATTATTTTGGGGGCAGGCTGGTATGAGCGCCACTATCCACATATGAAGTACAATCAGCTGGGTGATTTTATTTGGCATCCGTTTGATACGCGAGTGCGCTATCGTATTGGCAATATTGATCCGCGGTTTGGATTAAGTGTTAGCCAAGTGCGTACTTTGACGGAGGAAGCGGCGCACATTTGGCAAGAGGGTACAGGACAGGCATGGTTTGTTTATGATGATAAGGCGCGCCTTAGTATTAATTTGGTGTACGATGAGCGTCAAGCAAATACCCAAAAGCGCAATCATCTGCGCGCTCAAGTGGACGATATGATGGTGGCGCAAGCAGAGCAATCGGGACGTTTGGATAATGAGCGCGCACAGCTTAATGCTGAGTTTGCCGCATTACAAGCGCAAATCAATGCTTGGCAGACAAATCATGAGCGCATTGTTAATCTTATTAATGAAACAAGAGTTGTTGAAGACTATCAGCGCTTACAACGAGCTTATCAAGACAGTCTTTTGCTCAAACGTCAGTTAGATGAACGCATTGAGTATTATCACGATAAGCAGGCAAGGCATAATCACTTGGTGGATGCTTACAATCACCAAAGTGACAATATCAACCGAACTATCGATGCTGTCAATAGTACCATCACAGGTGAGCCATTTCATAAAGGGGTGTTTGATGGTCAGCAAATTATCATTTATGAGTTTGATTCTATTCATGATTTACGCCTAACTCTTGCTCATGAATTAGGTCATGCACTAGACATTGGGCATCATAATGAGCCAACAGCATTGATGTATCCGATGATGGGCGAGCAGGTGCTTGAGGGATTTAAATTGCAGCCAGCAGATATTAAGTTGCTTAATGAGCATCACCATAGATGATAAGGTTTGTTTGCAAGATTTGCAACGGTACCGCAACACTGGATGGCTTGGGCTTATGCGCATTTTTTGTGATTTATTTTGATGTTAAATTGAACCTTGTTTCTTGGTGATGTTGATGTTTTGAAAATTACCTAAGTGATTTATTGTCTTGGTCTAAACGCAAATAAAAACAAGTATCAAGCTTTGGTATGATAACGACATAATAGCAGCTGACCATCAGTCAGCAAGACTGCCACTTCAGCGCAGACACACCCATCAACCAAGCGCCAATCACCCAAGACAAGTCGCTGCTTGTTTTTGTAAGAATGCACAAAAGGGCGATGAGTATGCCCATGAATAAGGGTATCACAGGTTGTCAAAGCAACAGCGGTAGCGTGATTATTGACATCCATGAGTGATAATTTTTTTTGGGTTTTTTGAGTGGTTGAGGTGTTTTTTAGGGTGCCAGCCAACCTTTGACGAACAGACAAGGGTAGGGCAGATAAACAGATCTTGGTAATGGGGTGTTGAATGATGGCGCGATAGCGCTGATAGGATACATCATCTGTGCACAAAGCATCACCATGCTCTAGACGAATGGTGCGGTGAGATTGCTTATTTAATGGGAAGTCATCAAATAATGGTGTATCCCAATCGGTAGGCAAGGGAGCGTCTAGGTAATAGGGCGCATCAATGAGTTTGGCTCCCAAGGTGCGACATAGCTTTTGCCCAATCATAAAATCACGATTGCCATGCATTAGATAGAGGTTGGTATTGGCGGATAATGTCTTTAGGGTGATGACCACAGGCTGTAGCCAGTGCGTGTTTGGCGCAATTAAATACTCGTCATCACCTGCCCAAGCATCCAAAAAATCCCCTAAAATATAGACATCTTTTAAGGAATGCAAAGTGTGTAGTTGATTGATAAACTGACAAAAGGCGGTGTTTAGAGCAGGAGTGTGCGCTGATAGGTGTAAATCGCTAGCAAAAACCGCACAAATGGCGTGCGGTGTTTTGGTCAAAATAGAATCAAAGCTAAGCATCATAGCTATGTTTTATTTTTTGATGATTTTGGCGCTATTGATGACGATGGGTTCGCGAGGCACATCACCATGAAAACCATATTTGCCTGTTGGTACGCCTTTGATTTGATTAACCACGTCCATGCCATCTGTGACCTTGCCAAATACCGCATAGCCCCAGCCTTGTGGTGTTGGGCTTTGATAGTTTAAGAAACTATTATTATTGACATTGATAAAAAATTGAGAGGTAGCTGAATGGGGATCGCTTGTGCGAGCCATGGCAATGGTGCCAATTTCATTTTTTAGACCGTTATCGGCTTCGTTTTTGATGGGCGTACCTGTGCGTTTTTCGTTCATGTTGGCGTCCATACCGCCACCTTGAATCATAAAACCATCAATCACACGGTGAAAAATCGTGCCATCATAATGACCGCTTTCCACATAATCCAAGAAATTTGCCACAGTCAATGGGGCTTTTTCGGCATTTAATTCAATAACAATTTGACCATAGTTGGTATCAAGTTGAACGATAGGCATATCCATAGGAGTTCCTTAAAAAGGCTAAAATAAAATCTTGACGATTATACCACAAAAGATACTAAATACCAAAATAATACTAAGGCATTCTGGCATTTCATATTTGTCATTAAAATCACGAAAAATCGTAAGATTTTCAAGGAAAATTGCGTAGTTGATATTGGTATATCAACAAGCAATTTGACGCTGAAAACGAAGAGTTAGCCCCACTTTTTCACAAACAGGTAAGGCAAAAACGCTATGCTTTTTCTAAACGCTTTTTTAAATCGTAATGAGTGTGATAAAGTGTCAGAATACCCTATAATCGGGCTGCATCTATATTCTCTCAAAAGAATTGATACAATTGATTTTCT
This sequence comes from Moraxella sp., assembly GCA_041773075.1. Classification (GTDB taxonomy): domain Bacteria; phylum Pseudomonadota; class Gammaproteobacteria; order Pseudomonadales; family Moraxellaceae; genus Moraxella. The sequence continues at coordinate 3,986 of JBHBMT010000002.1, forward strand.
AGAATATAATCAAAAATTTAAGTCTATTTTTGCGTATAGAGAACAATCCATGAACTCATCTGCCGCCATTTTAATCACTGCTTTAATGGGTGCTACTACTGACTGTCCAAAACCTGAAACGTCTGTCAAATACGATAGAGTCTATTGCCAAGAACAAGATGTCGCTGTGGTACAACAAGGCGAACGTTTTGGCATGATCAATCTACAAGGCGAGCTAATTATTCCAGTTGAATATGAAGATTTTGACCTTATGGATAATGGCAATTTTATTGCCAAAAAGAACGGCAAATTTGGCATTATTGACCGTAAAAATACCATCATTGCGCCGTTTGTTTATGACAGCATTTCCGCTAAAGTTGGAAAAAATATCAATTTTGCCGTAATGGTCAAGGATAACAAAGCTGGTATAAGCAATACTCTTACTGGCGATGTGATTTTATCACATGAATATGACGATATTTTTCCACATAATACTCAACAAATCATCTATTTGATACAAAAACAAAACAATCAAACAAAAATCGGTTTTGCTGACTACACCACAGGTCAAATTTTACTTAAACCAACTTATGATGATTATAGATGGGTATATCAAAAACCTTTGGTGATTGTCAAATTAAATGGTAAATATGGCGTGATTAATCATGATATGCAGACGGTTTTACCGATGAAATTTGACGATATTAAGTGGATGACAGACAGATTTTATGCTTATACGGGTGATAAAGTGGCGTATTTTGATGAACATGGTAAAGAAATCAAGTAATAGATTGTCAATCATTTAAAATATTGATGAATAGAGTGATATGGTACGATTGTTGAAAAACTACATAAAATCAAATAAAATGATTTTTTTATATGTATGAGAGTATTTTATGAAAACTGTGATTAAAAAGCAATTACCCCTTATTGCCCTAAGTTTGATACTGACTAGCCCTGCGTGGTCTAGCTATCACGACTGTGAAGCCCCAAAAGTAACAACGGCAGAATATGATGAAGTAGGCTGTTTGCGTAATGGCTTGGCAGTGGTTAAAAAAGATGGCAAATACGGCTATATTGATAAGGACGGTAAAGTCAAAATCGCTTTACAATACGATGATGCGATGTATTTTTTGGGTAGTATTGCTCGTGTTAAGAAAAATGATAAATACGGCTATATAGACACGAATAATAAAATCGTCATGCCAATTCACTACGATGATATTGAAAATCTAAATTTCACCATATATTTGACCAAAGAAAACGGCAAATATGGATTTATTGATAAAACAGGCAACATTGTGGTTAGTCATCAATACGATGAAGCACGAGGTTTTAATACTAATACAGTCAAAGTTGCCAAAAACGGTAAATACGGTCTGACAGATTACACAGGCAAAATTATTTTACCCATAGAATATGATGATATTGGTTATTTTTCGCCAATCGCCTTGAAGGACGGCGAAATGGTTTATATAAGAAATGCCAAAGTGCAAAAGGGTGGGGAAGTATTTTATATCAATGAACAAGGTCAGCGCATTGATTAAGAATATCCAAAGTAATAAGTTGGGTTAGGCATAAAAACCCAACTTTATTTTAGGTAAAAATCAAGAATGGTTTTATTTGGTATTTATGATGAAAAACTTTATTTATGATAATAGGATTGATAAACCGCAATCAGATAAAATCATCAGACGATTGATATATACCTTTTTCAAAGGAAATATCAGAAAAAAGAAAATAATGATTGATGGAAAACTAAAAGACAAAACTTATTTTTGTTTTAAAACACCTTTTAATGCAAGCGATGGAAGTGTTGCCTATCCCAAGCAAATTTTACAAGCATTAACGTCTTATGTATATGTATTAAGACATTATGCCATTGATGATAACAAAAATCCATTATTTTATGTCAGCAGTCAAGAATTGGTGTTTGATTTAAATAATATTGATGAGTTATCTTTTTATGAATACTCTTATATTTTTGATAAAAATTTTACAGATTGCTTTTTTGTTACGGATAGTGGATATGATGATGGTCATAACCATACTGCCATTTTATTGCATTACAAACCTTTGCTTTGATTGTTTATAAATGTATACATTAGGTTGATAGAGCAGGGTATTTGAAATGCACCGATGTCGCCCCGTAGCTGGTGTGGGTTTATTAGGTGTATTTTTAGGGCATTATTTTATTTAACATAATCCAAGTTTTTTAATCATAAATTTAATTACGACCAAATACCAAGCACATTTTAAATTAAATTTATTTAACATAATCTTTTTTATATCAAAGAAATTCAAAAAACTCAAATTAAAAACTCAAAACCCATCAAAAAGCAAAATTCTACCTCTTATTAAACCTTTATGTTACAATAGGGGATTTCAAAAATCTTAAAAAGCAGGTAACCATGACCACTGAAAAGCCAGAAAAAAATGACTTTATTCGTGCCATCATCAAAGACGATTTGGCAACAGGCAAACATAGCGACATTTTGACCCGTTTTCCGCCCGAACCAAACGGTTTTTTGCACATTGGACACGTTAAATCCATTTGCTTAAATTTTGGGGTGGCGCAAGAATTTGATGGCTTGTGCAATTTGCGTTTTGATGACACCAACCCAACCGCCGAAAAACAAGATTTTGTGGACAGCATTAAGCAGGACGTAGAGTGGCTTGGCTTTCGTTGGGCGGGCGAAGTGCGTTATGCGTCTGATTATTTTGAGCAATTATACCTTTGGGCAATTAAGCTGATTGAGCAAGGCGATGCTTATGTGGATTTACAAACGCCTGAAGAAATTCGCCAAAATCGTGGCGGTTTTGGCTCGCCTGCGGTAGAGTCGCCTTGGCGAAATGCTAGCGTTGCCGACAACTTGGCACGTTTTGATGACATGAAAAATGGTAAATATCCCGATGGCGGTGCGGTATTGCGTGCCAAAATTGACATGAATCACCCTAATATGAATATGCGAGACCCTGTTATTTATCGGGTAATGCACGCCACTCATCATCAAACAGGCGATAAATGGTGTATTTATCCGATGTATGACTATGCACACCCCTTGTCAGATGCCATTGAAGGCATTACCCATTCTTTGTGTACACTGGAATTTGAAGATCATCGCCCCTTTTATGATTGGGTGGTGGAAAAGATTGGCTTTGCTGTGCCACCCCGTCAGTATGAATTTAGCCGCCTAAACCTTGACCATACTTTGACCAGTAAAAGAAAATTAAAGCGTTTGGTAGAAATGGGCGTGGTGTCAGGCTGGGACGACCCAAGAATGCCAACCATCGCAGGCATGAGAAGACGTGGCTATACCCCCGAAGGCTTGCAAGATTTTTGTGAGCGAATTGGCATTAGTAAAGCCGATGGCGTGGTGGATTTTCGTCAGCTTGAATTTAGCGTGCGCAACTCACTAGAAAACAGTGCAGGGCGTGGCATGGCAGTACTTCGCCCCCTAAAGGTTACCATCACCAATTTTGATGAAGCGGTAGCAAAATTTGCTGAACTAAAAAAAGAAAGCGTGGTTGCCCGCCTTGAAGATGGCGTACTGTGGCTCACCCAACCTAAGCACCCCAATGTGGACATGGGCGAGCGTGAAATTCCTTTTACCAAAACCATTTATATTGACAAAAGCGACTTTGAATTAAATCCACCAGAAGGCTACAAACGTCTGTCCCCTGAAAATCCCGAAATTCGCTTGCGCAATAGCTATGTGTTAAAAATTGATGAATATAAGTTAGATGACGCAGGCGAAGTGGTTGAGCTTATGGCATCCATTGACGAAAAAACACTGGGCAATAACCCTGAAGGTCGCAAAGTCAAAGGGGTGATCCATTGGGTGTCGGAAAGTCTTGGCGTGCCAGCGTTGGTGCGTGTTTATGAGCACTTACTTTTTGAAGACGATGAAATTACCACGCCTGCCACTGATGACAGCGATGAAGCGTGGATTCATGCACACATCAATCCAAATTCACTGACCGTTTATCAAGCGGTGGTTGAGCCAAGCTTGGCAAAAGCGGACAAAGGCGAGCGTTTTCAGTTTGAACGTGAAAGCTACTTTGTCGCTGACAGCGTAGAGCATAGCCCAAATAAGCCTGTCTTTAATCAGATTGTTAGCCTAAAAGATGGGTTTAAGCCAGCTTAATTACCATAACAAACCCCAATCTTTATTGGGGTTTTTATTGTGGGGTATTGGGATATTTTTTGTTAAGCGCCTTTAAGATAGCAAAGCTGTTTTTATCCATCACCCCTGTTGCGTACATAGGATTGAAGTGTAGTTGAAAGGCATAAACCACATCACTGCTGGCTTTGTCCCAATGGTCGCTATCATTGATGGTGTAGCCATAGGCGCGCAGCTCTGCCTTAATCTCACTAATACTTAACTTATCAAAATCAACAACTTGCAAAAAATACTGCCTATCCACTTCATCATACCATGCGCCTATACCGTAATCTTGATATAAGCGCTGCCAAGGAAATTTGGCGCCAACATCAATTTTGCGAGAAGGCGCAATGTCAGAATGAGCAAGAATGTGTTTAGGGGGAATGTTGTATTGTTTGCTTAGAGTCTGTAATAATGCACCAAGCTTGGCAATTTGAGCATCTTGATATGCCACAAAATGTGTATAAGGGTGGTATCCTTTGTGGTTTAGGTATTCCTTGGCGATGCCTTCATTGACAATTTCAATACCGATGGCGATATCATTAAAACGTGTTCTATCCCCAAAGCTGCTAGCACCTGCATGCCATGCAGCTTTGTCATCGGCAACGAGCTGATAGATGGTTTTTGTATTGCCAGTAGGAATAAGATAGTGGCTGCTGACTTGCTTTGTGGTTAGAATTTCTAAAGAATTGGCATCATCTTCGGCGGTATAATGTAGTACAATAAATCCAATGCGCTCACTGGTGCCTACAGCGCGGTGATGGCGCTCAAGAACATAGGGTTTTTGGCAGGCAAGTAGTAATAAACACAATACACAAGGGAGTAAATTAAAAAGTTTTGGCATGTTTTCTGGGGGTTTTGATAATTTTTATGCTGACATTATCAGCAAGCCGGCAGTTGCTTTGAGGGCGTACAATGTCACGAATCAATGCTGCCACTTCGTACAGGGCGCGTCTGGAGTGATTTAGATTGCTTGCGCCATCTGTCCATGAGAGTCCACTAGGCATCGGTGCGGATAGGGGTGTGGTGGCAATGCCTGCTTTGGCAAACTGACGGCGCGCACGTGCCATATGATACCAATCAGATACCAAATAAACATGATGAATGGGAGGTAGGGTGCCCTCTTGGCTATCGTGAGCGATGAGTTTGGCGGTAAAACGTGCATTTTCGCAAGTATTCATACTGGCATTTTCGCTGATGGTACTAGGACTTTGACTATCAGCTTGGCGCGCCATATATGCCAAAGCGTCATTAATCCAAGGTGATTCAACCCCACTCAAAATCACAGGCAACGGCGCTCGCTGCCATGCTCGCCACAAGGTTTGTGTACGCTCATAACTATAGGCATTAAGTCTGATAAGTTTGCCTGTATTGGTTAAACCACCACCCAAAATGACATAGGCTTGGGGTGGACTGTCATCATGTCCATACCAGTCACCAATGATAGATAGCGTCCCACCGATAACCGTAGCAAACAAAGGGGTGTAGGCACTGGCAGCAACCAAACTTACGCCAAAAACTGCCAAAACCAAGCGCTTAAATAGGCGATGTAGCCAGCTTGATTTTTTAGGGGGAGGGGGCGCAAGGGTCATGGAGCAAAACATAAGCGATTGGAAATGGTTTTTAAGTCTATCCTAAACCCACCAAAAATACAAGGTGTGTTATTGTCAAAAAAAGATTGAATCAACAATTTTTATGATGAAACTCTATCTAAAGTTTGATACCATAAATACAACGTATGCTTGTTTGTTTGAAAATGTCGCCAAACATGGTATAAGAGCCGCATTATAGCCATTGTGGGATATCTTGGTGACTCAATGCGGATAAACATCGCAACTACCATCAGTCTTATGGGTAATCAATGGGGTTAATGGATTATTCTTAGCAAGTTGAAAACAACAAAAGACAAGGTTTTGTTCTATTTTTTCCAAAAGCAGAGTAAAGTCTCTTAAGCTTTGGACATATGCCAAAGTGTGCAACATACCACATGGGCGCTAGCCACGATTTTTTGTATTATGATTTGGATGTTTTTATGAAATCTCTTTCGCCTTTGGCACCTGTGCGCGACTTGACGTACGCCATTAAAGTTGCGTTTCAGCAAGCACAAGTCAAAATTTTGTTGTTACTAAGCTTTTCACAAATTAGCTTGGCAACCGTGTTTTATCATTTTGTTGAAAAGTGGTCATGGATTGACGCGTTTTATTTTTCAGTCATCACCATTGCCACAGTGGGGTATGGTGATTTTTCACCTCAAACCAACTTAGGCAAGCTGTTTACAGTTGGGTATATTTTGGTGGGTATTGGGCTATTTGTGACCACCACCGCCACACTTGCCAGCCAAATGCTATTTGCCATGCAATCAAAACAAACTTTTGATTTGGTGCCAACAGAGCCTTTTAGCCTCCAGTCTGACCAAGCGCTTCCCCCAAAAGAATAGTCATACCCTAGAATAAGCACCCTTATCATGACGAAAAAACACCACCGCCATCACCGCACATATCGCCCATGCCAGTAGCATAGACACCACGGTATGACTGAAAAAATGGTCGCCTATCACCATTTTGTATCCGCCCATCAGCCACGCCAAGACACTCACCGCCACCATTATCCGAACACGCCACGCCACAAGACTTGGTACAAATGCCAACGCATAAAGCGCAAATCCTGAGCTGGTGTGCACCGCAGGAAAGCATTTGGCGTTCACACCTGTCATCATGCTTTGCCATAGCGGTAAATAAGGCAGCTCCCCGCCAAACAGTTGCAGATAAGCAGGGCAAGCCACGTGTGTTACTGCCTTGAGCGCCCCCACCACCAAAGGCACCAAAAGCATGGTTAGTAGCAAATACCCAAGCTCTGTTTGGCTAAATAGGGTATCGGCAGTGGGCTTGGGTGAGCGTTTTTGCTGATAATGACGGTACAAAAACAATCCAATCAGACACACTTCAAAGGCAATAAGCACAGCCTTAATGCCACTATAAAATATCAAATCGGGCAAAACTGTCGCCTTATCAATGAGCCAATGACCCCCACCCAAATACAGCGTTTGGGCGACCATCACATCAAAGGCGCTATGCTCCAAATATAGCGTCGCTAAGGCAGCAAGCGCCAAAGTAATCAGCGCTTGTGTTAGGTAGGCTTTGTGTGTGTTGTGCGTCATAAGTTGCCTGCCAAAAACGACGTGCGTCCTGCCACTTTGTCGGTTTTGACATCAAACAAAGTCAGTAGCGTGGGCGTGATGGCGTCATGTGTCAAAGGCGTGTCTTCTGCCACTGCTTTTTGGGCGATGTTGCCTTGCCAAAATAGGGCTGGCACATGACGCTGTGCTTCAGGGGCAAAGGCATTGGGCATACCGTGCAAATAAACGCCATTTTCGCCCAAGCTTTCGCCGTGGTCGCTGACGTAGAGCATGGCGATGTCGTGGCTTGTGTCATAAGTTTGTAGCCATGCGATGGTTTTGCTCAAAAAATCATCGGTTGCCAACAGCGCATTATCATAAGCATTAATCACCGTTTGGGCGTCGCATTTTGCCAGTTCATTGGTTTCGCACACGGGGGTAAATTTGGCAAATTCATCATCATAACGCTTGTAATATGCAGGTCCGTGATTGCCCATTTGGTGTAGGACAATCAAAATGTCTTGATTGTTCAAAGACTTAACATAATCATCAAGTCCCACAAGCATACCAACGTCTCGGCATTCTTGATAAGCGTTGGTGTTACAGACGGTGTTGGTTTCGGGGACTTTGTAATTTTGGTATTGACTGGCAGGCAGTCTGTCCATTACCCCTTTTGAGTCAGAATTATTATCACGCCACAAGACGTTGATTTTTAGGCGGTGCAAGGTGTCTAGCACGTTTTCTTGGTAGATGGCGGTATCCACATCGTACCCTTTTTCTCCCAAATAACTGAACATACAAGGCACAGAATAAGCGGTGGACGTACCACAAGACGTTACTTTTGAAAAATTATGCACGCCGTCTTGAGCGGACATCTTGGCAAAGGTGGGGCGAGCATAGCCGTTGAGTGATACATGGTCAGCCCGTGCGGTTTCACCAAGCACAAACACCACCAATTTGGGCTTACGTTTGTCGGGCGTACTAAGCTGCGTGGCGTCTTTGGCGTGCCAAATCATCTCTTTGGGAGCGGTGGCTTTTTTGTATTCAATGCTGGCAAGCTTGATACTGGCATAAATTGGAGTGGTGGGACTGGTGTACAAACGTAGTGGTTTATGCTCACGAAAAAAGCTGGCGTATTGCTTACTAAATGACACGATGGGCACAAATGCCAGTCCCAATGCCAGCGCCCACACTCCAAGACGCTGCAAAACGCTCTTTTTTAGTGGGGGAAAATATAAGGTCTGCTTGGCAATCAGCACACTTGGCAACACCCCAAGCACAATCAGCCGCCCAATAAACACCACATTTAACAAATCTTTGGTTTCGGCGTGGTCGGTCTGTAGGGCGTTTTGGAGCATATTGGTATCGTACACCGTCCCATAAGTGTCGGTAAAATAACTGGTCGCCGCCGCTATCATCACCATCAAAATCAGCACAGGCTTGATGGTATAACGGTAACTAAACAGCACGATTAACAGCAGCAGCACCCCAAGCAGCACCAAAAACAACGACATCACAAACAAAGCGTTTTGGGCAAAAGGATAAGTGTTTAACACCTGTACAAAAAATGTATAATTGGCGGTAACTGCCAAAAACAGCGCCACCATCGCCATCAGCCAATAGGCATTTAAGGGCTTTTTATAAAATCGCCATAAAGAGTTTATTGCCATTATTTAATCCAAAAATAAAACCAAAGACAAAGCCATCACAAAATGCCGCTTATTATACGCTTACACCATAAGTGTTGCTAGCACAATCCATACAAATAACAATTTACTACTTTTTGGTATTAAGTTGGTATGAATGGCGAAATTTTGTAGAAAACTATTTGCCCCAAAACCACCTGTCCAAAAAAATCATCTGCTCAAAAAACAATCTGCCCAAAAAACCATCAATCGTCCCCATTACCAATGAAAATGATGGCGTTTTGGCTGTCTTTGTGATAGAATTTTTCGCTAATTGTCCTTAAAGTTTGTATTTTTATATGGAATATTTGACAAAGTGTCCTTTATAAAAGCTTTGTAAAATAAACCAAATAAACGCTTTTATCAAAGACAGTTTATCAAAGGTAACAATATTGGTTTTGTTTTGGGTTAAGTTTAAGTTGGCGTTTGATTAATTTAAATTTTCCTAAACAAATCAGCCAATGCTGAAACCAGTGATTAAACAGTGATTAAATAAAAGCGCAAACCATCAAAGCGTGCCAAGTGAGTGGCAACAGGACAGCCTTCATGTATTTGTTACTCACCCTTGTCCAGCCTAAAAAAGCCACCAAGTGCAAATACCCTATGTGTTTATTTTAAGTGTATTTTTATGAACTATTCTTTATTTACGTCCGAATCTGTGTCCGAAGGTCATCCTGACAAAATGGCTGACCAAATCTCCGATGCGCTGCTTGATGCCATTTTGGCGCAAGACAAAGACGCACGGGTTGCCTGCGAAACCTTGGTAAAAACAGGGGCAGTGGTTTTGGCAGGTGAAATTTCCACCCATGCCAATATTGATGTAGAAGGCATTGTGCGTGCCACCGTCAATAAAATTGGCTACAATCATAGCGATTTGGGCTTTGATGGTGATTGCTGTGCGGTCATCAATATGATTGGCAAACAGTCGCCCGAAATCGCTCAAGGCGTGGACAGAAGTCGCCCTGAAGACCAAGGCGCAGGCGACCAAGGGTTGATGTTTGGCTATGCGTGTAACGAAACCGATGTGCTAATGCCTGCACCCATTGAGCTGGCTCATCGGTTGATGGAGCGCCAAGCAAAATTGCGTAAAGATGGCACATTAACATGGCTACGTCCTGACGCCAAAGCACAAGTCAGCTTACACTATGACGCTTTTCATCGTCCCATCGCCATTGACGCACTGGTATTATCTACACAGCACGACCCCAGCATTAGCCAAGCTGATTTGCATGAAGCGGTGATGGAAGAAATCATCAAAAAAACCATTCCTGCTGAGCTTTTACACGCTGGCACAAAATACCACATCAACCCCACGGGCAAATTTGTCATCGGCGGTCCTGTGGGCGATGCAGGCTTGACAGGGCGTAAAATCATCGTTGATACTTATGGCGGTATGGCTCGTCATGGTGGTGGTGCATTCAGTGGCAAAGACCCATCTAAGGTGGACAGAAGTGCCGCCTATGCAGGGCGTTATGTTGCCAAAAACTTAGTCGCCGCAGGGCTTGCCGACCGCATTGAAGTGCAAGTCAGTTATGCCATCGGGGTTGCCGAGCCGACATCTATCTCGGTCAATACTTTTGATACGGGCAAAGTCAGCAACGATGAAATCATTCGCCTAATTCGTACCCACTTTGATTTGCGTCCTTATGGCATTACCAAAATGCTCAATCTGCTTCAGCCGATGTACGAACAAACCGCAAGCTATGGACACTTTGGGCGTACAGGTAGCGATACTGCCTTTACTTGGGAAAAATTGGATAAGGTGGAAGCCATCAAAGCAGATACAAATTGGTAGATTAAAATAGTAGGGGAGAACGAGGGTTTTTCCCTACTATTTTTAATAGGGAGGGCTGTGTGAAGGAATTTGTTAGCACATTGGCAGGCGGCAAATTGCGATATCTTGATTTGAACGCTCATATTGAAGATAAAATACCTTGTGTTTTTATTCATGGAATTGGCTGTGCCTCTTCATTTGAGTATCCTGCCGTTGTCACACAGCCCAACTTTGATAGTAGACGATGTATTTTAATTGATTTAATAGGTAGTGGGTACAGTGATAAGCCTGTAAATTTTGGCTATCGCACTACCGACAATGCAAAGGTTGTCATTGAGCTTATTTACCATTTACAACTACCTATTTTTTATTTGTATGGTCATAGCATGGGTGGGAGTATCGCTATTGAAGTGGCGAGCGAATTGTCTGATATTATCGCAGGATTAATGGTTTCTGAATGCAATTTGGATGCAGGTGGTGGTATGTTTAGTAAACAAATCGCCAGTCAAAATCAAGAAGATTTTATTCAAAATGGATATCAACAATTATTAAACAACACCCAATCTCCTTGGGCGGGTTGTTTACAAAATTATGCCCCTTATGCCATCTTTAAAAATGCGGATAGTTTGGTAAAAGGTATTTCCCCTTCGTGGAGAGAAAGATTGTATCAACTTAACATACCAAAAACTTATATTTTTGGCGAAAATAGCCTGCCTGATGAAGACTATCATGTCTTAATGAGTCAGGGTGTTAATGTTGCAATAGTGGCAAATGCAGGTCATTCTATGTCTTGGGAAAATCCTAGAGGGCTTGCTGGCGTGTTAAATGCTTTGATGCTTAATTAGAGCATCTTGACATTTCATATTTGCCATTAAAATCAAGAGCTAGCCTTGCTTTTTAACAAACGGGTTTGGTGCTGTGAAGTGTCAGGACATCCCAATAACTATTAAAGAATATTTATCTAAAATATAAATAATTATCCACCACCAACTCATCAAAAATGCAACTTTTTAAATGGATGAACAAGAATCGTACGTTTACCAAATAAAGTACTTATCATCAAGGCAAATGCACATTGGCAATTGAGTTAAAAGCTGTCATAATATGGTTGTTGAATTCCACAGTGATTCTTTGATTAAGCAAATAGAGTTATAACCTCTATTTGAAAAATTAAACAAAAATATTTTAGAAAGTAAGCAATGATAATCATCATGCACAATCTAGGGAAAATGCTATGAAATCACAACACTTTTGCTCTATGATTCTAACAGCCTTAACACTCCTTGTGACCCACAATGCTTTTGCCTATCCAGTATTGCAGATTTGGGGTGATGGCGATGGCAAGCCCATCAATGTTCGTAGTGAGCCAAACAGTAAAGCCAAAATTATTAGCACCTTTGAAGATGGTCATCAGGGTGATTATGAAATCATTCGTCAATCGGGTGATTGGTATTTATTAAAAATCAATCAGCGTCAAGGTTGGGTGCACAAAAGTCAAGGGCGCTATGGTCATGTCTATATCACCAATGGCACGGACGGCTCTGTCAATATACGCGCCGAACCTTCTACCAATGCCGAGCTTTATGGCGCTCTAAGTAATGGCGATGAGATTTTGGCATTTCCTGTGACGACTTATGAATTTGATGATGGAAAGCGCAACGTCAAAGACTGGGTGGGTATTTATTTTGATGCTGCTGTTACTGATGTGGGTGCATATATCCACAAAAGCCAACTAAAAGATGCGCCACGACCCAAAAAATAAGCCATAAAAGCAAACAGCGTCTTTTTAATCAGCATCACCAAAAAATCGCTGTCTTAAAATTAAGACAGCGATTGATATTACTCAAGTGTTAAACAAGTCTGATTGTGTTATTTACTGCCGGCGACCGCCAATCCCAAAATCAGTGCAATACCCAGTAACGGTCCTTTTGCTACAGCTGTCCCAACACCTCCATTTTGGGTGGCGATATGGCAAGGTTCGCTTTGCCTTAAGCCTTTGGGATAGCCATCTTTGTTAAAGACAATGGTCGAACATAGCGCCACATCTCTAGGTCTTTCTTCCCAGTGGTGGGTCATGACATTGCCAGAAACTGTGCTACCGTGATACACTTGATCATAAACACGCCGAAATGTATTATCACTCCACACATAGGCAGTGCCATTGACTCGCTTGTCTACATATATTGGATCGCCTAATGCTTTTACGATATCATCTTTATGCACGTGTTTGATTTTATTTAGATTGCCCAAATCACCAGCCATCCCTGTGGTAAAGGTAGCGCAACCAGATGAAAAAAGCATTGCCAATATTGTTACTGTTGCAACACCAAACTTTAATTTATGCATAACCTACTCCTTGTTTTTTATGGCACGAAATAATTTGTGTTATTAAGTGAATGACTGGTATTGGCGGATATGATAGCTTTATAGGTATAGTACTGATATTGTATGTTGTGATTCAAATGTATTTTTGTAAAAAAAATTTATTTTAAGTAAATATATTGTCTATATAGCAACAAAGTATCATTTGTAAATTCATTGAAAGTGTTTTCTTGGGTTTGAGTTTTTTATGGTTGTCATCAATAATGAGAAAAGCACAGGGTTTCAAGAAAAACGAGGCAATATTTGGTTGGTTTTAATGTAAAAAACGCTAGTTTGACTCAAAGGATTGCTAGGGCATCCTGACGCTTCATAACACTATTATGATTTAGCAATGATTTAGAAAAAAAACATGGCGTTTTTGCCTTGCCTGTTTGTTAAAAAGCGGGGCTCAATCTTGAGTTATATCGTCAAATTGCGCCGTTGATATATTAATATCAACGGCGCAATTTTCCTTGAAACTTCTGCGATTTTTCCTGATTTTAATGGCAAATATGAAATGTCAGAATGCCCTAAATTATGGGTGGTGTTATGAAGTATAGGGGTATTCTTGTGTGTTGTGTAAATAAGCATTGATATATCAGTTATAGTCTATATGCAGGTTAAAAGGTGTTTAATTTAGTTTTGTTTCTATTGTTTTCTACAATCAATAACTTATAAATTTTTGGCATTGTTAAACAATAATACATAAGCTAAAATACCCAAGTCTATCATAAACAAAGCAAACACCCAATGAGCCAAATATTCACCCATTGCCCTAAATGCCAAAATACACACTTTGTTA
>JBHBMT010000022.1:0-25247 GCA_041773075.1 Moraxella sp.
TCACGCACGTTCTCCCACTAAACTAAAGTTAATGACAAATAAAATACTTAACTGATTAAATATTGCACAGTTCATGCCAATACCTAACGACAGTTTAAAATTGTTAATAATTTAGCACATAATTTACATTTTTTAATAATAAAGCAATATTACCGTTATTGTAAAATCATATGATTGCTATATATTCAGTATGCCAGCTTGCAGGCAATGTTTAGCTTGTCGCAATTCAAAAAAAAAAACATCCTCATCACCATTATTATTTTTGTACGCAAGTTACCAATTAACAAGCCCCTTAATTAGAAAGCTGATCAATTGTGTCACACATCATCATAAGCATTGTTCATACAGCCACATCACATAGTCGCTAAGCTACCTTGACTCACATTTTTGACAACTGGCACGCGCCTGTACCTTGATTATGGACACTCACTGTTGCCCCTGTCAATAAAAATAACCCTGCCACTTGCTCACTAGCATTATTTAATGCTAAGGTCATCACCTCCCCTTGACATGCTTTTTCTAATACTTCAAGCTTTCCTTGTGTTTGAGCTTGGCTTAAGATTTGTGGATCATTATCCACCATACCAAAAAGTCCCGTTTGCCAATCATACACCTGAATATCATCCAAATACACCTCAAACACCTCCGAGGGAGGTAAGGTAATGTCAATGTGTGTCATAGGCACGCCATCTACACCAATGTCATGACGTACCTGTACCATTTCTGTGCCAATTTTTGACAAATCCACCCCCGCCAATACCCGTCCTTTTGCCACAAACAGTCCCTTTTGTTCATCCTGCCACAGCCGTTGCCAAGTGCCCGATTTTTGGGCGGTAATCACCGTATCTACACTAAATGCCACACTGGTCAGCTGACTTAATTTTTGCACTTCAGTCACCACCCCTTCACGCGTAATGGCAGAAACTTGTGCTGTATCCTTGCTAATTTTGTCAGCAATAAGCCACCCAAGCGCCCCCAACATCACTGCCAACACCCCTATGATTAAAACTTTTGTGATACTTTTTTTCATCAATTTACCCCTATTGTCAATTTTGGTAAAATTTTGGTTGAATCTTAACGCCATTTTGCCTAAGATAGCAAAACTCACTTTTATTTTTTAGTACAAAAACGTTATACAAACGTAACCATTAGGATTTAGCATGAAAGCCAGTCAGTTTTTAATCTCCACCCTAAAAGACACCCCAAGCGATGCCGATGTCATCTCCAATCAGCTGATGGTACGCGCAGGGCTGATTCGCAAACTTGCTTCAGGGTTGTATGTTTGGATGCCTATGGGTCTTAGAGTGCTCAAGCAAGTAGAACGTATTGTACGCGAAGAGATGGACGCTATTGGCGCACAAGAGCTCTTGATGCCCATGACTCAACCTGCTGAACTTTGGCAACAAACAGGACGCTTTAATGATTATGGGGCAGAGCTACTTCGTTTTAAAGACCGCCACCAACGCGACTTTGTGCTAGGTCCTACTCATGAAGAAGTCATTACTGCCATTGCGATGGGCGAGCTTAAAAGTTACAAACAGCTCCCTGTCTGCTTTTATCAAATCCAAAGTAAATTTCGTGATGAAATTCGTCCACGTTTTGGGGTGATGCGCGCGCGTGAATTTAGCATGAAAGATGCCTACTCTTTTCATATTGACAAAGACTCCTTGGCAAAAACTTATGACGATATGTACCATGCTTACAGCCGCATCTTCACTCGCCTTGGACTAAACTTCCGTGCTGTTGCAGCTGATACAGGCTCTATTGGTGGGTTTGCCAGTCATGAATTTCAGGTACTAGCTGACAGTGGAGAAGACGATGTGGTGTTTTCTGATGCGTCTGACTATGCAGCCAACATTGAGCTTGCAGAAGCCATTAGTCTAGGTGAGCGCGCTACCCCAACCCAAGAGCGCATTGATGTGGACACACCCAATATGCCCACATGTGAAGCAGTAGCGGCACATCTTAACATTCCTTTGACCAACACCGTCAAAACACTGTTAGTCAAAGCCAGTGATGAGCTTGTTGCTCAAGGCACCTCTGTGGTTGCACTAGTTTTGCGTGGTGACCATGAACTCAATGATGTTAAAGCCGAAAAACTCCCTGAAGTTGCAAGTCCTTTAACCTTAGCTGACGAACACGACCTTGAGCGACTTGGGCTTATCAAAGGATACATCAGTGTTGAGCTGCCTGTGCCTGTCTTGGTGGATAGAGCTGCAGCGATTTTGTCTGATTTTGTTTGTGGGGCTAATATTGCGCACAAACACACCACAGGCATGAATTGGGAGCGTGATGCGTCCATCACTCGCGTGGTAGATATTAGAAATGTTGTAGAAGGCGACCCCTCACCTGATGGCAAGGGCACTTTGCACATCAAGCGCGGTATTGAAGTTGGGCATATTTTTCAGCTTGGCGATAAATATTCTGCGGCGATGGGCTGCTCTGTCCTTGGCAAAGAAGGCAAACCTGTCACTTTGATGATGGGGTGCTATGGCATTGGTGTTAGTCGTATTGTCGCAGCCGCCATTGAACAAAACCATGACGAAAAAGGCATCATTTGGGCACAAGCACCTGACAAGCGTGACAGCCTAGCTCCTTTTAGCGTGGCAGTTGTTCCTATGAAATCCAAAGATGGGCAAGCTGAAGCCAAAGCTGAAGCGCTTTATGAGCTGTTGGCAGCTCGCGGTGTCAATGTCCTGCTTGATGACCGTGATGAACGCGCAGGGGTGAAATTTGCTGACCTTGAGCTACTGGGCATTCCTGAACGCATTGTGGTATCAGAGCGCAATCTTGTCAATAATCAGTACGAATACGCCACACGTATAGGTGACAACAAAGCATTGCTTAGCCTAGAGGAGGTGTTGGCTAAGTTTGAGCAATAACCCACGTTTTATTATCAAACAGGCTAAGCACTCTTAGCCTGTTTATTGTGAAAATAAACAGCGATTTATCGCCAATATCGCGATACCCCAACGACAGCGCCCTGAATGTCTTTATTGACATATTCATAGGTTAGCCCAATATGCATCCGCTTGGTAATATGATAGCCAATACCCACTGACGCATAAGGAGATAGCCGAGTGTTGCGCTCACTGTCTGTTTGGGTGGTAAGCTTATTGCTTGATACAGACAAGCCTAGTGCGCCTGTCACCGCCAAACGTTCATCTTCTGTAAGTAGCTTAGTATATTCAGAACCTAAATATAAGCTTGTACTTTGATAGTTGCCTTGCTTGGCATTGTCTTGGTAATCTAATTTTTGTGTGTTGGCAAGCCCTACCATCATCCCTAGTTGCTTGTCTGCTTCAGCCAAATACACCCCTGCCTGCACACCATACAACATTCCATTATCTACCCCTGTCGGCTGGGCATAAGCCTGACCTCCTTTAAGCCGTACATAGGCACCGCCATCAAGACTAATAAATCCCCATGCTGATGAGCTCACAGTAGCAATCAGTAGCGCACCAAGTATCTTTTTCATCACACAGCTCCTATATAAATAATAAACTCCCCTAAAGACCAAGACCAACAAAACATCGGTATATTCATCAGGGCTTGTCAGGGCAAAATAAGCAAACTTAGCTTTTTTGTCATACCATGTTTATTTGATAAACAATGGTACACTTATTATACCCAAAGTCAATACTCAAAAAAAGAGCCATCAAGAATAATGATAAGATATATCCGCTTGCCATGCTGGTGGGATTGGCTTATCTAGCAGTGTCAAAGTTTCACGCTCAATCAAGCGCACCATCGTATCCAATGCCAAATCATGATGTTCACCGCCAAAAGGCTCCTCTAATTGCCGACTAAGCTCATCTAATCCAAGCAATAAATAAGAAATCAGTCCCACCAAAAATGGTGTCCAAAGTCCCATCGCCGCATGAAGCCCAAAAGGAAGCGTCCAACAAAAACAAAATACCGCCCGATGCAACAATACCGAATAAGGAAAAGGCAAAGGGGTGCTAAAAATACGGTCGCATCCTGCTTGAATATTGCCCATTTCAACCACATGCTTTTGGATGGACAGATAGATCATATCACTAATATAGCCTTGTTGAACCGCGTGTATTAAGCGTTTTTGCATCTGCTCTAGTAGGCGTTGTGGCGCATTAATCTGTGCATCCAGATAAGTCAAATACGCCTCATCAAGCTGTATATAAGACTCAAATTGCGTCCGTGTCACCGCTTGATCTCTTAGGCGATCACGCAGCAATCCCACAAACATCATCATCTCAATAAGTATTGCCTCACGCTCTTGTGCTGGCAAAAAATGGCTGTCGCGACTTAAATGACGGGTATTGGCAATCAGCGCTCCCCAAAGCTTTCGCCCTTCCCACCACCGTTCATAACACGCATTATTGCGAAAGCCCAAAAAAATAGAAATCACCACCCCAAAAATGGTAAATCCCACCGCAGGCACACTGGTTACCCAATACCACCGATAATGCGCCAACGCCTGCGCTATCAATGATAGCCCCACAACAGCTACAATGGTAGGCAATACTTTTGGCAAAACAGTGCCACGCCACGAAAATAATAAGCCAATACCTCTGGTATGGTTACGAACAATCATCTCAAACCCCTATTGCCATCACAAAAAAGCGCCCATCACGAGATAGGCGCTTGAGGTGCTTTCCAATTATTGGCAAACTGGCGTGCCTATCGGGATTCGAACCCGAGACCTTCAGCTTCGGAGCGCTACTGTAAACTGAAACGCTATTTAACCAATCAAATCCAACGCTTGAACTTTTGTCGCGTAGTCTAAATGTGCATATCTTTGAGTGCTAGCAATATCGCCATGCCCAAGCAATTCTTTAACAGTATAAATGGGAACGCCTTTTTGAACCAGCCAACTTGCGTAAATATGTCTTAAATCATGCATTCGGCAATTAATCTTAGCCCTTTTCTTGCATAATTGCCAACCCTTATTAAAGCTTTTAATATTATCACCCGTTTTAGGATTGGTAAAAACATAGTCACCAATCTTATTTTTTAGCCGCCTTTCTAGCACATCAAAAGCTGTTTGATTGAGATACTTGTACATTGTACGCTTTGTTTTGCTAAGCGTATTTCTAACCACAAAATGACGCTTGGACAAGTGGACATTGTCCCACTTCAAATTAAGCACTTCAGATTGTCGGCAACCCGTCATCACAAGCAATATAATAAAATCATACAAATCATAATTATCAAAATGTAGTGCGGATTGCAGCAGCGCCTTGTACTCACCTTCTGTTAAATAATTGGGCATTACATCATTTTCTAAATATTTAACATTGGAAAATGGATTGTTTAATACTATTTCAAAATCAGTAGACACACGATTAATAGCAGAACGAGCAAAGCCAATTTCACGATTTATTGTAGAGTTAGATACTTGTGATTGGCGCATCAAAGCCCATTTTTTTACATGGGCACGTTTCATATCTGATAGCATGAATTTATCAAAATACGATAAAACAGCTAAGCGATACGCATATTTATGTTTTGTAAGATGATATGTTTGATAATATTTAATGATATCAGAAAGCTTATTAAAATCAATATGCATAATAAAAACCTTTGAAACCGTGCAACAGTGCACAGCCAAAGATTAACTAAATCATCAGGCATAACTAAGATTAATATTAATCTTAAGGGCGTGTAAAATCTTATGAACTGTCGCCCAGCTTGGTTGTGTTTGACCCTTGACCGTCTTATATAAACTTTCGCGATTGAGTCCAGTCAGCTTAGACACTTCAGAAATACCCTTTTTTTCTATCAAATGCGATAAGGCACTAATGAACAATTGGGGGTCATCATCGTTGTAGCATTCATTTAAAAAATCCAACACTTCTGCATCGGTATCAAAATAATCAAATGCATTAAATTTAGATACTTTCATCGTTTTCATCTATCAGCTCCAATTCTTTATTAATTTCTTTGGCTTTTTTGATATCTGATTGCTGACTGGATTTATCGCCAGCATTTAAAACCAAAATCAACGTATCGCCCCGCTGTATTGCATACACCCTAATACCAGAGCTTACATGTATGCGCAGCTCAAAAATACCATCGCCAACATGATCAATATCACCAAAATTGCCATTCTCCAAACGAAGTAAACGGCTAATGACTGCTTTTTTGGCAATTGGATCTTTGAGCTTTTTTAACCAGTCATCAAATTCTTCTGTTGTCTTGATTGTAAACATAAAGCACCTTGTTATAGATAAAAATATTGTAGCTTATAGGCTACAATATTTCAAGTTAATTTTGTGTGGCATCAAAAGATTGGGTTGTTTCTGTCACTGGTGTTGTTTGGGTTGTGACTGGCTCATTTACCAAGTCTTGTTCTTGACTTTGATATTCATTAAACATTCGTCTTGCTCTAGGCTTTACGCCAAACTCTTTTAGCATAGATTTACACAAATCATCATCAATGTTTAGCAAATCGCCAAATTGATTGTAAGCCCTACATTCTTTACCCATCATTGCAACAATGGCAGGGCGCACAGTGTCAAATTCGGCAACTTCAACCGTGTAAGGATTTAGGTATTTTTGTTCTGCTTTTTGACGATAATAAATGCGTTGGTTTTCAACATCCATTTGATTGACGTTAAACCCACTCACACCGCCTTGTAAAGTTTGTGCTGATGATGACAAAGGATTGTCAGAACCAGTAGCATTAGCCGCTTGATTGCCAGCATCTTCCACAACCTTATCAGCATTAAAAATAAATCCACCCACCTTTGAAACACCCCAAATCATCGCAGGAATACCAAGTAATAACAAAAAAACAACAAAACAAATCATATAAATAACTTTTTTAGGATACTTTTTGACTTGGTCATGTTTTGCATCAGGCTCAATAGATTCATAAAGTTTACTTGTTTCTTTATCAAGCACATGGGTAAATGTTTCCATTGCTTGTTGTTGGTAATAGCCTTTGGGATCTATGGTATCCATAGCGCCATGAAAGTAGAAAACTTTTGGTTTACCATCTTTGAAAGGATGTGATATATGATAGTGATAGTCCACCAGTTTTCTAAGAACTGAATGAATAAACATTGGATCTTGAGTAATAAGCACAATGTTTTTATTTTGCTTACGGATTAAGGTCATGTTGGCTACCCTAGGATCTGAACTAATCTTTGTGCTAGAGTTATCTGCCCAGGGTAATAATTGAGCCTCATCATAAACAATAGTACAATTATTGGGAGCGTCACGCCAATCGGATGGAGATGGCTCAACCCCATCAATTTTAATGCCTGTAATATCAGCAAATATAGGATGATCAGGATATTGCTTTTTAATGTCTGATATTATTTTTGTAACAAAATGGCTTTTGCCGCTGCCCTTTTTTCCAGTCACCAGCACCAAGCCTTTGCCCTTCACAAGAGTTGCATAATCCATAATATTTCCGCCCTATTAATAGATTGGATAACGCGCGTCAAGCAAAAATGGGATTTTTGCCCTTGACGCGCGTTATCTGCCAGCTTTAATTAAACTTAATTTTGTTGCTGATATTGACGCACGCACAACACAAGCACCAATAACAATACTAATTGCAGTATCCACACCTGCCAAATGCAATATGCCAGCCATAGCACCCAATGCGCCAGCTTGTGAAGTAATCTTACCTATATAGAAATTGACAACATTTAGCACAATAGCGCCACTAGCCAAACCAAGACCAGCGCCAACCAAAACGCGTTTACCCATACCGCCAAAAAGCTTTTGCAAGAGTGTTGCTAATAGTTTCATTTACTCACCTTTTGCACGACCGCCAATAATAATCAAAAGACCACTTAGCCAAGCACCCAAAATCACCGCAGGTTTTATCAAGGATGCAAAACGACAAAACGGCTCATAACTTAAAGTCATATCTGTAGATGACCCAGCAAATCTAACAGGTATTGATACAGGCGCAGGACATTGACCTGAAAAAGATATATAGCTTTTTGTAGCTTTATCTGAAAAATCTATATTCATTTCTTGGACAGTGATAGGCTCATCTTTTAAATCTTCTGGTAATGTATATTGGTCTTTTACCCAGTCTATATAGTCACACACAGGCTTTGCCCAATCGCAAAATGCAGGGAATTCAAGTTTGTTATCAGCATCACTTTGTGATGATGTGTCTGTTGCGCCATCTGTTTTTTGGTCTTCTTCATTTTTTGGTGTGGTTTGTGAATCAGTGCCTGTGTTAGTATCTGTGCCAGTGTCTGTGCTAGTACTAGAACTTGGTACATCTTCCCATCCAGTTTCTGAATAAACTTCGGGCGCTTCGCCCATTTCAACCATTTCAAGAGCAACTTCTTTAAGTGCTTCTTGAGCTTGTGGGTTATTTTTGTTTGCTTCACTAATAATTTCCCTAGCAAGCTCATCTAAAGAAATTTCAACTTTTGGGGCGTTACAAGTTATTGTTGATACAATCTTATTGGGTTCATTATTACAAGATACGCCAAATTGCCGATTGCTTGATGGATGTAATTTTTCTAAGCCCCCACGAGATTGGCAAATTCTAGTTTCAAGAAAAGATTTTGAAGTGGCAACGCTACCACCCATATAATCCCAGGACCAACAAGAGCCATCAGGATATAATGCTACTGAATTATTATCAGGATTTAACACATAATCAACAGCTTCATCAAGCAACAAATAAAGACCTGCTGCAATCAGATGACCTTTTGCGCCTTTCATCGCTTTGGCAACGCGTGAGGCACTTGGACTAAGATTAAATCTTTTGCGCTGCTTTTCAGCAGTGGCAGGATCATCAGGGGTATAATTAACACGAGGTTTGGGGCGTTGTACCTCTAAGTGCACTGTAGCGCCTGTTTGTCCGTATGCTCTTGCTCTATATTCTCTTTGAGTTTGAGCAGATTGCGATTCAGTAGCCGCACTACTTGCAGCAGCAAAAGCAGTTATGCTCATCAAACTAAAAATACATATTAGAAAAATAAAGACGTTACGCATTTGTATAAGCCACAATAAAATCAAACCACCAAAGCAAGGCGGGTAGATAGATAAAAATGATAAGTAGCAGTGTGCGCATGGTTATAAATTCAAAATATCGCGGATTGCGATAATCACGCAGACTATCGCAATCACTTGTAAAATAAATTCAGGATGAAACATCTTAGAACGCTGTTTTAACCCATTTAAACACTTTGGCAGTAGCATACACTGTAAGAACAGCCATACCCACCGAAGCTACAACAGCAACCAATCCAGTAATCATAGTCACAATAGGGCTCATGTCTGGAACGGTAGGATTAGCCAAGGCAGGTGTAGCAATCATTGCTGTGCCCACACCAACAGCTAATTTTGTATGTGTATCAGTTGCAAAGTTTTTGGCTTTGGTAACAACATTTGACATAGTTTAATTTCCTTAAAAAAATGAACGACGGACAATTTTGAAGCTTGCAACAGTGGCGAAAAGCAAAGCTATAGCAAAAATAAATTGTCCCATTTCAGCATGTGTTAATTTATAGCCACTGTATTCGGGTAATTGTTGCCAGTTTGTGCATACAAGATAATTTCCTTGTTGAATTAAATTTGTGCAAACAAACTGATGTTTCATCATTTTTTATCCAAAACAGGCTTAACATCCACCACAATCATTTGTGATGTTTTACCATTTGTAACCAATTCTAATTCCACAGTTGCTTTGAGCGGAAAAGGCAAATCACGGAGTTTGTAAAAATTATTGCTATCACCCCAGTTGTATTCCACAGTGGCAAAACCAACTTGATCGCCAGTGTTTTTCATGGGTGTTTGCACATAAATTTTGGTGCTATCATAGCGGTTGCCATTCTCTAACACGCCTTGAGAGCGCTTAGCGCCTAAAATAATCATTTCTTGAGTATTCATAATTCACCTAATGCGCATACATTAGCGGATGACTGGCAAGCGATGCGCAAAACTCACCAGATTTAAATTTTTCAAAGATGGCTAATCTTTTGGGGTAATAGTTTTGATTTTTCTTGGTTTCAAGCAAATCCAAGATATCAGTATCAGAATTAAATAACTGCCTATAGGCTTTGATATACCGCCCTATTTGCTTGCGCCAAATTTCCAAAGACTTTTTTAGGCTGATTTCCCCCGTTTTTGTGATCAAAGGAATGCGTGTTGCTTTGGTTTCTGTAGGTGGATTTTGATTGTCTTTGGCGTTTTTTGATTGCTCACAGATTGCAAATTCAATCAATTCTGATGTATAGGGATAAAACCCTGAAAAATATTCAGTAGGCGTTAAAAGAATTTCAAAAGGGATTAGCCGAGATTGGTTGCGCAATTCCACTTCACAGCGAAACCAAGGGCTTTCTTTGTCACCCAACTGCTTTCCTTTTTCGTAACCACGAAACATTTTACCGTTTTGGCGTTTACCAATTTGCAAAGTGCGACCATCACCCATGTGACGTTTCCAATCGCCAAGTTGCTGAACTTTTGGTTGTGTGCCAGAGATATAAAAATAACCTTCTGACTCTTTGTCATTGCAGCTTTCAGCGCTAGAATAGGCGCCCTTAAAGTCATCATGCGCCAAGTCAATACGAGTAATGCGAGCATCCCTACAGCTTGTCAAGAAGTCATATAATCCACGTTCCCAACCAGTACACGCCATAGAGCAGCCAAAGCCGTTAATCATAATTAGACAAGTGCCATTTTGACCACCAAAACAGACTTTACCCAAAGTGTTTTCACGGGTGCCAATGTCAAAGCAATACTTGTAATGATGCAAGCCTTTACCTGTATAAAGTAAGTTGCTAAAAATATCATCCAAATCTTCGCCAAAGATAGATGCCAAGCGCTTTCCAACTTCACCAGTGATGTACTCAAAGATGGCATGACGCTCTTTGTCTTTTTGAAAGTCTGACATTTGGTAATCTTCTTCAATCTTATGCAATAAGTCCGTGTAAGTATCCAAGTCATCAGTGAACTTGTATTCCAAATCAGACATTTTTACCACAAAGTTGATGTAGTCTATGATGACGTGTTCACCTTGGGCAGGCATACGCACAGGCAACATCACTGGCTTGTCATTGACGCACAAAATCAGCTCTTGGGAGCGTGAACGCGCCAAAATCTGCTGCTTGTAATAGTCAATGTCTTTTTTGACCGTATCAAGATAAGCGTTGTCAGCTGTGACCATGTGTTTTGTCCTTTTTGATTGATAACCCCCGTATTACAAATGGGGGGTTAGGCTCAAGTGCCTTGTTTCAAAATACCGTGTTTTGGATACCGTTGTTTATGTCAAGGGATGTTTGTTTTTGGTTTTTTGGTTTGGTTTTCTTTTGCCTTTTAAGTTACCCACAGGAAAGCATAAAAGGGGGCGGAGGCTTAGCGTTATGGGGTTCGCAGCCCCCGCCCCCTTTTATCCTGTGGATAACTTTAAGGCAAAAGGCGACAATAGGGTGATTCCACTGTTATAATAAATCGCGGAAAGTACAACAGTGGAACCATAATCATGAGCCAATACAAACCCAGTCAAATCACAGTGGATAATAACGGCGTTATCCAAATCCAAACTTACGAGCAAGCCCAAAATGCACCAATCAGCGAACAAGAGCTTGACGAGCTAACCAATACTGCTATTATCAGTGAGAACAGCCCAGAGCATATAGCAACAGAAATGGGCAAATCCTTTGAACAGCAAGGCAAACAAGCACAAATACAAAATCAGCAGGCTTTAGAGCAGGTGCAACAGCAAATAAACACAGGTGTAAATAACAGCATCTTGCCCATGATCTATGGTTTAGCGGGTTTTTTCTTGGTGCTAAGCCTTGCGGTTGTCTTTATTAAGACACTTACGAGCGACAAAGACAAATAACACATCTAGCGCCTTATCCATTTGGATTGCAATGTACATGGTTGCCATACCCCCAACAAAGGCAGCCATGAAATACAGTAAAATGTAATTTGTGCTTGCTAAATCCATGGTGATGCCTTGCTAAATAGGGTTGTTTGGGGTATGATTGGTTTACCAGTTTCGGTTTAATCTAATTTTGGATTTAAACCAATCAAAAAAATAATCCTTTTTTGGTTTCAATAAATTTAATCCAATTTTGGATTTTTTGCAACAGGAATTTACAAAATGTTACAAAATTTAATCAGACAAGCAGAGACGAAAGCGGGAACTCAAAAAGCCTTGGCAAAAAAAATGGGTGTGCTTTATCATCGTTTTGGCGACTACAAAGCAGGACGGCGAATCCCTGATGATGCACTTATAGGACAGCTGGCGGAATATGTCGGCTTAAATCCTATTGACACCATCTTGGCTTGCAAGATGGAAACAGACAAAGAAAAAGCCATCCTTTGGCAAGGCTGGCTAAGCGACTGGCGTGCCTATCGGGATTCGAACCCGAGACCTTCAGCTTCGGAGGCTGACACTCTATCCAACTGAGCTATAGGCACAAAAAAAAATTGGCTAATAATTATAGCAAACAGGCAATCAAAAAACCAGTTTTATTGCCAAAATAGTCATCACGCGCCTAAAAATTAGCAAAAACACTTACCATTGCTTAAAAATAGGTAATAATTTCACAACTTTTGTGAAAAAACATGGCAATTTACCCCTGTTTTCCCTTATAATATCAGGGAAAAATTTGCATGATTGGCTTTTGTGAATAGCCATATAACCCAGAGCACATGCTCAAGGCTAAATTGAGATGATGACAATGAAAAAAAGAACCCTGTTATCCACCGCCCTATTGCTTGCCACGGTTGGCTTTGGCACAACCAGTCTTGCTCAAAGTGGCACTGCAACCACCAAAACTGACGCACCTGCCGCCGAAGCAGTTGCCAAGACGGATACAGCAACAGCTGATGCCACCAAAACAGACGCAGCCGCTAGCACAGAAACAGCTGCTACAGCCGAGCCTGCAAAAAAACTCACAGCCGTTCCTGTAAGTCCTCAAGTGGAAAAATTGATTGGTTTATACCCCAATCTAGTAGCGCGCATTGCTCCTTATGGCAAAGTGTGCTTTGAGGGCGGAGAGTGCGACATTACCATTACTGCCCTAAGCGCTGCTGTAGATGGTCAGCCTCGTGATGGTGCTACCATTTATAATGCTGTGTGCAAAACCTGTCATGACACAGGACTGGTTGGCGCGCCCAAGCTAGGTGACACAGGCGCATGGGCACCTCGTATTGGCAAAGGCAAGGCAGCTTTATATAATAGCGCTATCAACGGCTTAAACGCCATGCCAGCTAAAGGCGGTGCCGACATCGCTGACGAAGAAGTGCAAAACGCTGTTGATTATATGGTTGAAAAATCTAGCTAAACAGCCATTAAAAAAGCAGCTTACCATAATGATAAGCTGCTTTATTGTAGTACATTGCCATGACACCCCTCTCCACCCCAAAAGATGCGGGCGCTTATTTTTATCAAGACATAAATAATCCACAGCGCCTTTATTTACACATTGCTACCCCTACCACACCTTATCTTCAGGTGCTTACAGGAGGTGTACATCGGCGCTTTTTATTGGTATGTTCTAATGCCATTTGTCATGCTGGTGTGGTTGAGCGTGATTATGATGGCGTAATGGTCGTGCGTCACCATGCTGCCACTCCAGCCTCGCCCATTACTCCCATTAGCCGTCATGACGTTATTCATTATCAAGCACATTGTACCACTCATACCAACACCTTTAATGATAAGCCACCCTACTGGCAACAATGGTATGCCAAATCACTTCTGAACAACCAACATCACTTTTTGAGCCAAGGCACCTACCTACTTGCACCTGCCAGTCACCTTTTGCGCTCAAAAGCTACGTTTATAGATAAGACGCATTGTTATGTGGACTGGTGGCATCGTTGCGATGACATCATCATTCCCTTAAAATCCTTGCCCCCACCCGACTCTGGGCGAGTCAAATGGCACAAAAAACTGATTGCCCAAGGCATTTGCCCACCTCTACTTTTGTGGTTTTTGCCACATATTAGCGCTTATTTGTTGGTAGATGGTCATGCGCGATTGGTAGCTCATCGCCTATTAGGTAGCACGCCTGATATGCTAGAAATCAGTCAATACCAATCATACTCCTACCAAGCAGATACCCACCGCCAAGCCCATATACTTGCCAATTTAGAAAAAGCCCTAAATAATGGGGCTCAATTTCATACCAATCACCTTAATGACATCTTGTTAAAAGCCTATGCGCCTTGTCATTATGAACGCGCCACTTTGACTGCCAAGCCCATTGCCCAAATGGATGCACTATGGCTTGATGTTGTAGAGCGGTTGGCAGCCAAACAAAGTGATGACAAAGCATTTATTGACACAATGATAAGCATTTAATTTATTAAGTTATCACAAGACTATCATCAACTAAATCGCGCCAATACCTTAAGCCGACGATACGCCTCTGCTGGCACTTGGTCTGGATAAACGCTGACTGTCAGCGCCTTGGGCATTGGTGAGACCACCTCAAAGCGCAGCACCACGCACACGCCCACCTCTGTAATGTCCGACAGATACATCTGCCACAATTCCTCACCTTGTCCATTATCCACCAAGCACTGCCAAAGCTCATCGCCACCCATAGGCTGCGCGATATGCTGCACAATAGGCAAGCGCTGTAGCCGCGACCAAAATAGCCCCACAGTTAGTAGTGCCATCATTAGCCACTGCCACCACACAAGCCCCACTCGATAAGCCAACAGCATCACCAGCAACACATACAAAACCCACACCAGCAAGCGATATCGTGATGGTGCTAAAGGGGTGTCTATCAGCCCTTGTATAGACTTTGGCACAAACCAAACCTTACAAAGATTGCTGTTTTAGGCGTTTGATTTTGTCAATCAGCATCGCCACCTCGGCATCATCAGGGGTTGCCTGCTCCAAAAAAAACAACAACAAATCAGGGTCCTCATACGCAAGCAATCTATCAAAAACCACTTGCTCTTCTTCGCTGGCGGACAAATAGTGCGTTTTGACATAAGGGTCAATATAAAAATCCAACTCCTTTAAGCCGCGGCGCGCCTGATACATGGCGCGGCGTTGGGCGGTGGTAGGCTCACTCATCAACGACTCCATCTTGCAATTATAATTTAAGTATTATAGACTATCGCCTTTTTAATAGCCAGTATAGCTGATATGATGCTTTCAAAACCCCGCCTACTTTTGACCATCACCTGCGCGATGACTATATCAGGGTGTATAAGTCACTCAAGTCTGCCTAGCGACCAACGCCCTGCTGCATGGGCAGACGATGTCGCTCATAGTCGCACAGACCTAAATCTACACCAAATCAGCCCCCTACTATATCGCTCTGCCCAGCCTGAACTTGCTGATATAGCCACCTTACAAGCTTTAGGCATAGATACCATTATTGATTTACGTACCAGTGACAAAAGCAATACCCTTGCTCATAACAGCAAGCTACAGGTCATTGACATTCCTATCAACACATGGGAAATTAACAAGCACGATGTCTTACAAACCATGCAAGCCATCAAGAGCGCTCAAGCACAAGGGCGCATCAGTTTAATTCACTGCTATCATGGTTCAGACCGCACAGGAACTATGGCAGCAATGTACCGCATTTTGTTTGAAAACTGGACAATCGCACAAGCCAAAGAAGAAATGAAATATGGCGGGTATGGCTATCATCCCATTTGGATAAATATTGACCGTCTGTTTACCGACAGCAACATTGCTTGGCTAAAGGCAGAACTTGCCAAATCTTCTGATTAGTCAGCATTCAAATAGGTTTGCCATCATAAATAAGGGTTTGGGCAATGCTCTTTATACAATCCAAACCCAATAAGCATATCTTAATGACTTATCAATGAGCATAACTTATTAATCAGCCATTTTTACCCATACCAGTTACAACCACCCCCTCTGATATCTGCTGACAATAGCTTTTGACAGAAGATCTCTCATCACCCCATCCTCGCTTTATCATACTACCATTACCAAAGTAGAGAATCTGCATGGTGGCTACATGTGCGTTATCATCTGGCGTTGTTTGCCAAAACGTTGGCTCATCCCCCATCATCATGCCCAATGTTTGCCTATCTTGACGACTCAGCATATCCCCTGAAACTGACCACACACCAAAACCTTGTACACGCGTGACAGGTTCATTAACGTAGGTATTAAAAGCATACTCTCCTGTCGCACGATACTCTATTTCATAGACACCATATACACTAGGGTTGTCGCTTGCCGAATTTCACAGCGCCACGTCCCTTCTAGCTGCTTAGCTGTCACAGACACCGCTTTTTGATATGAGCCTGTACTCTCCAAAGCACTTCCGCCCATACCAAATAGCATTGCCAATAAAACAGAAAAACTCACCTCTGGCATACCACACCCTACATTGTCCAATTCTCAAGTCGCGCTTTGTCAGACAACAAGCGCCCACGCGCCGTACGCAAAATATATCCCTGCTGAATCAAGTAAGGCTCAATAGCATCTTCTAAGGTACCGCGGTCTTCTGCCATTGCTGCAGCAATAGCTTCAATCCCTGCAGGTCCCCCATCAAAGCGCTCTGCCAAGGTTGCCAAATACCGTCTGTCCAAATGGTCAAGCCCTTGCCTATCCACTGACACCATATCCAATGCCGCTGATGCAACCTCTTGACTTACAAAGCCATCAGACCTAACCTCTGCATAATCACGCACACGGCGAAGCAAGCGGTTGGCAATGCGTGGCGTACCACGAGAGCGCTTGGCAATCTCCGTTGCGCCTGCATCATCCATTTTTATGCCAAGCAAACGTGCCGAGCGCGCAACAATGGTCGTCAAATCTGCCACACTATAAAACTCCAAACGCTGCACAATCCCAAAGCGGTCACGCAAAGGCGATGTCAGTAGTCCTGCCCGTGTGGTTGCTGCCACTAAGGTAAATGGGGGTAAGTCTAGCTTAATAGAGCGCGCAGCAGGACCCTCTCCAATCATAATATCCAACTGAAAATCTTCCATCGCAGGATACAAAATTTCTTCAATCACAGGGCTTAAGCGATGAATCTCATCAATAAATAACACATCACCTGCCTCCAAATTGGTTAGCATGGCTGCCAAATCCCCCGCTCGCTCAAGCACAGGACCACTGGTTGAGCGTAAATTTCCACCCATTTCTCGAGCAATGATATTGGCAAGGGTGGTTTTGCCAAGCCCAGGAGGACCAAAAATCAATGTATGGTCAAGCGACTCACCACGGCGGCGCGCTGCCTCTATAAACACGCCCATCTGTTCACGCACCACAGGCTGCCCAATGTAGTCCGCCAAGCTGCTTGGGCGAATAGAGAGCTCTTGTTCATCAGGGCGAGCAATAGGGTCAATCAAGCGCGTCATTTAATATACCTTTATCACCATGCTTTCTTTAAGCATCAAAACCAATCATCAAAAAATGCTTAGCATACTGGATTTATCCTAGTTTGTCATGTGCTTTTGGTTTTGGTTTTGTTGCTACTGCCCCCATTGCTTGTCATAAAAAATAAGCCAGCTTTACTGACTTATTTTTTTGAGTTATTTTTTAGGCGCTTTTGTTGGCTTCTAGCTGTCTTAAATCCTTACGCAAAATCTTACCCACATTAGATTTTGGCAACTCCTTGATAAACTCAATATGTTTGGGGCGTTTGTAGCCTGTTAAGCGCTCTTTTGCCCATGTCATGACCTCTTTTTCGGTTAAAGAGGCATCTTTTTTGACAATAAAGACTTTGACCACTTCACCACTATGGTCATCAGGCACACCAATCACACCACATTCTAGCACTTTAGGATGAGCGGCGATGGCTTCTTCTACTTCATTGGGATAGACGTTAAATCCTGATACCAAAATCATGTCTTTTTTGCGATCGACGATTTTAACAAATCCGCGCTCATCCATCACCCCAATATCGCCTGTACGAAAATACCCATCAGCGGTCATTACTTTGGCAGTTTCATCAGGGCGATTGTGATAGCCAATCATTACCTGTGGTCCTTTGGCACAAATCTCGCCTGCCTCACCAAGTGCCACTTGGCGATTGTCATCATCCAACAAAATCACATCTGTAGCAGGAAAAGGAATGCCAATCTTACCTGTATAGCCACCTGGTGGGTTTAGGGTTAGAACTGGTGAGGTTTCAGACAGTCCATAACCCTCAATAATAGATGAGCCTGTCACCTTCTCCCACTCTTTGGCGGTACTTTCAAGCACACTCATGCCACCACCAAGTGATAGCCGCAAGTTGCTGTGGTCAAGTGCACGAAAACCCTCATAATGCGCCAAGGCATTAAACAGTGTATTGACCGCAGGAAAAAAGGCTGGTTTGTATTTGGCAAAATCTTTAACCAACGCAGGAAAATCACGCGCATTGACAATCAGTAACAGCCCAAAGCCCATCTTCATACCCAAAAGCGCGCACGCTGTAAATGAAAAAATATGATACAACGGCAGCGCCACCGCAATGTATTGTCCTGATAAGTCTTTTTCTGGGAAAATCTTTTCTACAAAAGTGATGCACTGCTCCACATTAGCAATTAAATTGCGATGAGTCAGCATTGCGCCTTTTGCCACGCCTGTTGTACCGCCTGTATATTGCAGCACCGCCACATCATCCAAGGTCATGGTTGGGCGCTCATAACGACTGGCAGACACCTGATTGAGCGCCTCTTTAAAGGATACCGCCCCTGCAATATGATAGGCTGGTACCATTTTTTTTGACATGGCGCACCACCAAATTGACCAACATACCCTTTAAGCCCATCATATCGCCAATGGTAGCTACAATCACATGCTTAACCTGTCCTTTGTCCTTGACATCTTCAAAGGTTTTTGCAAAGTTTTCTATAATAAACAATGCCTTTGCGCCAGCATCTTTGAGCTGATGCTCAAGCTCGGTTGCTGTGTATAGCGGATTGACATTCACCAATGTCAGCCCTGCTCTGATAATCCCAATCATGCAAATAGGATATTGCAACACATTGGGCATCATCACCGCAACCCTATCGCCTTTGGTTAGCCCAAGGGATTGTAAATACGCAGCAATTTGCTTACTATAAATATCCAACTCACGATACGTGATTGTCTTATCCATAGAGACAAACGCCACCTTGTCACCATGGCGTGCAAAATTATCATCAAACGCATCCAACAAAGAATTGACATTTTCAGGCAAAGTCAAATCAATGTTTAAGCCATATTCCTCATAGGTTTTTTGCCATAGGCTATCAGTAGGAGCGGTAAAATGTTTCATTGCTTATCCTTAAAATTATTGTCAAACAATATCCCAAAACATACAATCGTGCTGTTTGTCTTATAAAATACACCATTTTACTAGGATTTCCAACTTGTATTTTATAAAATGCTTGATTTATTGACAACACAAATCAATACATTAGTAAACTTAATAAAATAACTGGCACGCAACACCATACAGTCGCCTATCATACGCTTGGCTGCGATATTAGACGCATAAGCTAGCCAAAACATCTCAAGCAGCATCCTCACCCAATTAAAACACCCCCCGACTCACCATAACACTACCCACTATCAATAGCAGTACTCCAAAAGCACGCTTTAGGGTATTGGCGGGCAGTTTATGTGCCAATTTAGCACCTATTTTTGCGGTCACAAAGCTTGCCACACTAATAAAAATAAATGCCTGAATATGAACAAAGCCCCATGTGCCAGCCACTCGTGTATCCACTCCTTGACCAAACAAAATAAACCCAATAGCGCCTGCTATAGCAATGGGCAATCCACACGCTGATGACGTGCCTACTGCTTGTTTCATTGGTAGACCTCCCCAGTTCAAAAATGGCACTGTCAAGCTCCCACCCCCAATGCCAACAATAGCGGACAAAAACCCAATCCCCGCGCCAGCGCCTATCTGCACACCTTGACTTGGCAAAGCTCTGTCAGTGCGTTCTTGATTAGGAAAAAATAGCATCTTAATCGCCATCAAAATCGCGCCAACCCCAATGATAATCTGCAAACTTTGGCTGTGAATCATGCCTGCCACATACGCCCCAAACACACTTCCTGCCATCAATCCTAGCGCCATGGTTTTAAAGATATCCCAGCGCACCCCTCCTTGTTTGTGATGTGCTGACAATGAGCTAATAGAGGTGACAACAATCGTTGCAAGGCTTGTACCTAATGCTACATGAGCAATGACCGCAGGATTCATACCCAATAGAGTAAACACCCACACCAGCACAGGCACAATAATCAGTCCACCCCCCACTCCAAACAATCCAGCACAAATCCCAGCAAAGCCCCCTGCTAACAAAAACCACACCCATTCCATCACACACTCCAAATCTTTTGTACCGTTGTATAAGCCATCTTTTTGATGGTTGATGTTGTGCAAAACAGCTAAATTTTAGACAACCTGCTTGGCTACATCACCAGAAACTATGTTATTATACACCCTTTGCATTCTCTTCGCCCATTGGACTGCACCTCGTCCATCAAAACCACATTCTACCTTTGTTATGATTTTGCCAAGCCTTTTTGATATCAGCACCCTCATTCACACACACAAAGCGCATAGCCACTCTACCAATAGCGAGCTCATCACCGCCATCAGCATGGGCAAGCTACCCTCCCATCTTCCTCATCTGCTTACCGCCGATACCCAAAGCGGTGGGCGCGGGCAACATGGACGCTCTTGGGTGTCGCCTATGGGCAATGTCTATTTGTCATTCTATGCACCCATCATAAACCCCTTAGCATCACTAGCACCAATCACACCCCATCTAAAGCGCCTAACAGGGATGCTGTCGCTGATGGTAGGACTGTTTTTGTGGCAGATGGATAGTATTAGCACGCTCAACCGTTTGCGCCAAGCGCAGCACCTGCCTGTGATTGGTGTCAAATGGGCAAATGATTTGGGATTCTACCACAGCCTTGGCGACACACCCACTATAGGTATGCTGCCTTTTTTTAAGCTTTGTGGCATCTTAATTGAACCTGTTATGCAACACAGCACGATGGTGGGTGTTGTGATTGGGGTAGGATTAAATGTCTACAATAGCCCTGTTATTAAAGATGGGCTATACCAAGCCACAAGCCTAGCAGCCCTAGCAGAGGGCATATCCTTTGAGGTGCCACAGGTACATGACTTATACACGCCCATGTCCCACGCCATCTGTCAAGCACTCATGTATCATAATATGACTACCGATTTAGGTGGCAGATTGAGCGATGAATTTATTGCTACATTCAATCAGGCACACACTTTGCATCACGCCAATACCGCCATTTTTGCCCAAGATGATATGGATACGCCCATTTTGCAGGGATTGTGCACAGGCATTGCTCCTGATGGCACACTCATGCTCGCTACAGCATCAGGCATACGTCATGCTTTTGCAGGTATGGCAAAGCGATTTATATAAAACCCATTGGACACACTCAATTTGTCCATCCAAAAAGGACTTTTATGACCACCTTAATGCTAGATCTTGGCAATACCCGCCTTAAATATTGGTTGTTAGATGACAATCATGCCATTGTTTCCCATGATGCCCATCTGCATCTAAAAGCGCCTAACGAACTACTGCTTGGCTTATCAGATACCTTTGCTCGTTTTGCCCCTAGGTTTATTGGAATATCCTCTGTGCTTGGTATGGTCATTAATCAAGCTGTCAGCCAAAGCTTGGACACCTTGTGCATTCCTTACGAATTTGCCAAAGTATCCGCCACTCATCCACAATTAATCACTCACTACCATCCTGAACAATTGGGCGTAGATAGATGGCTACAAATGCTTGGTGCGGTAGATGATACTCAAAAACAGTGTATTGTTGGATGTGGCACAGCACTGACCATTGATTTACTAGACAAAGGGGTGCATTTAGGCGGATATATTTTTCCCAATGTACATTTGCAGCGCCAAGCCCTCTATGCAGGCACACAACAAATTGCTGCCACCACAAAAGCTGTGCCACTTGATGTATTTAATAGCTTAGCTCCCGCTCAAAACACCCAAGAGGCAGTTAATCATGGTATTTTATTGTCCGTGGTGGGTGCCATCAACACCATCACACACGCCCACCCAGACCACACTTTAATTTTGACAGGTGGTGATGCACCCAGCCTAGCGCCCCACCTAAACCCTGCTCAACACCCCATCGCCATCGAGGACAATTTGCTACTCAAAGGGCTAGTGCGTTATTTTGTAGATAAGTAACCCACAATAACACTCCTTGCTTAATGCCTAAAGTTTAAGCCTTGCAAAGGCTGACAGCTTTTAACGCCATTCCATCTAAGGCGTATTAAGCCGCGCCATCTCTTGTAGAGTAATCTTATAAATTGTCCACAAAAAGGTTTGTGACTCCAATACCGATTTCATACGCTGATTGTCAAAGTCGCCATAGAGTGCTTGCCATACTGTACTTTCCTTTAGAGGCTCTATCAAGCCGCCTAGCGCTTGAATGGATGCCAACTTACTAGCCGTTGTTAAAGGCGGATAGCGTGTAAACAACCACCAATCCTTCATCGTAAACAACAAAGCCCCAGCAACAGCGACAAACCACAGCCCAATCAACACCCATCCTGAAAAGTGCATCCAATCCACTTGACATACCAGGCACCCAAACAAATAAGCAGGCACGCCATACAAATACATCTTGGCAATTTTTTGTGTCAGATGGCTATAAAAAAGTGAAAAAAACACACCCCGCCAATTATCATGCCGATTGACAAGATGGGCGTATTGCCATTCTGCGCCAGTTAATTTGATTGCTTTTTTGATTTTTTTCTTAAGGTAGTAAAGATACTCTTTGTAAGGCACACACGGCACTCCAAAAAGCGCCATCAATTCTTGTGAATGGGCAACATTTACCAAGGTATCGGCACTCAATAAGTTAGCAAAATTCCGACAGTTCAATAGCTGCTCTTCCTATGACAAAACCAAAAGTAAAAAGCACAATGCCACTCACAGACTCATACATCAAAATCATGACATCAACAACTTGAATACATTTAAGAGGAGTTAAAAATTCCTCGCACAAAACTCACCAAATCATCATTAACATAAACAAAACCACTTAAATTTTCACCTGCTGTAAAACCTTAATGAATAAATTTAAAATTTTTTCTGCAAATATTGAAGTCTCAATAGACTCTGGCAAAACCAAAAAGTAATAATAAGCCGTGTCAAAAATTAAATTAATATCATAAGGATCAAAGTTAGTATCTTTATCAAATGTGTGCAAGCTTACAATTTGATTCATACTCACCTTTTTACTTTCTATCCCAAAGCATCCTTCTCCATTTTTATTGAGGTGGTAGCCTTTTTCTAAATGTGCATTTAACATTTTTTTATTTTTATAAAATAGAATATTTTTTTCATCATTGAATTCAACATACTCATGTTTAAATCCTAAGTTTTCTTCAATTTCTTTAATAAAATTTTCATACACTTTATTAATCTCTTTATCTGTATAAAAACGATAGAAACTTCCTTCTGTCCAAGTCATCTTACCCTCTTTTTTTGGAATATACTGTGATTTATTCTTTTACTCTAGCTAACAATCATTTTTCACGCATTTTTTTAATCCTTACTAAGATAAACCCCTTGTTCTTCTGTTTTTAAATCTTTGATAATCAAGACATCACTGCCAAAAAATTTTGATTCTATCTTTATGATTTTAAGCGACAGGTTTGCCTTGCTGATAAATAATATCACCATTTACTTGTGAGGGTGTATGCAAAATATCACCCACCCAAGTCCCCTCTTGCCATTTCCACATTTGATGACTGTGTACAGTCTTTTCACAAGATGTCAAAAATAAAGCCATTACAGCAATCAATGCCATCTTTTTCAAAAATTTATTTATCATCTATATCACCTATTAGGTTTTTTATATTCAAAGATAAAGATGGTGGTTTATATTTCGGTTAGTTGTAAGCTAAACTAAGGCGATGTCATTTACACAGAGATTTTATTTTTCAAATTAATAAAAAATTAACCTACCATCTTATTAATCGCCTCGTATTGCATTCTTTTTTCTTCAGCTTTGCATTTCCAGCAAAGTCCTTCAAAATATTTTTCTCTGCCACATCTGGTGCAAGGTATTATTTCATTTCCCATAACATATTCTTTTTTAATGATTTATATTGTTTTTTCAATTTTATAATCAACCGAAATGCCCGATGCTGCTGATTTTCGGTCATAATATGCTCCGATACTTCCCCAAGCAAACCGACGCTCTTTACCGATTTGCTCGGTAAGCCATTGGTCAAATTTTCTTTGTTGAGCAAGTTCGTATTCTTCTGACCAGTCGTTCCAGTCGGTAATGATTTTTTCGCCCTTGCATTGAAACCAAAAATCCACCAAATGCAATTGTTCGTGGAAAAAACACACCGATAAATGAAATGTTTTGTCCGCTATCACAATGCCCGAAAAATAAATCCATACATAGCCATTGCCCACCTCCCAAATGTTATTGTTGGGAAAAGCCAACCACAACGATGTATAGGCAGTTTGAGGCGATAAAATAACCTCTTCAAAAGCAAGACAGCCGTTGGTTTTGTTGATAATCATTGTTTTACTTGTTTTTTCATCTAACCCTACTTGCTATGCCTTCTGCCTGAGAGATAAGTATTCCATACAGGCTACGCTTGCTATAAATAGCTAGAATAATTTTTAGGAATTTCTATTTTCAAAAAATCTAAAAAATTTTCTGCATATGACTTATGATTATCTGTAGATAAATCAAAGCAATAAACTTCTTCACCTACCTTATTATTTATGATCTTAAAATAAAAAAATCCTATATCATTCACTTCTAGAAAGAAAAGCTTGTTATGATTATCTTTATCATAATTAATATTCCAATTATAAGTATAGAAAATATCCTGATCTGCTTCATCTCTATACTCAGGAGGAAATACTGTTTTAATGAGTTCTCCCCATAATATTATAGAATCGTAATTTTTAATAAACCATCGATAATACTTAGGTAATTTCAGATTAAATTCCGACTCTCCAGCTTCAATCCAACTTTCATCAATGGAAGTATTCAGATTACATATTGAATTCGGCAACCTATCAATCATTTCAGTTACTTGCTTAATTAATTGAGTATCCATAAAAATCTTCAGTTTTTAATTATAAATTCTTCCAAAATATTTTGCTCTTCTTTCCAGTATTCCGAAAATAGGTATAGAATCTATTTTTTGAGATGTCAAGTTAATGGCATATCAACAGAGGTTGAAAAATAGGTTCTATACCTATTTTCGGAATACTGGAAAGAAGAGCAAAATATTTTGGAAGAATTTATAATTAAAAACTGAAGATTTTTATGGATACTCA
>JBHBMT010000023.1:0-4552 GCA_041773075.1 Moraxella sp.
AAAGCTGCTGAAAGTGAGCTAAGAGAGCTACAAGCCATCATCACCAGCGCAAGCCTTGCCATTCC
Organism: Moraxella sp.; assembly: GCA_041773075.1. Taxonomy (GTDB): domain Bacteria; phylum Pseudomonadota; class Gammaproteobacteria; order Pseudomonadales; family Moraxellaceae; genus Moraxella. Next base: position 66 of record JBHBMT010000023.1, read on the forward strand.
TAATTTGCCCGATGACAGCGTGCCTGTGGGGGCGGACGAAAATGACAACGTGGAAGTTAGAAGATGGGGTACGCCCAGAGCCTTTGATTTTGCCATCAAAGACCATACCGACATCGGCGAAGGCTTGGGGCTGCTTGATTTTGAAATGGCGAGCAAATTGACAGGCTCTCGTTTTAGTGTGTTAAAGGGACAGCTTGCTAGACTTAATCGTGCCTTGGTGCAATTTATGCTAGATACCCATGTGGCACGGGGCTATACCGAAATGTATGTGCCTTATATGGTCAATAGTGATAGCTTGCAAGGCACAGGACAGCTGCCCAAATTTGAAGAAGATTTATTCAAACTGCGTGGCGACAAAGAATATTATCTGATTCCCACCAGTGAAGTACCACTGACCAATAGCGTGCGTGATAGTATCATTGACGTGGCGGATTTGCCCATCAAACTGACCGCTCATACCCCTTGCTTTAGAAGTGAAGCAGGCAGCGCAGGGCGAGACACTCGTGGCTTGATTCGTCAGCACCAATTTGAAAAAGTGGAAATGGTGCAAATTGTAGAAGCTACTACGTCCATGCAGGCGCTAGAAGAGATGACCGCCCAAGCCGAAAGCATTTTGCAAGCCCTAGAATTACCGTATCGGGTGATTACTTTATGCACAGGCGACATGGGTTTTGGGGCGGTGAAGACCTATGACATTGAAGTGTGGCTGCCTTCACAAAACACCTATCGGGAGATTTCTAGCTGTTCAAATTGCGGTGATTTTCAGGCTCGGCGTATGCTTGCCCGCACCAAAAACGGCAAAAAAACCGAACTTGTCCATACCCTAAATGGTTCAGGGCTTGCGGTGGGGCGCACTTTACTGGCTATCCTTGAAAATCACCAAAATGCCGATGGCACAGTCAATATCCCCAAAGCACTACAACCTTATATGGGCTGTGAGAAGATTGGGTAAGGCAATTTCAATGAAACTTGAAACATACAAAGAAACCTATTACAAACCTATTCGTCAGATTGACGTGCCAAAAGAGCTGCATAATCAGCCTTTTGAGGTATTCTTTGTGCCAATTCGTCATGAAGTTTCTGACGGTGAAGTATCCATAAAAAAAGTGCATAATGCCCCCAATCCTTTATTAAAAGGAACGGTGACAATCATTGATGACATCACGCCTTTAGATAATGATTGGGAATTGGATTAATGCTGTTGTTGGATACGCATATTTGGTGCCGTTGGCAAAGCAATAATGAGTTGCCAAAAAGATTACTTGAGCAAATTGCAAGGGCTGATAAATTGGCAGTCAGTGCCATATCTTGTTGGGAGATTGCGCAGCTTGTCAAACGCAATCGCCTAAATATCACCATGCCAGTTGAGCAATGGGTGGAATTAGCCAGTATTAATATGGCAATTTTACCCATTGATAAACCAATCGCCTTACTATCTGAAAAGCTCTTTGGTCATCACAAAGACCCGTCAGACAGATTTATCATTGCAACCGCTGTTTATTATCAAATACCATTAATGAGTTTGGATACAGTATTTCCAAATTATGACGAAATTGCCCATCTTTTAATTAACTAACCCGACAATCAACCCAAAAAGAGAATATTTATGCCCACCTTCAACCCACCCCTAAACACCCGCCACACCGCCAACGCCATTCGTGTTTTAGCCATGGACGCAGTGCAAAAAGCCAATTCAGGACACCCTGGAGCGCCGATGGGCATGGCAGACATTGCCGATGTGGTTTGGCGTGAATTTTATCAGCACAGCCCCAATAACCCAAACTGGGCAAACCGAGACCGCTTTGTGTTGTCCAACGGACACGGCTCCATGCTACATTATGCTTTGCTGCATTTGACAGGCTATGATTTGAGCATGGACGACATCAAAAATTTCCGTCAGCTACATTCAAAAACCGCAGGACACCCCGAATACGGCTATGCAGGTGGCATTGAAACCACCACAGGACCTTTGGGGCAGGGTATTGCCAATGCGGTGGGCTTTGCCTTGGCAGAAAAAACCCTTGCTGCCCAATTTAACAAAGCCGATTGCGACATCATTAACCATCACACTTATTGCTTTTTGGGCGATGGCTGTTTGATGGAAGGTATTAGCCATGAAGTGTGCTCGCTGGCTGGTACGCTTGGACTTGGCAAGCTGATTGTTTATTATGATGACAACGGCATTTCTATTGATGGCGAAGTAGAAGGCTGGTTTAGTGATGACACCGCCAAGCGTTTTGAAAGTTATAATTGGCAAGTCATCAAAGTAGATGGTCATGACAGCGAACAAATTCGCCAAGCGACCAAGCAAGCTCAAGCCGAAACCACCAAGCCCACGTTAATCATTTGTAAAACCGTCATCGGCTTAGGCAGCCCAAATAAACAAGGCAAAGAAGACTGTCATGGTGCGCCTTTGGGAGCGGACGAAATTGCTTTGGTGCGTGAAACGCTTGGCTGGACAGCGCCTGCGTTTGAAATTCCTGATGAAGTATATGCTAAGTGGGACGCAAAAGCCGCAGGCGATGAGCGTGAAGCGGCGTGGAATGACAAATTTGCCAAATATCAAGCCAGCTATCCTAGCGAAGCTAAAGAATTAAGCCGTCGTTTAAAGGGTGATTTGCCAAGTGATTTTGCTCTCAAAGCGGACGAGTTTATCAAAGCCTGCAACGACAAAGGCGAAACCATCGCCACCCGCAAAGCCAGTCAAAACACCATCGCTGCCTTTGCGCCATTGCTGCCTGAAATTTTGGGCGGTAGTGCCGACTTAGCAGGGTCAAATTTGACCTTATGGAAAGAAGCCAAAGGCGTACAAAATCAAGCAGATGGCAATTATGTGCATTATGGCGTGCGTGAATTTGGCATGACGGCGATTGCCAATGGTGTGGCACTGCATGGCGGATTTATCCCTTTTACGGCAACCTTTTTGATGTTTATGGAGTACGCTCGTAATGCAGTGCGTATGGCGGCGCTGATGAAACAGCGTGTGATACAAGTGTACACCCATGACAGCATTGGGCTGGGTGAAGACGGTCCAACCCATCAGCCTGTGGAACAAATTGCCAGTTTGCGTCAAACGCCCAACCATTTTACATGGCGACCTTGTGATACCGTAGAAACGGCGGTGGCGTGGAAACAGGCGATTTTGACCCAAAATGCTCCAACGGCATTGATTTTATCTCGTCAAAATTTGCCCCATCAAGCCCGCAGTGATGAGCAAATTGCCAACATTGCCAAAGGTGCTTATGTCTTAGCCAAAGAAAAAGGCGACCTAAAAGCCATCATCATCGCCACAGGTTCAGAAGTGGAGTTGGCGATGGGTGCGTATGCGCAATTAGACGGCGTGCGTGTGGTGTCTATGCCATGCTGTGAAGTGTTTATGCAGCAGTCTGATGAATATCGCCAAAGCGTCTTGCCAAGCCATGTCCGTGCCCGTGTGGCGGTAGAAGCAGGCATTACTGATTATTGGTATAAATTTGTTGGGCTAGATGGTAAAGTTGTTGGTATGACGACTTTTGGTGAATCTGCCCCTGCCAAAGACTTATTTAAGCATTTTGGTATCACAACCGATGCGGTGGTGGAAGCAGTGCAATCGCTGATTTAATTAGTGCTGTATTAGATAATAAAAGCATGTTAAAATAAGCATGCTTTTGTTTTTTAGGAAAAATAAATATGAAGATCCAAGTATATAAAGGGGTATATGGTGAAAATACTAAAATGATTGAAGTCCCAACAGAATTGCATAATCAACCATTTGAAGTGGTTTTTATGCCAATATCTTCTTTTAATACGCTTACTAAACAAGATTGGCTATGGTGGAGTAATTTAGACGATCTATGGAAAAAGATTTTTACGGCGCATATCTATCATTGGGATGAAATTTATTTTGATGTTGAAGGTTTTTATTGTAATATTGGATTGATAGATAGATATGGGACGTTAGAACTATTAGATGATCAAGATTTAAAACAAGTGATACAATTAAAACGTATTTGTTTCATTGGTTTTCAGCATAACTTACAAGACCTTAGCCCATTGTCAAAGTTAACTGAATTAACCGAGCTTACTTTTCTGGGTAGCAGAATCCAAGACCTTAGCCCATTGTCAAATTTAACGAGATTAACTAGGCTTGATCTTTTGGGTGATGAAATCCAAGACCTTAGCCCATTGTCAAAGTTAACTGAATTAACTGAACTTTTTCTTAGGGGTGATAAAATCCAAGACCTTAGCCCATTGTCAAAGTTAATGAGATTAACCAAGCTTGAAATTGGGTATAATAAAATACAAAACCTTGCTCCATTATCAAAGCTAACGAGATTAACTAAGCTTTATCTTGAGGATGATAAAATCCAAGACCTCAGTCCATTATCAAATTTAACTGAATTAACCGATCTTACTTTTCTGGGTAGTAATAAAATCCAAGACCTCAGTCCATTATCAAATTTAACGAGATTAACTAAGCTTGAAATTGGACAGAATAAAATCCAATG
>JBHBMT010000024.1:0-21740 GCA_041773075.1 Moraxella sp.
TACTGCGTATTTGGGTTTGGGTGAATATGGGGCGTGGAGCGAGCCTGCCAAGCAAGCGTGGCTGGCACTTGAGCTTGCCAATAAGCGACCTTTGCTGGGCATGGAGGCTGACCAGTTGATTACTACAGGGGGCGATGACCCTGCCTTGATGGGACTAAAAAAACCAACCGTACAAGAGACGTTGGCAACTTTCACGATGTTGGCTCGTCAGCCAAAAGACAGCTTGGGTGCGTATGTAATCTCTATGGCAAAAAGTCCTAGTGATATTTTGGCGGTGATGTTGCTGCAAAAAGAAGCAGGCGTGGTACACCCTTTGCGAGTAGTGCCTTTGTTTGAAACTTTAGATGACTTACAAAACGCGCAAGCCACATTAGAAACTCTACTGGCATTACCTTACTATAAATCTGCCATCAATGGACGTTTGGAGGTGATGATTGGGTATTCTGATTCTGCCAAAGATGCAGGATTTATGGCGGCGAATTGGGCGCAATATAAGGCGCAAGAAGCACTGACCCAAACAGCAGAGCGTCATGGAGTGCGCCTAACCTTATTTCATGGGCGCGGTGGCTCAGTTAGTCGTGGAGGTGCGCCTACTCATCAAGCGCTTTATGCCCAGCCCCCTGGCTCTATCAAAGGCTCTATTCGTGTGACAGAACAAGGGGAGATGATTCGCTTTAAGTTTGGCACGACAGCGCTTGCCATGCAGACGTTGGAGATTTATTGTGCGGCAACTTTGCGAGCAACGTTACTGCCTCCGATCGCTCCCAAAGATGAATGGCGCGCAATGATGGATAGTATGACACAGCGCTCTTTGGCAGACTATCGGGAGATGGTGCGTGATACGCCTGATTTTGTGCGCTATTTGCGCACAGTGACACCAGAGCTGGAGCTGCAGATGCTGCCTTTGGGTTCTCGTCCTGCCAAGCGTGTGGCAGGCGGTGGTGTGGAAAGTTTGCGAGCAATTCCTTGGGTGTTTGCATGGACGCAGATTCGTCTGATGCTCCCTGCGTGGCTAGGCACAGGGTCTGCCATCAAAGAAGCGCTAGACAATGGACATCATGGACTATTGACTGAAATGCTAGAAGCGTGGCCATATTTTAACACCTTGATTGATATGCTAGAGATGGTCTTGTCAAAAACAGATGATAAGATTGCTCGCCACTACGAAACACATTTGGCGCATAACGATGCTGCCTTGGTTGCTTTGGGTGATGTGTTGCAAGCTAAGCTTTCAGGCGCTATTGAGGTGTTGTTGGCACTCAAAACCCAATCTACTTTGTTAAGCGATAACCAAGCGCTTGGTAGCACACTGTCTATGCGCCATAGTCATTTATTGCCATTGCATTATTTGCAAGCAGAATTGATGCGCCGCCGCCGTGCACATTTGGCGGTTGCAGAAGAAGGTGTGCTAGAAACACCTGTTGATCAAGCATTGATGGTGGCGATTGCAGGGATTGCGACAGGACTTAGAAATACGGGTTAAAACTTAGAGTGGTATTAACATTTAAACTACACCCCAAAGGTAAACTACACCCCAAAAGTTAGATAACCTTTGGGGTGTTATCATCATAAATTAAGCAAACAAATGCTCAATGTGCGCTTTGTCAAAGTCATAGACCGTACCACAAAAGCCACAGTCTAATGCAATGTGTCCACCTGCATTGTCTGCCATTGCTAGGGCTTCTGTCAAACCTAATTGTAAAATTGCACTTTGGCTTTTTTGAATAGAGCAGGTGCACCCAAAGTGCAAGGCGTGTGGCTGTGGCAGTACCACATCTTCTTCATGATAAAGGCGATACAAGATTTCATCGGCAGGCAGTGTCAATAGCTCTTCTTTTTTGAGTGTTTTGGTAAGCATGGTCAGTCTATCCCACAAATCAGGGTCTAAATCTTTTTCGTCTGCTGTTTGGGGTAGTAGTTGTACCAAGATACCCGAAGCGCCATGTTCGTTGCTTGCAAGTGATAGTAAGGTGGGAATTTGAGCTGATTGCTTTTGGTAATGCGCTAAGCACTCTCCCAAATCATCACTGACGCGCTCAACAATGCCTTGATATGCTTGTCCTTGTGCTGGCGCAATATTGATAAACAGTACCCCTTGCGCTATGCCAAGCTGTGCAAAAGCATCTTGACTGCTTTGGCAAAACTCCCAGCTGTCATCATCATGATAGTCTGCCAAAGCGCGCACCGCCCCTGTGTGATCGCATTCTGCCATTGCCCATGCCAATGCGCCATCTTGATGTTGGCTTTGTAGTTGAATTGAGAGCCTGCCTTCAATTTTGAGCGTGCCAATCAACAAACTGGCTGCGACAAGCATTTCACCAAGCAGGGCTTGCAAGGCTTTTGGGTAGTTTTTTTTGTTGATGATGGTATGATAAGCATCATTAAGGTGGACGACATCGCCTCGGATGGGGGAGTGATTAATAAAAAAACGTTGGCGCTGTTCAGGTAAGTGGGATAAAGTCATCATGATTCCTAAGGTGTATTAATGGTTTAATTTGAGTGAAAAATTTGGCTAAACGCTCACCTTTTAGGCAATAAATACAGTCAATATCATCCTATTGACAAGGTGATTAACAATAAAAGGCGCAAGGTTATTTTTCACCAAAAGCACGTCTAAAGTTTTACAATTAATAAAGTTTTACAATTAATATGTGCTCTTAAGGCGTGTGACATATCAATACGCCCTAAATTAAATTGGTGTCTCTTTTGTTATGTTAGCATAACGTTTGTGTTTTAATGGGGGTATAATCAAAAAATTAAAGCAATGTCATGCCAAATTAGGTTGCCATTCTCTTTTTTTCATATTATGATAACCTGTTTTTTTGCTAAATAAGCTGGGGCGTACACGAGTACGCCCTATTGTGCTTTTAAGAGTGTGATTTTTAGGATAAAGTTATGACTCAATTACAATTTATTGAGATTTATTCAGACATTGGGGCGGGTAAGCATGGAACGACACAGGGTGTGGCAGAGCTGTCCAAGCATTGTGAGGCGGTTTATCCAAATGCCTATGTGCATAAGATAGATATTCATAAAACCAGTGAGACGCCTAGTTATCCTAAAGCTAAATATATAGAGCAGCTGACCCCATTTTTTGAAACAACCTTGGTACCCCAAATGCGCCAAGTGCTGACAGACTGTGAGCAAATGGGGCGGTTTCCTGTGGTGATAAGTGGCGACCACTCCAATGCCATTGGGGGGTTGGCAGCATTTTTGGAACATCACAAAGATAAGCGCGTGGGGGTGATTTGGATTGATGCGCACGCAGATTTGCATACAGTATTTACAACCCCATCAGGTAATATGCATGGCACACCTGTGGCAACAGCACTGCGTCTTGATAACACAGAGTGCCAAGCTCATGAAGTGTCATCAGAGGTTGCTGACTTTTGGCAGCGTCTCAAGGCGCTTGCCCCCAATAGTCATGGCGTGCATACAGAGGATGTGTATTTTTTGGGTGTGCGTAGTTTTGAATCACCAGAAGCCTATTTGATTGAAAAATACAATCTTTTTGCATATTCTAGTATTGACCATCGCCATGCAGGGTTACAAAGGGTGCTAGATAAGATGGTGGCGCGCTTGGAGGCGGTGGAGGCGGTGTATGTTAGTTTTGATGTGGATTCATTAGACGGCGTACTCATTCCTGCAACAGGCACCCCTGAGCCTGAAGGATATAGCGCTGATGAGCTACGTCAAATTTTAAAAACCTGTTTGAGACTGCCTCAAACTAAGCTATTTGAAATGACTGAATTTAATCCAACCTTGGATGATGACAAAGATAAACAACGTCTGATTTTTGAGCTGCTTGATGATGCTTTGCTGTTTTTGGCAGAGCGTTAAACCTGTGTCAGAGTGGCACCTTATTGACGCATGATAAAAAATCAAAACCCCTAAATCATTTAGATTTAGGGGTTTTTTGAGATGGGTTATGGGTGATTACATCATACCGCCCATGCCACCCATACCGCCCATGCCACCAGCCATGGCTGCTGCGCCATCATCTTTGGTAGGTAGGTCAGTAATCATTGCTTCAGTGGTTAGCATAAGTCCTGCCACTGACGCTGCGTGCTCTAGAGCTGAACGAGTTACTTTGGCAGGGTCTAAAATACCCATGGCAATCATATCGCCATATTCGCCCGTAGCTGCGTTATATCCATAGTTACCAGAACCATTTTTCACTTCATTGATGACAACAGAAGCTTCGTCCCCTGCGTTGGTGACGATTTGACGAAGTGGGGCTTCCATGGCGCGTTTTAGGATATTAATCCCTGCATTTTGGTCATCATTGTCGCCTTTTAGGTCAGCCAAGACGCTTAGTGCGCGCACCAATGCCACACCACCCCCTGGAACAACACCTTCTTCAACAGCAGCGCGGGTAGCGTGCAGTGCATCATCTACACGGTCTTTTTTCTCTTTCATTTCAGTTTCGGTAGCGGCACCTACTTTAATCACAGCCACGCCGCCAGAAAGCTTGGCAACACGCTCTTGTAGTTTTTCTTTGTCATAATCAGAAGTAGATTCTTCAATTTGACGGCGAATGGCTTCTACACGCTCACCAATGGCAGTTTTGTCACCTGCGCCATCAACAATGACCGTATTTTCTTTGCCGACCGTGACTTTTTTGGCGGTACCCAATTGTGCTGGTGTTGCGGTTTCTAGGCTCAAGCCCACTTCTTCAGAGATGACAGTACCGCCAGTTAGGACAGCGATGTCTTGTAGCATGGCTTTGCGGCGGTCTCCAAACCCAGGCGCTTTGACGGCACAAGTTTTTAAGCCACCACGCAAGTTGTTCACCACCAAGGTTGCCAAAGCTTCGTTTTCTACATCTTCAGCGATGATAAGTAGTGGGCGGCTAGATTGCATCACTTGTTCAAGCAAAGGTACAATCTCGCGGATATTGCTGATTTTTTTGTCCACCAACAAGATAAGTGGGTTGTCAAATTCACACGTTAAGGTGTCTTGCTTGTTGGCAAAATAAGGGCTGATATAGCCACGGTCAAACTGCATACCCTCAACTACTTCAAGTGCATCTTCAAAGCCTGACCCTTCTTCTACAGTAATAACGCCTTGCTTGCCAACTTTTTCCATTGCTTGAGAGATAAGCTCACCTACTTTGGCATCGGAGTTGGCAGAGATGGAGCCAACTTGAGCAATGGCTTTAAAGTCATTGGCAGGGGTGGATAGGGCATGAATTTGCTCAACCACGGCGCGTACTGCTTTGTCAATACCGCGCTTTAAGTCCATAGGGTTCATGCCAGCGGCAACTGATTTCATGCCTTCTTGCAAAATCGCTTGGGCAAGTACGGTTGCGGTTGTTGTGCCATCGCCTGCGACATCGTTGGTTTTGCTGGCAACTTCGCGTACCAATTGCGCGCCCATATTTTCAAATTTGTCTTCTAATTCAATTTCTTTGGCAACTGATACCCCATCTTTGGTGATGGTAGGACCACCAAATGACTTGTCAATCACTACATTGCGACCCTTAGGTCCTAAAGTGACTTTGACAGCATCTGATAGCACGTTTACGCCATTCATCATTTTTTTGCGGGCATCAATCCCAAATTTGACATCTTTTGCCATGTAATTTCTCCAGTATTTTTAAATAATTAACAAGTATTATGCTTCTAGTACGCCAAGAACATCGCTTTCTTTCATAATAAGCAGCTCTTCACCATTGACTTTGACGGTTTGACCTGCGTATTGACCAAATAATACCGTATCACCAACCTTGACATCCAAAGGGCGTACGCCAGCGTCAGTGATTTGACCATTGCCTACCGCCAAGACAGTGCCTTGCTGGGGTTTTTCTTGAGCAGAGCCTGGCAGCAAGATGCCACCTGCGGTTTTTTGCTCTTCTTCGGTACGGCGTACCACGATACGGTCATGCAAAGGACGAATATTCATAAATACTCCAATAATAATTAAGATTAAAAGGTTATCACAAGTGTAAATAACCCAAATCGGGTCAGGCTAGAAAGTGGTGTTTGTACTCAAAAATTTCAAGGGAATAACTAAAAAATCATGCAAAGTAGCGGAGGAATGATGTATGTTTAGCAAGGTTTTTGACAAAGTTTGTACAAATAGATAGTAGAATATGAATTGAAAATGTAACAAAAAATGTCCATTATAATAAGAGTCTTAGATTTATTTTGGAGTAATATGATGAACCTAATGCAATCACAACCAAACAAGCTTGTCGCTACCTGTGCATTGATGCTTATGGGCGCAACCGCAACCATAGCGCACGCAGCGGACGTGACACCATTTAGTGCAACTTATGCGCTGAGTGCTGATGGTAAGTCAGGAACAGCAACACGCACCCTAACCAAGTCAGGAAACAGCTATCAATACAAGGTGTCAGCGCGCGCTGCAGGAGTTGCTACCGCCAATCAGTCAGCAAGTTTTAGTTTGAGTGGTGGACGTATTGTGCCAAGTAGCGCCAGCACCAGCTACAAAATCGCTGGGGTGGGCAGCACACACAGCATTAAATTTTCTGGCAAAAAAGTGGTCAGCACCTATAAGGGCAACTCCACTACCTTGACAAGCGCTACCCAAGCTTATGATGATTTGTCTTTGGAGACGCAAATTCGTCAAGAATTGATTAATGGTAAATTTAGCGGTAAGTACGCGTTGGTCAAAAAGACCGAAATTGAAACCACCACCTTTCGCAAAGCAGGTAATGCCAAAATCACCGTCCCTGCTGGCACTTATGATACCATTCGCATTGATCGTGTTCATGGGGATTCTGGGCGTGCGACCAGTTTTTGGTTGGCACCTAGCTTGAATTATTTGCCTGTTAAGGTAAGTCAAACCAGTGATGGCAAGACCATCTCGATGTCTTTGACGAAGGTGCAGTAAAGATTAATTCTTAGAAATGCACTGGGCGTATTGATGTCTTGGCATACAAAAGCAAGATAAATTAAGCAAGATATTAAGCAAGGTGTCTTAATAGGTTAAGTTGGGTGGTACATTGGATAAATCATAGGTGTGTTGCCTATGGTTTGCCAAAAGCTTTAAAGTACCTTAGCCCCCAAGCTTTTGTTTAAGTGATTAAGATAGCAATGCGCCCAGTGGTTTTAAGGCAAATAGGGCGCCATCACCTTAGCATACCAAATGACAAGCCTGCTTGGCATACATTCTTAATCCAAGCTTGGATTTAAGGGGTTGGGTTGTTTGAGGGGCTTAAGTGGGCTTTTTGTTCATCACAATAAGCAGCTTGATGCTCTGCATTGCAAAAAAAATAACACTCATCTGTAATGACGCCCTTGTCATCTTTACTAAATACATATTCAATATCAGATTCATGAGTGGCGGCTGGCAGGCTTTTTGGAATTAAAATGCCCCGATAGGTTGCTAGGGGTGTTTGACAATAACTACAAGAGCGCACGCTGGTATCATCATCAGGCTTGGGTAGATACATCTGTTTGGGTTTGGGGTACATAAAGCGAAAAATCACCCACATTGCCAACAAAATAAACACCATGTTCAAAACAAATGCCATAAGTTCCCCTAAACGATAAAAATATGGATTTTTGCAACAAAAGTTACTCAAAAAACAAAGCACTACTATAACACAAGTTGGCTTTTATGCTATACTTAATGCATTGTGCAATTTAAAAAAGCAAAAAAGTGACTATTGTCCATGCGCCCATGATAACCTAAGGTGCTGGCAATCATACAACAATAAAAGGAAACAATAATGTCAAACAACACCCCTTTTGATGGCGCAGAGAGTCAGCCATCACAAATGACAGAAGTTCACACACCCACCCAAACGCTCAAATTTGCGCTAGTACAGACGCATTTTGCGGTAGGTGACATTGCAGGTAATGTCAAAAAAATGCGCGCTGCCGCCCAAGATGCCAAAGCCAAAGGCGCTGATGTGGTTATTTTTAGTGAGCTTGCTTTGATTGGTTATCCACCTGAAGATTTACTATTACGTCCAAGCCTTGCTGATAGAGTTCGTCATGCGATGGTGATGTTGGCTGAAGAAGTTAAAGACATTGTGATGATTGTTGGCTATCCTCATGTGGACAGTCATGGCACATTTAATTCGTTGGCAATTTTGCAAGGTGGGATGCAAAAAGGCTTTTATCACAAACAATGCTTACCCAATTATGGTCTCTTTGATGAACGCCGTTATTTTAGTCAGGGCAGCAATCAAGTGTTGTTTGACTACAAGGGAGTGACGATTGGACTGCTGATTTGTGAAGATATTTGGCGTGAGCATACCCTAAAAAACCTCAAAGAAGCAGGCGCTGAAGTTGTCGTTATTGCCAATGCTTCACCTTTTGAAAATGATAAACAACATCAACGTAAGCACCTTCTTAGCAGCAGAGCCAGTAAGTATGACATTCCTTTGGTGTATGTCAATACGGTCGGTGCTCAAGATGATATTGTGTTTGATGGTGGCTCTATGATTGTCAATCGTGATGGCAGCATTGCAGCGGAGGCATCACGTTTTTTGGGTCAATTGCTAATTGGCACGTATGACATCACTACCCAACAATTTAACAAACAAGAAAAAGCCCCGCTGTCACTACCTCCTGAATCAGAAATGTATCAAGCTTTGGTGGTGGGTTTGCGCGACTATGTCAATCGTTCAGGCTTTAAGGGTGTGATTATTGGGTTATCAGGCGGAATTGATTCGGCTTTGACCTTGTGTATTGCAGTGGATGCACTAGGCGCTGACAAAGTATATGCGGTGATGATGCCGTATCAATACACCTCCGCCATCAGCTTAGAAGATGCCGAAAGCCAAGCCAAACGCCTGAATGTTTCTTATACCGTATGCCCTATTCATGATGCTGTAGCAGGGTTGCGTTCGGTATTAGCGCCTTTATTTGCAGGCAGTACAGGGGTGGATACCACCGAAGAGAATCTGCAGGCGCGCGCACGTGGCACCATCTTGATGGCGCTGTCTAATAAGTTTGGGCATATGGTCGTCAATACCAGCAATAAATCTGAAGTGGCGGTGGGTTATGGTACGCTTTATGGTGATATGGTGGGTGGGTTTGCTGCACTAAAAGATGTGTATAAGACGGACGTGTACCGCTTGGCGCATTATCGCAACCGCCTAGAAGACACCCCTGTCATTCCTGAGCGTGTGATTATGCGTGCACCAAGTGCAGAGCTACGCCCCGACCAAAAAGACCAAGACAGCTTGCCTGACTATGACATTCTTGATGGCATTTTGCGTCTGTATATAGAAGGTGACAAAAGCTATAAAGACATTGTGTCAGCAGGATTTGATGAAGAAACTGTGGCAAAAGTGCTGCGCATGGTAGACATTAACGAATACAAGCGCCGTCAAGCACCCATTGGTACCAAAGTATCGCGCCGTGCTTTTGGTCGCGAACGTCGCTATCCTATTGTCAATGGCTGGAATGTCAAAGGGTTATAACTTATCTAAAATATCCCTATTGATAACCCCCATTTATCCTTGGCTAAGTGGGGGTTTTAATCTGTAATGTCTGCAAATGCTGCATCCAATAGCATTGCCAGTTGCGCTGGATGGATGCCCAAGCTCAATCCACGCTTGCCTCCACTGACATAAATGGTTGATAGTGCATTTGCTTGATCGGCAATCAGCGTGGTGAGGTGTTTTTTCTGCGCCACAGGACTAATGCCACCTGCCACATAGCCTGTGACACGTTCGGCATCAGCAAGGGTTGCCATGGTCACCTTTTTAACACCCAAGGCGTTGGCGCATTTTTTTAGATTCAGTAGCTGCGCGACAGGCAGTACCGCTACAAAGTACGTCCGACCATCAGTCACTAGCAAGGTTTTGAATACCTCATCGGCACTCAACCCAAGTTTGGAGACCGCCTCTTCACCAAAATGACTGTTATCAGGGTCGTGCTCATAGTCATGAATGCTATAAGGGATTTTGTGTTGTTTGAGCAATCGGCAGGCAGGAGTCATAGATACCTCTAGGTTATTGGCATAGGCTTTCGCAGGGCGTGCCATCCTTGTCACCATCTAAGCGCTGATTGCCACAGGCAAGTGCTTGGCGGGCTTGGGTGCAGCTGGTGAATTGCTTGCAAGTCATCTTAATGTAGCGCTGACATTGGGTGGATTGAGGTGAGAAGGAGGCACTGGCTTTGGGTGAGGTGCTGGCAGTCTTTGTGGTGGGTTGAATTGTAGGGGATGGAAAGACTGGCGCTGTGCAAGTGCGTACACCTTTGCGCCAGTCCCATGGGGCGATGGCACAGGTTGCCCATAATCCAAGCTTGGCATGACGCGCCTGTTGTTCAGCATTGGCATAACTTTTGCGCTCTTTGGCACTTTGTTCGTCTTGATATGCCTTATAATGCCATGCCATACCAAGATGAATTTGTTGCAAATTGCACTCTTGACCATCGGCATAAACAACGCCAACAATGCGTCCATAACGATCTGTCTTGTCACCACGCACCACAACCGTACGCCCTGCAATGCAATTTACCAAGCTCTGTCTAGCAGAGTCGCCATAGTCTTGTGATAATTCAGGGGCATCAATGCCTTGTAAGCGCACACGCATACTGCCTGCATCACTTAGTATTTCTAAGGTGTCGCCATCAATGGCGCGCGCTTGATTGGCAAGAATCAAAGAAGAGGAGGTGGCAAAAGAAGGAGCAAAGATACTAAGTGCTATGCCAACACAACCATAAATATATTTCATAGGGTGATTAAAAAAGCTGTTTTTTTTGAATTTTAACACACTCAACCTCATATGTGTGATTTTGATGATCTGTGCTTGACCAGATTTGTGCTAAAATAGCGCTGTCGTTTGAGTAACATAGCAATCATCACAAGGGTTTTGATAAATAGAGGTGTGCCACATCAACAAAAGACATCAATACCAAAAACCAAAATACCCCAATTTTTGACAACCCTACCAAAAAAAATCATACGTTTTTGACATTGCTGACAAGATATAAAAAGTGTCAATACGTCCAATTATTCACTTTTTGTACTAATTATGACCACAACTGCTACCACCAATCAAGCTACATCTAGCCATCCTCTGTCTACAGATGAGTTGGGTTATGCCAATAAAGAGGCGCTCAAACAAAAACTAAAAAGCTTGCCAACCACACCGGGGGTGTATCAGATGCTGGGCAAGCACAAAGAGGTGCTGTATGTGGGTAAGGCAAAATCACTCAAAAACAGAGTATCAAGCTACTTTGTAAAAACGCACGAGCACCCAAAAACTGCCGCACTGGTGGCGCGCATCTATGATGTGACTTGGCTTGTGGTGCGTGGCGAGGTGGAGGCGCTTTTGCTTGAACAGACGCTGATTAAGGAGTACCGACCGCCTTATAATGTCATGCTTCGCGATGATAAGTCTTATTTGTATATTTATTTATCCTCGGATAAGTTTCCGCGCTTAGCATTGGGGCGAGGTAAGGGCAACCATAAAGATGGACGATTTTTTGGACCTTATCCTTCTGCTACAGGCGCTAAAGAGCTGATGGTGCTGCTCCAAAAGCTGTTTTTTTTGCGCACGTGTAGCAATGATGAGTTTGCCAAAAGAAAGCGCCCTTGTTTGGAATATCAGATTAAGCGGTGCAAAGCCCCATGTGTTCAGATGATTACACAAGCTGAATACCAAGAAGATGTGGCGCAGGCGCTTGATTTTTTGAAAGGGGAGAGACACGCAGTACACGCAAGTCTGGTGCAAAAAATGCAAGCAGCAGCGGAGGCGTTAGACTTTGAGCAGGCAGCGGTACTGCGCGATCGTCTTGCTATGTTGTCGTCACTGACGGCAAATCAGGCGGTTTATACCAAGGAGGGGGATGCAGATGTGATGGCGCTTGCCAGTCAAGCAGGTGTGGTGTGTGTCTATGTGCTGATGGTGCGAGGCGGACAGGTGCTAGGGGGGAAGAGCTATTTTTTGGACAATGTGATGACTTTTGAGGCATCAGAGCCTGAAAGCCAGTGGTTGGCAGAGTTTATTTTGTCTTTTTATAGAGATGTCAGTGAGGATATTCCTGCACAAATCATCACCAGTCATGTACCAGCAGACGCCGATACGATAACTAGGGTGTTGTCCCAGCAGCAGCCTACGACCATCAAGCCGATGGTGCGAGGGCATCGCAAAGAATGGCTAGAGATTGCCAAGTTAAACGCTAGTAATGCCTTGATGACGCAATTAAGCGATTATCATGAGTTGCGCATGCGCTTTTTGGCGCTCAAAGAGGTATTGCAGACAGTCAGTGATAGGGCGATTGATCGGATTGAATGTTTTGATATCAGTCATACTATGGGTGAGGCAGCGGTGGCATCATGTGTGGTGTTTGACCAAGGTGGAGCGCGTCGCCGTGAGTATCGTCATTATGCCATTCATGATATCACCGCAGGCGATGATTATGCTGCCATGCGTCAGGTACTTACTCGTCGCTATAGCAAGCATCCTTTGCCTGATATGCTGTTGATTGATGGGGGCAAGGGACAGCTTGGTGTTGCCAAAGATGTACTGGTGGCGTTAGACAAATTGGAGGAGACGTTGCTTGTCAGTGTGGCAAAGGGGGAGGGGCGCAAAGCAGGACTTGAGGTGCTGCACTTTATTTGTCATGACCCTATTGATCTTGCGCCAGACCATAAGGCACTACATCTGATTATGCACATTCGTGATGAGGCACATCGCTTTGCCATCACGCATCATCGTAAAAAACGAGATAAAGCTCGTGGCGCTTCTGTGCTTGAGGTGATTCCTGGGCTCGGGGCAAAACGGCGACGAGACTTATTAACCTACTTTGGGGGTATTGGACAGCTGTTATCAGCCTCCGAAGAAGATATTGCCAAAGTCAATGGCATCGGCAAGGTGCTAGCAAAAACCATTTATAAAGCTTTGCATGATTGATGAGGATATTGATGCCTCATGCGCCTTAACAAGTAATCCTAACTGTGAGGCTTTGGATGTGCTTTTTTGGTGAAACATAAACTGATTGCCTTTTGTTGTTGACAGCCTTGTCAATATGCATGTTGTCTTAAGTTTATCTCCTAAAAAAGGACGTTTAGCTAATTTTTTTTTACTTAAATTGAAATGTTAATATAATCTAATTATCAATTAATGATATGCTTACAACCAATAGACGATAAAAGGTGATGCAATGAAAATAAATGCAAAAATACAGGTGCTGATGGGTGTGGCACTGATGCTGGGGGCGTGTGGTGCGCCAACGCCATCAGTCAGTGACAGCAAACATGAAACCAAAATTGACACCAAAAATGAAGTTAGCGCACAGACCAATGCGCCAAAGGACGCCCCTGCTGG
This sequence comes from Moraxella sp., assembly GCA_041773075.1. Classification (GTDB taxonomy): domain Bacteria; phylum Pseudomonadota; class Gammaproteobacteria; order Pseudomonadales; family Moraxellaceae; genus Moraxella. The sequence continues at coordinate 13,262 of JBHBMT010000024.1, forward strand.
CGATAGCCAAAAATCAGCGATATGGCAATTGGTTGCCAAAGAAAAAAATACCAAAGGTATAGACAATTACAATGCTTATATTGTCATTCCAAAAGGATTGACTGCTACTGAAATTGTTGCGCTAGTTCATGAGATTCACCAAGCGCACCCTGATGCACAGCTATGGATTTATGATGAGGATCAGCCACAGATGATTGCAGAATATGCCAAGCTTCAAGCTATCACCAGTGGCTCTCACGCGGTGGATTTGGAACGTGCCAAAGAGCTGGCTGCTTGGCATGGCGAACATCAGGTGGCAATGATGTTATTGACATTGTACCCTGATGGTACTAGAAGATGGGTGTTGGATGAGGGGGCTAAGGCAGAGGTGGAGCTAGAGGAGTTTTTGCCTTGTATTGATGGACAGGGTGGGTGTAAGGATTGAGTTGAATTTGATGATTTGTCTAAATTTTTCACTCAAATTAAAGTCAGCACGCGCTAGCAACAGATTTATCAAAATACCCCAAAGAAACCTATATGATTTAAGTGTCTTTGGGGCTTGGTAGATGGATGTTTATTCTACACGTTCACCGTGAATATTGATGTCTAAGCCTTCGCGTTCTACGTCTTTATCTACTCTTAAACCACCACAACAGATACTGACGATTTTTAGAAGTATGACGCTCATCAATCCGCTATAAACCACGGCAATGGCACTGTCTTTGAGCTGAATCCATACTTGACTGCTCACACTGGCATCACCCCCAAAGACCACATTATTAAAGACAATTCCAGTTAATACCGACCCAACAATACCGCCAAAGCCATGGATACCAAAGGCATCTAGTGAATCATCATAGCCAAGTTTGCGCTTTAGGACAGTAACCGCAAAATAACACGCCGCAGTGGTCACAATGCCAATGATGATAGCGCCTTGAACATCCACAAATCCTGCTGCAGGGGTAATGCCTACCAAACCTGCCACAGCACCTGATGCCAAGCCAAGAGCAGAAGGGCGATGACCCACCAAGCGCTCGCACGCAAGCCAAGTTAATGCCCCAAAAGCTGTGGCAACTTGTGTGACCGCCATTGCCATACCAGCACCAGCACCAGCAGACCCTGCCGACCCTGCGTTAAAGCCAAACCAGCCTACCCACAGCATTGCAGCGCCAATCAGTGTCAATGCCATATTGTGTGGAGGCATAGCTTCTTTGCCATAACCTGTGCGCTTACCAACCATGATGGCTGCCACAAGCCCTGCAATGCCTGCATTGATATGAACCACTGTACCCCCAGCAAAGTCCATCACGCCACCTTCTGCCATAAAGCCGCCACCCCAAACCCAGTGAGCAGTAGGCACATAGACCAACATCATCCACAAGCCTGAAAACAGCAGCACTGCCGAAAATTTCATACGCTCTGCAATGGCACCTGTGATGATGGCGGTGCTGATGATAGCAAAGGTCATCTGAAAAAACATAAAGACTGATTCGGGGATAGTGCCTTCACCGCCAAGAACAGTGGTTTGATTGTTGGCAGCATCAAAAATCATGCCATTTAAAAACAAGCGCTCAAAGCCACCAATAAACGCATTGCCTTCGGTAAAGGCAAGGCTATAGCCTGCAATCACCCACAAGACTGACACCAGCGCCGCTACTGCAAAACTGTGCATCATTGTGGAGAGCAGATTTTTTTTGCGCACCATACCCCCATAAAATAGCGCAAGTCCAGGCAAGGTCATAAACAACACCAATACAGCTGATGTCATTATCCAAGCGGTGTCGCCACTGTTAATGGTATCGGTTGATACCAACCATGGGTCTTGTGCCAGTGCCACGCTAGGCAATACGAAGGCGGATAATAGCCATTTTTTCATTACGATACTCCCAAAAAACCCCAAAAAAATTACAAAGCAGCGCTATCCATTTCGCCTGTGCGAATGCGAATTACCTGCTCAATTGGACTTACAAAAATTTTGCCATCGCCGATTTTGCCTGTATGGGCGGCATTAATAATGGCGGTAACTGCGCTATCTACTGTGTCATCGTCCACCACGATGTCTAGCTGAATTTTTGGCAAAAAATCCACCACATATTCTGCCCCACGATACAGCTCTGTATGCCCTTTTTGACGTCCAAAGCCTTTGACTTCAAAGACGGTCATGCCTGTGATGCCAAGCTCACTTAAGGCTTCGCGCACATCGTCTAGCTTAAAGGGCTTGATAATTGCTGTGATTTTTTTCATAGCAAAGTTCCTTATGTTGATAGGTACTTGTGTAACATAAAATACCATGGTTGCTGATATTTATTATCTTCACAGATGATATCATAAGAAATTTATATAAATAAAATTTAAAAATGTAATAAAATGTAAAATTTAGTCTAATATTTTGAAAATAAATATATTTTTTCAAAAAAAATTAAGACGTAGGTGAGGCTTTAAGGATGGATGAGTGCCAAAAAAGAGGGTGAGTACACAGGTGATGTAGGTAAGCAATGGGTGATGTTGTAATTATATGCAGAGCACTGTTAAGCTGTGATATAATAGCCCGTCAAAAAAGTTGGGTAAATTTATTTAAAAAGTAAGCGATGTTATAGCAAGATAATAGTGCGATGATTGATGATATTATTGTATTGATATGACATTAAGGATGGTTATGAAAATTTTAAAATCAAAACATTATCACCCAAAAAAGATATTCAATGAAGTTTATATTAATGGTCATTATCAAGTTGTTGCTACAGAGTTAGATCAAGAAATCAAAACCTCAGATAATCCTTATTATCAGCTGTTAAGCTCATTATTGCCCAGTGTGGATTTTGATGATATGGTGATAAAAAGAGATAAGCTTTTTGATTTTATTAAATGCACCGATTATCACCCTGTGGCATTTGATAAAAAAAATCATCATTTCTATGAAAGGGAGGTTTGTTATTTTTATGAAAAATATGAGCTGTTTATTGTAACTAGTGAAGATTTGAGCAATGAGTATGATAAGACGATTTTTGAGGCAGGATTTTTGAGTGTTGACCATATTTTTTATGACCCAAGAGATGAAAAATCACTAAATAATATTCGCCTATTTTTTAATGACTATTTAGAAAAATATCTATCAAAAGATAGCAAGGTATTACTGTTATTAAAAGAAGGGCGAGATTTGGTATTCAAACATCAGGGTATCAAGCCTTATGCCCTAAACCTACAAACGATGTATAATCATGACTTTTTGCCTGTGCATCATAAAATTAAAAATGAGCTAAGCCAAGGCAAAAAGGGTGTGGTATTATTGCACGGACTGGCAGGCACGGGCAAAACCAACTACATCAAATGGCTGACTGCACAAATCCCTGATAAAGACTTTATTTTTGTACCTAATAACATGATTGGCGAGCTTGCCAAACCTGAATTTATGAGCATGCTGATTGAGCAGAAAAATTCGGTATTGGTGCTAGAGGACTGCGAAAACTACATTGCCGAGCGTGTGGGCGGTGGTAATCAAACAGATGTGGTTGGTATTATTTTAAACATCGCTGATGGTATCTTATCAGATGTGTTGGAATGCCAATTTATTTGCACCTTTAATGCTGATTTGATGGACATTGATCATGCTTTATTAAGGCGTGGACGACTGATTGCTGAATATAAATTTGGCAAATTAGACACCGATAAATGCAATCAATACCTGCAATCGGTGGGTAAAGACATCAAAGTCAATGAACCCATGACCTTGGCAGAATTAACGCACATTGATGAAGAAGAATATAAAGCGGGCAATGAAAAAATAAAATTTGGCTTTGTATAACTATGTAAACATGATAAAAACCGTTCATGGTATTTCATGACGGTTTTTGTGAAACAAAGTTATGCTAATAAGACAGAGTTGATAGAATCAATAACATCAATCACCCACGCTGCTTTTGTGTTTGCAAAAATTGCATCGCTGATGATATTGCATGACATCAATAAATTTTTGAAAAATTAAGAATTGGGTTTTTTAAGGTAGGTATTAAAAAATCATTTTTATTAACCTTGTTACCATATGTTAAATACTGATATGCCCTAACATTATTCAAAAAATTCATTAAATTTAACCACTTTTTCAATTGGATGGCGCAATGTTTTGTGTGGTATTTTAACGCCTTTGCCAATGGCAATCATCATCATGTCCAAATAACGCTCATTGATATGAAAAGTTTCTCTTAGCGCTTGACGGTCATAGCCTGACATGGGAATGCTGTGATACCCCATTTCTTGAGCGCATAACAAAATACTCATTGCCACAAGCCCAATATCAATACCCAAAAACTTGGTCAATTGTATCTCATCAAAACTGTCATAAAATCCAATGGCTGCTTGAGTCAAAAATTCTCGTACCGTTTCATCAAAGCAGCCTTGCTCATATTCTTCTTGGTGGATTTGGGTGAGATTATCAGAAAGATAGGCATGGCGGTCAGCCAAAATAATAATGATAGCGGACGCTTCTAATGTTTGGATTTGATGGTAAGTGATTGGCAGTAAGGTGCGCTGCAGGTGTTTGTCATTGATGACTACAAAACGCCAAGGCTGGCTGTTGTTGCCACTAGGAGCGAGGGTGGCGATACTTAATAGGCGCTCAAGGTCTTCTTTGGGAATGACAAAGTTGGAATCATAGTGGCGTGTGGATTTACGCAGATTGAGCAGTGATTGAACAGACATAGATTCTCCAGTGTGTGACAGATGATTGAGGTGGCTAAAGAGTGTACAAAGTGGTATTTGCCACAGTCAGCCTTGTAGTATAATGAGTTTTTTGAAAATCAAAATAACGCACTTGCACGTCTGATAGGTACTTTTGGGTAAGTTTTTGATGATGGTAGTGGGTGTGACAATGTTATTTTTTGTAAAGATTAATGGATAGGGCGATGGCGCGATTGGCGATTGATGTGGCGATGCAAACTGTGGGCGGCAAATACAAGTGTTGGATTTTGTATTATTTGAGTGGGGGAACAAGGCGCACCAAAGAATTGTTGGCACTGGTTCAAGGCATTAGCCAAAAAGTACTCACAGAGCAGCTGCGACAATTGGAAAAAGACGGCTTAATCATGCGTACAGTCCATCCAGAGGTGCCCCCAAGAGTGGAATATGCGCTGACCGAAACAGGGCGTGGTTTTGTGCCTGTGCTTAAGGCGCTATGCGTGTGGGGCAAAGACTATGCAGAATCTCAAGGTCAGGCAGTGGCGTCCTGCACGGTATTTGACTAGGGTATCCTAACGCTTATAACACTCATTACTATCTGGCAATCATTGAGAAAAAACATAGTGTCTTTGCCTTAAAAAAGGCTAACTCTTGATTTTATTGTCAAATTGCTTGTTGATATTTCAATATCAACAGTCTAATTTTTTATTGAAACTTCTGCGATTTTTCTTGAGTTTAAGTGCAAATATGAAATATTAGGATACCCTAGTCCGTGCCTTTGCCATTAACTGGTGAAAATGTTACAATAACACTGTTTTTAGTTTGTAAATTAGCCTAAGTCAGTTTGTTAGCCAAGGGGCAAACGCCCATAGCCAAAAGGATTTTTTATGACCATCATCAAACAAGAAGATTTTATCCAATCTATCGCCGATGCCTTTCAATACATCAGCTATTATCACCCCACTGATTATATTGAAGCCTTGGTAGAAGCCCTAGAGCGTGAAGAAAACCCTGCCGCCAAAGACGCCATGACGCAAATTTTGGTTAATAGCCGTATGTGTGCCGAAGGACATCGCCCCATTTGTCAAGATACGGGCATTGCCACGGTGTTCTTAAAAGTCGGCATGAATGTGCAGTGGGACGCTACCATGACGGTGTCCGAGATGGTCAATGAAGGCGTGCGCCGTGCCTACAACCACCCCGATAACAAGCTGCGTGCGTCCGTGCTTGCTGACCCTGCGGGCAAACGCACCAATACCCGTGATAACACTCCTGCGGTGATTCATATGGAAATCGTGGCAGGCGACAAAGTGGACGTAACTTGCGCAGCCAAAGGCGGTGGCAGTGAGAACAAGTCCAAGCTTGCCATGCTAAACCCATCAGACAGCATTGTAGATTGGGTACTAAAAACCATTCCAACGATGGGTGCAGGCTGGTGTCCACCGGGTATTTTGGGCATTGGCATTGGTGGCACGCCCGAAAAAGCGGCGCTGCTTGCCAAAGAATCTTTGATGAGCCACATTGATATTCAAAAACTCAAAGAAAAAGCCGACAGTGGGGTAGAGCTTTCTACTGTTGAAGCCTTGCGTCTTGAGCTGTACGAAAAAGTCAATGCGTTGGGGATTGGTGCACAGGGACTGGGCGGACTGACCACCGTACTTGATGTCAAAATCCTAGACTACCCAACACACGCCGCCAGTAAGCCCATCGCCATGATTCCTAACTGCGCTGCCACTCGCCACATTCATTTTGAGCTGGATGGCACAGGCGCTGCCACATTGACGCCCCCTGATTTGAGCGTGTATCCTGACATCACCTATAATCCTGACAATGGCAAACGAGTAAACGTAGATACCTTGACCAAAGAAGAAGTGGCAACATGGAAAACAGGCGATGTACTGCTGTTATCTGGCAAAATCTATACAGGACGTGATGCCGCTCACAAACGCATGACCGATATGCTTAATAACGGCGAAACTTTGCCTGTGGACTTTACCAATAAGCTTATCTATTATGTTGGACCAGTAGACCCTGTGCGTGATGAAGTGGTGGGACCTGCAGGACCAACGACCGCCACTCGTATGGATAAATTTACCCGTCAAATGCTGGAGCAAACAGGTCTTTTAGGCATGATTGGTAAATCCGAGCGTGGCGCAGCAGCCTGTCAAGCCATCGCCGATAATAAAGCGGTATATCTGATGGCGGTTGGCGGTTCGGCATATTTGGTCTCCAAAGCCATCAAAGAAGCCAAAGTTGTGGCGTTTCCTGAACTTGGTATGGAAGCGATTTATGAATTTGAAGTCAAGGATATGCCCGTAACGGTAGCGGTAGACAGTGAAGGGGTGTCCGTCCATGCCACCGCACCAAAAATCTGGCAAGCCAAGATTGGTAAGATTCCTGTGGTGGAAAACTGATTGTTGATTGTTTGATAGGTTTAATAATAAATACCCCAATCGTAATGGTTGGGGTATTTTAATATCGTAAGAATTATTTGTCTTTCTCTAATTTTCTGGCGTTTTGTTCACCTATTGCTGGCAAAATTTCACTACCAATAAATCTACCAATATTAAACAAAGATTTTCCAATAAGTTTGGCGCTCGCAGCCGCTTTTCCTCCTATGCCATCAGCATAATACACATCATCAATCGCCTCTTTTGCAGAATAGTAGTCGCCACCAATTTTTTCTCTAAGAGCTTGAGCGTCCTCTCTGAGTTTACGGGCTTTCTCTTCTTTAGATAAATGATTCATAATAACTCCTTGCTTATTTCTCTACAGTAGAAATGATAGTGACTTTACCATTATAATAAGACTTGATTTGTTCTTTGGCTTGACTTGCACTACTGGCGGTAATGGTTCTTGATTCAACACAACCTGATCCTGAGCGCTGAAATTTAACGACATATTGCTTCATAAAGTAAATTTCCTGTTTTGAGAGTAAAATGACTACTATGGGTAACATAATATTATAATTTTTGAGCAAAAATGTCAACTATAGTGCGTGAACTTATTTGGCGTGAACTTATAAGGCGTTATCTTATGGGTTATCTTTGGGTAGCATGATGCCTTTACCTGACATAAGGCACACAATATGCAAACCGACCCTTTAAAAGAGTTTGGCTTAAGATTGGCACAAATTCGCAAACAAAAAGGCTTTTCCCAAGAAAAACTGGCACTAGAAAGTGGCATTGCTCGCAGTTATTTAAGTGGCGTAGAGCGTGGCAAACGTAATATTGCGTTGATAAATATCCATAAATTGGCAGCGGTGCTTGATGTGCCTGCGTATGTGCTTTTAGAAAAACCAACACCAGAATAACCCATGTCAATCTTTGTCCAAAACAAACCCCCTGATGATCGGTGAATCAAACCTCAAAGGCTATCTAACTTTTGAGGTTTGGTTCACTAGGATTTGGGGTTTTTGTGTATCAAGGCATTTTACTTGTCAAAATAAAAGTGAGCAAAATCATCTAGGGTACTGTCGGTTTGCCACACATATTCACAATGTTGAGCTATGTTTTGGGCGGTAGCCATGCCTGCCACATCAGCAATAAAGGCAAGCGTCATGTCCATGCCTGCTGATATGCCTGATGATGTGTAAAATTTGCCATCATGCACCCAACGGGCATGACTAACCCAATGAACATTTGAACTTTGGCAGATGACCCACTGCCATGCTTTTTTGTTGCTGGTTGCTTGAAAGTTGTCCAGCCGACCTGTTTTGGCAATCAACGCCGAGCCTGTGTAGACTGACAATACAACACCTGCATTGTCAATCCATACACCAAGCTGATTGATAAAAGCGTTATCATGCACCAAAGAACGAGTACCTATA
>JBHBMT010000025.1:0-8937 GCA_041773075.1 Moraxella sp.
AAATAGTATCAACGTCTTGTAATTGCCATTGATAGCGGTCGGTTTGACTGTCATCATAATAGCCCGTTGGCGCACTCATCGCACCAAGCAATGTGCCATCAGCGACATCAAAACGTTTGACGTCTTTTAGCTTGCCTTCTGTATCTGCATAGCCCACATACACCACCTCTTGCACATTGGTATCATCAGCACGCGGCGCTACTACCCAGTAGCCACTGATGCTCACGAGCGATGTGTCTGTGCTATTGATATTTTTGGCATGATGGTTGGCAACAGGGAGCACCCATTGATTCACCGCCAGTGCCATCAGCACAAACAGCACCGCAGGTTGCATCACCCAGCCGACAATGCGATACAGACTCACCCCTGCACTGCGCATCACCACAATCTCGCTATGATTGGCAAGCAGCCCCAATCCTACCACCGCCCCAAGCAATACCCCTGTTGGCGCAAACTGCACCAAAAAATAAGGCGCTTTATAAAAAATATACCAAAACACATCTTGCATCTGATAGCTATCAGACAGACTTTCTAATTCAGCCAAATACGCAAAAATCAGCTGCAACACCCACAGTCCACCCACGCCCGCCATCATGGCAAATAGGGCGGTTTTTTTGACATAATTTGGTAATTTAGCCATGAGCCTCTCCTTGCTCATGTTTGGTTAAACGATAGCGAGTAATCAGACGAGTATGGTAGTTTAAATATAGCGCCACCAAAAACATAACCACCAAGACCACAGGATACGCCCAGACCCCAAGACGTTGCTTTTCAATAGGCGATTTAAGCGAAATCAGCACCAATGCTACCGCCACAAAAATAAAAATAGAAGGCACAAGCTTTAGCCAGCGCCCTTGTCTTGGGCGCACTTGAGATAAAGGCAGTGCAAACATCACCGCCAGCACCATCAGCCATGGCAAACTCAAGCGATAACCAAGCTCCGCCTGTGCTTGTGGTGTTGATTGCGTCAGTAGTGTCGTGGTTGGTTCGGTTTCTATTTTGGCATCTCGTACCCTGCCTGATTTGGTTTCTAGGCTAACCCGATAACGCTCAAAGCCGATTTCATTATACTCCAAGCTTGCGGTATCAATCTCATAACGCCGCCCTTCAGACAAATCCAGCTGCACCACATTGTCTGTGCGTGGCACTTGGGTGGCGTGCTTAGCAAAAATCAAGGTTTGCTTGGTGCTATTGTCCTTAGGGCTTTGAACAATCATCACATCACTGACATAACTGCGATTTTCGCCCACTTCACCAACATACAGATGATAATCTCCACTGCTAATAAAAGATTTGGGCTTAATTAAATCAAATGCTTGTAATAGCGCTTGGTTTTGCCAAATATTTTCAGATTGGCGCACGCCCCACGGTTTTGCCACAAGACTCAAATACCCCTCTGCCACCACCAAACATACCACAACAGGTGTCAGCAATCGCCCCAATTGCGAGCGAGAAACACCACTGCCATTAATCACCGCCATTTCATTATCTGTATAAAGCCTGCCAAAGGTCAGTATTAGCGCAATAAAAAAAGACAAAGGCAAAATCAGCTCTAAAAAATAAGGCAGGTTATAGCTAATCAAGCGAAACAGCACCGATACTTGCAATCCCCCTTCTGCTGCCATGCCAAAATAGCGAATCAAACGCCCGCCAAGCAGCATCACCACCAAAAACCCCAATACAAGAGCGGTGGTGCTGATAACCTGCCAAGTAATATAACGGCGTAAAATCACACAATCCCCAAAACATAAAAGCAATTCATCATTATATCAAAAAACCCAAGCCATGTTGATAATTCACAACAGTTCAATGAATTTTTGATATTTTAGATAGATAAAAAGTGTGTTAATTTGCTTATCTTAACAACATTGATCATCACTGCACTGACTTTTTGTTGATAGTCAGTTTAATATTATAGGCATGAACACTGTGCTATCTTAACAGGCACTATAGCCCGTTGCACACCTCCCCAAAATGCCTCCACACCAAACACACCAACCCAATAATTGTGGCGTTAGGGCTTTATTTTTTGGGCGGATATTGGTATATTGATGAGGCTTTTTTCACAAAACATCTGCAAGGATATGTTATGATAACCAAACTTAGTGTCAGTTCAACCCTAACCCTAAAAAAACCCAATAAAAACAGTGCTCTACCACTATTAGTCGTTTTTTGTGATGACACAAAAACCGTGCTTGGCGACATTGATGAGGCGCTGGCTCATCGTGCCACAAGCTTGATTAAAGTAGCTAATTTTAAAGGGGAGCTTGGAGAGAATATCACCGATTATGCCCCTTATGATGCCACAACACCTGCTTTATGTGTGGTTGGTACAGGCAAGCTGACCAAACTGGCAAACAACATTGATAAAGTTGCTGAACATACTTATCGTGCCATCAAAGCACAAAACAAAGCAGTTATTATTTGGGGCAATATCATCTGCCAGCAGCATTTTGGTCAGTTTGTACGCGCCTTACTAGGCAAAAATTACCATTTTAGTACCTACAAAAAAACCCAAAAAAATGACACCATCAGCGTCATTGAGTTTGTGAACAACAAAGACGACCTTAAAGATTATCAAACAGCGCTTGCTTTTGCACAAGCAGTGGTTGCAGGACAAAATCTTGCTCGTGATGTCGCTAATGAACCCCCCAATGTCTGCACCCCAAGCCATCTTGCCAAACAAGCCAAACAATTAGGCAAGGAATACAGTGAGGTACTAACCGTCAATGTGCTTGACGAAAAGAAAATGCAAAAATTGGGCATGGGGTGCTTTTTGGCGGTCTCTCAAGGCTCACTTGAGGAAGGCAAATTGGTGGTGGCAGAATACTTTGGCAAAACCAAAAAAAGCAAATCCGCCAAACTTAACAATCCTGTTGCCTTGGTGGGCAAAGGCTTAACCTTTGATTCAGGTGGTATTTCTATCAAGCCTGCTGCTGGCATGGATGAAATGAAGTTTGACATGGGTGGGGCAGCCGCGATGTTAGGCACCCTAAAAGCTGTCTGTGAGGCACGTCTGCCTATTGACATCGTTGTGGTGCTGGCTTGCGCCGAGAATATGCCTTCAGGTAGTGCCACTCGCCCTGGTGATGTTGTCACCGCCATGAATGGTACCACAGTAGAAGTATTAAACACCGATGCTGAAGGACGTTTGGTGCTGTGTGATGCCTTGTGCTATGTGCAAGACCATTACACCCCTAGCACCATCATTGATGCAGCAACCTTGACAGGCGCTGCGGTGATTGCCCTAGGCGATGTGCGTAGTGCAGTCTATAGCAATGATGAAGACACCTTGGTCGCTCTAGAAGCTGCCAGTGATTACACCAACGATTTGATTTGGCAGATGCCTTTGGACGATGACTATGCCGAACAGATCAAATCCCCTATTGCTGACCTTGCTAACGTAGGCGGTCGCAAAGGTGGCTCCATCACAGCGGCAGCGTTTTTAAAGCACTTTATCAAAGAAGGGCAAGCATGGGCGCATCTTGACATTGCAGGCACAGCATGGGTAGAAGGCGCTAATAAAGGCGCAACAGGTCGCCCTGTGCCTTTATTGATGCAGTATCTAAAAACACTTAATAACGCTTAATTAATAAAAATTCATCTCAATGTTTATTGGGGTGAATTTTTTTATTTTTTTATTTCTGTAATAACAGAAAATACTGTATAATATACAAAAGTTCTGACTAGGAGACATGATGGACAGCTTACTTCTATACCAAGTCGTCAAAACCCTGCACATTTTATCGGCGGTGCTACTGCTTGGCACAGGCTTTGGTACGGCGTTTTATCTGTTTTTTGCCAACCGTAGCGGTAGCGTGCCTGCCATCAGTGTGGTCAGCTACTGGGTGTGCAAGGCGGACTTTTGGTTTACCACTCCGTGTGTGTTTGTACAGTTTTTTTCAGGACTGTGGTTGATGCACGCCCTAAAAATGCCTTTTTCGGCAACTTGGATTTGGGCAAGTTTGGGACTGTTTTTCTTTGTTGGGGCGTGCTGGCTTCCTGTGGTCGTGTGGCAATTAAAAATGCGTGATTTGGCAAAAAAAGCGTGCGACAATAACGAAAATCTACCTGCTCAATATTGGCAACTTGCCAAAAAATGGGAAATGATGGGCTATCCTGCCTTTTGTGCTACCATTGCGATTGTTTTTTTGATGGTGTTTAAGCCAATGTAAATCACTATTCCATTTAATAAATATTTAGGGTGAGAAATGAACAATTCAACAAAAGCTATCCTACTAGCACCGTTGTCGGTTTATATGTCCTATTTGGTGGATTTATTGGCGGTATGCAAGTGGGTGTTTTGGTAATAGGGTCAAATTTAGACGCACCAAAAGAACTCCCAGAATTTTTAGGTACTTTATTATTTTTTGGGATATTTGGAGTATTTGCTGGGCTCATTCCAGCCACCATTGCAGGATTGATCATTGCCAAATGTCGCCTATATAAAAATATCTGGTGGCATTATCCTATAATTGCTCTGATTGGATTTGCGCTATTTGCTCTTTATGGTGTGTGTTTGATTTTGATGAATGGCATTCACAAAGCACATAAATTAATAGATGTGATGATATTTTTGGCATATTGGGAATAATTGGTGCGATTAGGGCGTTTCTATTAGCTATTTTTGTATTGCCTAAAAAATAAAGAGGGATAGTTATGACAACAAATGAATATCCAATCAGAAAAGTGTTTTTATCCTATATGGTTTTGGGTAGTGCCATCGGTAGTTTATTAACCCTATCTACTTTTTTGATTCTTGATTTTGAATTAAATACTTTATCAGCTGTTTCTTTGTCAGATGTTATTGCATTAATTGCATTTATTTTCTTTTATGGCTTAGCAGGAAGTATCATTGGTATTATTCCTGCCAGTATTACAGGGTTTGCTGTGATTAAGAAAAAAATTTATAAAAATAGTCTTAAAGATTATGCACATCTTATCTTTCTTGGATTTTTAATCAGTTTTATTTTTTATAGCGTCATTATTGCTATCATTTTTGGTACAGAAGATTATTTATCTGCTTTAAATGTATCAATGGCACTTGGTGGTGTTGGAGCAATCTCATCAGCGATTACAGGGTATTTTACCCTGCCCAAATCTTTAAATAAGGAACATCAATGATTATTATGTATTATGACAATGATTGTGTGCTCTGCACTGCCAATGCCCATACAATGCACCATAAAGCCCCCGATAAAATTACCATTATCCCCGCTCACTTAGCATTAGATATTTTAGCCAAGCACCATATCACCGAAATAGACATAATGACTTATGTGGTGGTACAAGATGAATTAGGACAAATGCACAAAGGCATGAATGCGGTACGACTTTTATATAAAACCGCCAATGTGCCATTGCATTCATTATTATATTTGCCCATCATTAAACAAGTGAGCGATTTTTTATATCCCATCATCGCCAAAAATCGCTACAAAACCCCAAAATGGCTAATTAAACTCATCTATGGCAAAACCGTCACCCCTTGTGAAAATGGTGTGTGCCACTTAAATCCCAAAGAACGCATTAAGGAGTAATGATGATTGGCATATTTTATGACGACAAATGCCCCATTTGTCAAAGTGAAATAGCATATTTTTATCAAAAATATCCAGAGCGAATAACGCCCATTGCCATTTCTATGGCGATGGACGAACTTAACAAGGCAGGCATCAGTCAGATAGACGCTCTGACCTATCTGCACGCCAAAGACGAACAAGGCACTCTGTATCAGGCAATGGACGCTGTCAGGCTTTTATATAAAACTTGTGATAGAAAATGGGTGTTTTTATTTGATTTGCCCATCATTAAAGCATTGAGCGATTTTATTTATCCTATTTTTGCACGTCATCGCTACAAAATTCCCAAGTGGCTAATTGGCATGGTTTTTGGTAAGACCATCACCTGTGCTGATGGCAGTTGCGCTCTGCCTGCACACAAGCGATTAAAGTGACATCAAGATGGTTATTTTGCTTTTTGGGGCGACAGGATTTATTGGTCGCCAGCTGGCTGTACAATTACAAGCGCTAGGGCATGAGGTTAAGACACCTAAGCGCGCAGAGGTGGATTTTGCACACCTTGACACCCTTGATGCCATCAGCACCTTAATGTGTGGGGTGGATGTTGTTGTCAACACTTGTGGTGTGCTAAGCACAGATGCTGCTTTGATGGAGCAGGTACATCATCATAGCCCTGCCATGCTTGGACTGCTTGCCAAGCGCGCAGGCGTTAAACGCTGGATTAATCTGTCTGCCCTAGGCGCAGACCCCTTAAATCCCATTGCTTTTGTGGGTAGTAAAGGTCGAGGTGATACCGCCCTGCTTGAGTTGGCAGATGCGTCATTTTTGGTCTGTGTGGTGCGTCCATCGCTGATTTTTGGTCAGCATGGCGCAAGTACTCGGCTGTTTTTGGCATTGGCAAAGCTGCCTTTGTTGTGCTTACCTCATCGTGGGAAGTATCTGATACAGCCTGTCTGCCAAGAAGATGTAATAGAGGGTCTGATTCGTCTATCTTTAGGGGGGTCAGTGCCCACCCTTATTCATTTTACAGGGCAACAGGTCAGCACATTAGCCTCTTATCTGATGACATTAAGATACCACATCCATCAGCAATCCGCCTGCCCTATTTTGTCTTTGCCCCTACCTTTGGCACGCTTTGGTATGCGCCTACTTGGTATGATGGGCGTGCGCATCACGACCGATATGCTTGATTTGCTCGCCCAAGGCAATTGCGCGGATACGGATGCCTTTGCACAGTTATTAGGGCGTGCACCCTTAGGATTTACTCATTTTCACTATTAGGGCGTGTTGATAATTTATATGCTTTTAACGTTATTCATCAGGCAAGCTTTGATTGTGCTTGTGACAAAAATGAACGGTCAATATACCCTAAACTGGCTTAATTCTTGCCATATGATACACATTGACATAATTTCCATTTCTAAACGCGTAGTCCACAGACTCTCCTTCAATCACAAAGCCAAACTTGCGATACAAGGCAATGGCAGGAGCATTGTCAGTATAAACCGTCAATTCTAAACGATGTAAATTCAGCCAGTTGTCTGCCAAGTCAATCATCGCTCCCATCAATGCCGATCCCACGCCTTGCCCCTGTGCTGCCTCGCAGACTGCCATACCAAACTCTGCCACATGACGGCGACGCTCGTTGATTGCCAACGTTAATCCCAGATTGCCCACCACCTCACCGTCTTTTTCTGCAACCAAAATATACACATGACTAGGCGCCTCTGCCAAGCGTTTTTGCCAAAGATGTTGAGTTGTCATGGGTAGCTGCAAGGTATTGCTATAGACACTTTTATCCAAAAATATGCGTGCAAATGCTGGATAATCCTCAGGGGTGGCACGGCGAATGGCAATGGTCACAACTCTCTCCATAGAATACGAAATTTTTATCTTAATCAATGTTACAATAAAAAGCAATAAATATTAAAGTATTGTTCATTAACTATACATAGTTCAACTTCCCATTCTACTTAACACAAAGTAAATTTAAAGAATTTTCAATCATCTTTTTACATCTGGAATACCACTTAGTTCCATGCTCAAACCCTACAAGACACAATCTCATTCTACCATTATAACCCTCTATGGTAAATGCTTGGGCTTTACTTCTTAAGTACGGCTTAATGTTGTTTTGATTTAGGTGTTGTACAATTTTTTTAAAAGTATGACATAAAACATAAACCCTCAAGGTGCATATTGATTGCCATTTGTTTGATATATGACTCTTTTTAGTGCGTTTACACATGATAGCAGCGTGATGATCATAAAATTTTTTTGTTTGCTATAATCAAATCTAAGATTTGATCAGGTGTGGATTGATATTTGGAACAATAGGTTACAGCTTGGTTCATGTTAGTGTTTTGGTTGTTTGGGTTGGGTGTTGGTTGTGATGATAGGGAAAGCCTAGTGTGGTAACGGTTAAGGTCATGACGACTTCTCAAGTTTCAAGTTGAATGAAATTTTGGACTTCTGGCTTGCCAACTTTGATAATGACAGATGGAAAACAACAAAAGTTGTCGCCCATAAAGAAAATGCGACATAAATTGACGCATGAGTATTGTATGATAAAAAAGTACTTTAGGTGTAAGGAGGAAAGTATGAGTGATTTAGCACCGGTGAATATTGAAACAGTGGATGAGATTTTTGAAAAATCGCTTGTTATTCCAGAGTATCAGCGCCCCTATAAATGGCAAACCAAGCACATCAAACAGCTGGTTGATGACATCCGTTCGTATTTTGATGACAGGGTTGATGACAATGCCAAATGTCGTCTAGGAACGATTGTTTTGCATAACAATAAAAATATCGAAGGTGTTGATAAGTATGATATTGTGGATGGTCAGCAACGTCTAACCAGTTTATTTTTGCTGCTGTATGTATTAAACGATAACAAAAATCCTTTTAATAACAAATTTTTAGAGCAAAAATTTAACCATACTCAAAGTATGGCAAATATTCGTAAAAATCATCAGTTTTTGGAAAACTATGTACAAGAATTGGGTGATGAAAAATATCGTGCCAAATTTAAAGCATATATCTTGCAGAACTGTGATTTTGCGGTGGTGGTCTTGGATAATCTGGATGAAGCTTTTCAATATTTTGATTCACAAAACTCTCGGGGAAAATCGCTAGAGGCTTATGATTTATTAAAAGCATATCACCTTAGGGAGATGGGGGATGGTTGTGATGTGCATAGACTGGTGGAAACTTGGGAAAAAAATGCCACTATAAAAGCTGATGTGCTAAATCAACCTGTCTGGCTCAAACTCATCATTAGTGATATTTTGTTTCGCTACCGCTGCTGGGAGCTGAAGATGTCAGCTGAATTTTTTAAGAAGCAGGATGTGGATATTTTTAAGGGGCTTAGCCGTCAAAATCAGCAAAATTTCCTAAAGTTATTCAAACGCTATGC